>NZ_JBVIQN010000055.1:0-40279 GCF_055577005.1 Streptomyces sp. NPDC033221 | reverse complement strand
CGTTCGGCGTTTCCGCTTTCCGTTTCCGGCTCCCTGCTGGAGCGGGGCGGCCGTCCGGCTTTCGCTTTCCGGCCTTTCCGACTCTATCAGATCCGCTTTTCGTTCCGGGCTCCCGGTGAAGGAAGCTGACGGCTCGAATGTGAATCCGATTCCCCGTCGGAGGGGGTTGTTCGCGCCTTCCGGCGTGATCACTACTTTAGTGCCTTTTCCCGGTGGCTCATAATCGAGCCGCTGGTCTGAATTCCGGCATGCCGAAATCCGTCCCGTTCGGGAGCCGTGCAGTAGTGGTTGTGCCGCCGGTCTGGCGTGAGGGGCTGCCGTGAGGCCCGTAGGGCTCCGTGGCAACTCGGAGAACACTACACGAGGGGCCGGGGACGCTTCAAACCCGTGCCAGGGCACGGATCTGGGCGTACGGTGGGGCCCATGACAACGCGTGCACTCGTCCAGCAGTGGTGGCCCGCCTGACGGCGGCCGCCCCACAGTGCATGCAGACAACGGCCGCCGCCTCGGCGGCCGTTTTGCGTATCTCCTCGCAGCCGGCCGGTGGGCGCGGCGGTCCCGGGACCAGCAGTTCAGGAGACGAGAGAGATGACGCGGACCCTTAGTGGTGTGAAGCCGACAGGGCACCTGACACTCGGGAACTACCTGGGAGCACTGCGGGGCTGGGCCGAAGAGGATCAGCACCGCGCAGAGGCCCTGTTCTTCATCGCCGACCTGCACGCGCTGACCGTGGAACACGATCCGGCGCGGGTACGCAGGCTCAGTCGGCAGGCCGCCACGCTGCTGCTCGCCGCCGGACTCGATCCGCGGCTCTGCACGCTGTTCGTGCAGAGCCATGTCGACGAGCACACCCGGCTCGCGTACCTGATGGAGTGCGTGGCCAGTGACGGCGAGATGCGGCGCATGATCCAGTACAAGGAGAAGGCGGAGCGGGAACGGGAGCGGGGCGGCAGCGTACGGCTGTCGCTGCTGACGTACCCGGCGCTGATGGCCGCGGACGTCCTCGCGTACGGAGCGGACGAAGTGCCGGTCGGCGAGGACCAGGCGCAGCACCTGGAGCTGACGCGGGAGCTGGCGATGCGGTTCAACCAGCGGTACGGGCAGACGTTCGTGGTGCCGAAGGCGACGGTCCCGAAGGTGGCCGCGCGGGTCATGGACCTCCAGGAGCCGACGGCGAAGATGGGGAAGTCGCACGCCCGTACCTCGGGGATCATCTACCTGCTGGACGAGGCGGACGTGGTGCGCAAGAAGGTGATGCGTGCGGTGACGGACGCCGGGACGGACGTCGTGTACGACCGGGCCGAGCGGCCCGGAGTGGCCAACCTGCTGGACATCCTGGCAGCGTGCGGGGCCGGTGACCCGGCGGAGCTGGCCGGTGCGTACGACTCGTACGGCGCGCTCAAGAAGGACACGGCCGAGGCGGTCGTGGAACTGCTGCGGCCGGTGCGGGAGCGGCACGCGGAGCTGGTGGCGGACCCCGGGTACGTGGACTCCGTCCTGCGGGACGGGGCCGAGCGGGCCCGGGCGATCGCGCGGCCGCGGGTGGACGCGGCGTACCGGGCGGTGGGGTTGCTGCCGGCGGTGTGAAGGGGTGGGTGGCCACCGGCGCGGGTGGGGGCGGCGGTGGCCAGGGCCCCGGCGGGGTGGTGGCCCCGGGCGGAGGCGGGCCCAGGCGGAGGGCCTGGGTTGCGGGCCCGGTGGTCAGCCGTTGCCGGAGGCGAGTTCGCGGCTGCGGTCGCGGGCGGCCTCCAGGGCGGCGATCAGGGCGGCCCGTACGCCGTGGTTCTCCAGCTCGCGGATGGCGTTGATGGTGGTGCCGGCGGGCGAGGTCACGTTCTCGCGGAGGGTGACCGGGTGCTCGCCGCTGTCCCGGAGCATCGTCGCCGCGCCGATCGCCGCCTGCACGATCAGGTCATGGGCCTTGTCGCGCGGCAGACCGAGCAGGATGCCGGCATCGGTCATCGCCTCGACGAGGAAATAGAAATACGCCGGGCCGGAACCGGAAAGGGCGGTCGCGGCATCCTGCTGCGACTCCGGGACGCGCAGCGTCTTGCCGACGGTGGCGAAGATTTCCTCCGCGCGGGTGAGGTGGGCGGCAGTGGCGTGGGTGCCGGCCGAGATGACGGACATCGCCTCGTCGACGAGAGCGGGCGTGTTCGTCATGACCCGTACGACGGGAGTGGGCGCGGGCAGCCGCTCCTCGAAGAAGGCCGTGGGAATGCCGGCGGCGCCGCTGATCACCAGGCGGTCGGCCGGGACGTGCGGGGCCAGCTCCGTGAGGAGGGTGCCCATGTCCTGCGGCTTGACGGTGAGGATGAGGGTGTCCGCGGACTTGGCGGCCTCGGGGTTGGTGACGGGGGTGACGCCGTAGCGGGTACGGAGCTGGTCGGCGCGTTCGGGGCGGCGGGCGGTGACCATGAGGTCGGTGGGGGCCCAGCCGCCTCGGATCATGCCGCTGAGGAGGGCTTCGCCGATTTTTCCGGTGCCGAGTACGGCGACCTTCTGGGTCATGTTGCGGTTCACCTCGCCGGTGGGGCTGCTGTGGGTGGGGTTGGGTTTGGCCGGGGGTGGCCGGTGGGTGGGTGGTGGTTATTGCTGGTCCGGTCATCCTCGCATCGTGGGGGTTTGGGGGGTGGGGGTGTTCACGTTGTGGGCGGGGTGGGGTGCGGACGGGGTTGGTCTTGGACGCCGTGATCGCCCGAGGGCTCGTCCTCAAGCGCCGGACGGGCTTGATTTGGCGGGGGCGGCCCAGCACCAGGCGGGCTTGGTTTGGCGGGGGTCCGGAACAAGGCGGGCTTGATGCAGCGGCGGGGGCCGTCCGGAGCCAAGCGGGATTGGTGGGGCTGGGGAGGGGGCGCGGGGTCGGGGGTTTGGTTTCGGTGGGTCAGGGGGATCGGCGGTGGAGGGTGGGGGTGCTCAGGGTGAGGACCAGGAGGGTGCAGAGGGTGACGATGAGGGTGTCGCGGAGGAAGGTGGCCGTGGGGGTGGGGTGGGTGAGGGTTTCGGTCATGGCGTCGACCGCGTAGGACATCGGGAGGACGTCGGAGATCGCCTCCAGGACCGGGTGCATCGTGTCGCGTGGGGCGAAGAGGCCGCACAGGAGGAGCTGCGGCATCAGCACGGCCGGCATGAACTGGACGGCCTGGAACTCGGACGAGGCGAAGGCCGAGACGAAGAGGCCGAGGGCGGTGCCGAGGAGGGCGTCGAGGACGGCGACCAGGAGGAGCAGCCAGGGGGAGCCCGTGATGTCCAGGCCCAGTACCCAGACGGACAGGGCGGTGGCGAGGGCGGACTGGACGATGGCGAGGGTGCCGAAGGCCAGGGCATAGCCCCCTAGGAGGTCGGCCTTGGACAGGGGCATGGCGAGGAGGCGTTCGAGGGTGCCCGAGGTGCGTTCGCGGAGGGTGGCGATGGAGGTCACCAGGAACATGGTGATCATCGGGAAGACGCCGAGGAGCGAGGCGCCGACGCTGTCGAACGTACGGGGATGCGCGTCGAAGACGTAGCGGAGCAGGGCGATCATCACGCAGGGGACGAGCAGCATCAGGGCGATGGTGCGCGGGTCGTGGCGCAGCTGGCGCAGTACCCGGGCGGCGGTGGCCAGGACCCGGGCTCCGGAGAGGGGAAGGGAGAAGGGGAGGGGGCGGGGGCGGGGGGTCGGGGGTGGGGTGTGGGTCATGGGGTGGGCTCCGGGGGGGGCCGGGCCGGTGGTGGAGCGGTCGGTGGTGGTGGCCTGGTCGACCAGGTGGAGGAAGGCCGCTTCGACGGTGGACGTACGGGTGCGGGCCCGCAGCGCGTCGGGGGTGTCC
This sequence comes from Streptomyces sp. NPDC033221, assembly GCF_055577005.1. Taxonomy (NCBI): domain Bacteria; kingdom Bacillati; phylum Actinomycetota; class Actinomycetes; order Kitasatosporales; family Streptomycetaceae; genus Streptomyces; species Streptomyces sp. NPDC033221. The sequence goes on along the minus strand of NZ_JBVIQN010000055.1, from coordinate 36,470 downwards.
TCGGCGAGGATGCGGCCCTCGCGCATCAGGAGCAGCCGGTGGCAGCGTTCGGCCTCGTCCATGACGTGCGAGGAGACGAGGAGTGTGGTGCCGCGGTCGGTGGCGAGGCGGTGGAAGAGCTGCCACAGGTCGCGGCGCAGTACGGGGTCCAGGCCGACGGTCGGCTCGTCGAGGACGAGGAGTTCCGGGGCGCCGAGGAGGGCGACGGCCAAAGAGACGCGGCTGCGCTGGCCGCCGGAGAGGTGGCCGGCGAGGGCGTCGGTGTGTGAAGTGAGGTCCACGTCCTCGATGGCGCTGCGCACGCTCTCCCGGCGTTCGGCGCGGGCGGCGCGGCCGGGGCGCAGTACCGCGGCGAAGTAGTCGAGGTTCTGGCGGACGGTGAGGTCGTCGTAGACCGCGGGCGACTGGGTGACGTAGCCGATGCGGGGGCGCAGACGGGCGTGGCCCGCGGGTTCGCCGAGGACGTCGAGGGTGCCGGTCACCTTGGCCTGGGTGCCGACGACGGCCCGCATCAGGGTGGATTTGCCGCAGCCGGAAGGGCCGAGGAGGCCGGTGATCCGGCCGGTCGGGACGTCGAAGCCGAGGTGGTCCAGGGCGGTGCGGTGGCCGCGTACGACCGTGAGGTCGCGGGCTCGGATGGCGGTGGGCCGGATGGCGGAGGCGGGCTGCGCGGGAGAGCCTTCGGCGGCGGTCTGCGCGGCGGAGGCTTCGGAGGCGGTTTCCGCGGGGGTGGCCGGGGTGGCCGGGCCGGCCTGGGCGCGGCCGTAATTCATCATGTGTTGAATATTGCGCGCGGGGCTCGGTGCGTCAAGGGGCGGGGCGTACTCCGGCGGCCACCGGAGTACGCGGGATCGACCGCTTCTGTTCGATAACTCAGCGTTTACATGACGGTTACACAGAGAGTCGATCGAAGTCATGCCCCTTTGGACACACTGAAGTGGAATGGCCGATCAACCGGAGGAGGGGGCTGACGCCATGCGCCGCGTGCTGCTGTTCCTCGTGGCAGCGCTGTTGGCGTTCCCCGTCGGCACCGAGGGCGCGTACGGGCGGGTGGCCGGAGGCAGGGCCGGGATCCAGACCGTCGGCGCCGTGGCGTCGTACGCGTACGAGGACGGCGGCCCGGCGGACTCCGCGGCCGAACGCTGCCCGACCGGCCGCGCCGCGCGCTCCGCGACCGGCGTCCCGGCCTTCCATCCCGGCGACCAGACCAGGTGCGCGAGCGCCCCCACCGTCCCGCCGGCCACCGGGCCGGACCCCGCGGCCCCGCTCACCGGGCGCCGCGCCGTGCCGCTGACGCACTCGGGGCAGCTGCCCATCAGTCATCGCGTCTTCCGCTGCTGATCGACGCCGCGAGCCGGCAGTCCGACACCGGCGAGTGGTTCACCGGCGGCGTCGCGCTCCCCTCAGGTGCCTCAGGTGCCTCAGGTGCCTCAGGTGCCTCTGCCTGTACCCCATGCCCACGGCCGCCTCCGTTTACGGACCGTTCCGGACATCCGCCCCTCTCCCCTCCGCACGGCGCACGTCCGCGCCGCGCGGTCCGCCGCACTGCCCTGGAAGGCTTCCTCATGCGGAAAACCACCGCCATACGCGCCGACTTCACCGCTTCCCTCGTCGTCTTCCTGGTCGCCGTACCGCTGTGCGTCGGCGTGGCCGTCGCCTCCGGCGTCCCGGCCGAACTCGGTCTCGTCACCGGCATCGTCGGCGGGCTGCTCACCGGCCTGCTGCCCGGCAGCAGCCTCCAGGTCAGCGGCCCGGCCGCCGGGCTGACCGTCCTTGTGTACGAGGCGGTCCAGGAGTTCGGGCTGGGTGCGCTCGGCGCGCTGGTGCTCGCGGCCGGTGTGCTCCAACTGGCCATGGGCGCGCTGCGGCTGGGGCGCTGGTTCCGTGCCATCTCCGTGGCCGTCGTGCAGGGCATGCTGGCGGGCATCGGGCTCGTACTGATCGCCGGACAGCTGTACGCGCTCACCGATACCAAGCCGCCGGGTACCGGGCTCGCCAATCTGGGCGGTCTGCCGGAGCTGGCGGTCGACACGATCTGGTCGGACCAGGCCCTGACGGCGGCGGCGGTCGGTGTCGGCACCATCGCCGTCCTGGTGCTGTGGCCCCGGTGGCGGCGTGCGGCCCGCGTCCTGCCGGCGCCGCTGGCGGCCGTGGCGCTGGCCACCGTCGCCGTCGCCGTGCTCGGCCTGCCGGTGGCCCGGGTGGTGGTCACGGGGCTGCCGACCGCCGTACAGCCGCCGGGTGGGGCGGACTTCGCCCAGCTGGCGGGGTTCGGGGCGATCGGCACCGTGCTCGCCTTCACGCTGATCGCGTCCGCCGAGTCGCTGTTCAGCGCGGCGGCCGTGGACCGGCTGCACGACGGCCCGCGTACGGACTACGACAAGGAGCTGCTGGCGCAGGGCGCGGGCAACACGGTGTGCGGGCTGCTCGGCGCGCTGCCGATGACGGCGGTGATCGTGCGCAGCGCCGCGAACGTGCGGGCCGGTGCCCGTACGAAGGCGTCGCGGGTGCTGCACGGCGTGTGGCTGCTGCTGTTCGCGGCGGCGTTCCCGGCGGCGCTGGGGGTGGTGCCGCTGGCGGCCCTGGCGGGGGTGCTCGTGCACGCGGGCTGCAAGCTGCTGCCCGTACGGGACTTCGTGCCGCTGTGGCGTGAGCACCGGGGTGAGGCGGTGGTGCTCGCGGGGACGGCGGTGGCGATCGTGGTGACCAACATGTTCGAGGGCGTCGTCATCGGGCTGCTGATGGCGGTGGCGAAGTCCGCCTGGGAGACGTCGCATGCGCATCTGGAGGTGACGGGGCTGGAGGACGGCGGGGCCGGGGCCGGTACTGGAGCCGGGGCCGCGGCCGGGCCGATCCGGGTACGTGCCCTGGGGAACGCCACCTTCCTGCGGCTTCCCCGGCTGCTGGACCAGTTGGAGGCGCTGCCGCACGACCGTGCCGTCGTGCTGGACCTCTCCGGGCTGCGGCATCTCGACCGGGCCTGCGCTGCGGCACTGGGCAACTGGGCGGAGCGGCGGCGGCCGGCCGATGAGCCGGGGCCGGGGGCGGGGGCGGACTCGGGAGTCGGTACCGACGGACCCGGTAGCGGTCCGGGCGGCGCTCCGGAGGCGCCCGCTCCCGGGGCCGGTTCCGCCGTGGTCACCCTGCCTCCATCGTCCGGACATAAAGGTGGATAGCAGCCGTTAAGCGGAAGGGGTCGGCGTTGCGGGCCAAAGGGCCGTAGGGTCGGGGAGCTTGATCCACCAGCCCCACAAGACCCTAGGAGCCCCGTGATCCGCCGGCCTCTCCGCTCCTGCGGTGCGACCGCCGCGCTCTCCGTCGCCCTGCTGCTGTCCTCCTGTACGAGCGCGACCCGGCTGGACGGCACGCAGGGCGCGGGCAGTGTGCACGACCCGCTCTTCCCCGCCCTCGGCAACGGCGGTTACCAGGTCGGGCACTACGGTCTCGCGCTCGATTACGACGTACGCGGCGGCACGCTGGACGCCACCGCCGAGATCAGCGCCACGGCCCAGGCCGACCTCGCCTCGTTCAAGCTGGATCTCCAGGGGATGAAGGTGCACGGCGTGCGGGTGGACGGCAAGGACGCCGAGTTCACCCGCAAGGGGCACAAGCTGACGGTCCGCCCGCCGGAGACCGTGAAGAAGGGCGCCACGTTCCGTACGACGGTCGAGTACGACGGCGAGCCCGAGGAGATGACGGACCAGGACGGCGCGACCGAGGGCTGGGTCCGTACGCCGGACGGGGCGTTCGTCGCGGGGCAGCCGGCCGGGTCGATGACGTGGTTCCCCGGCAACAACCACCCCGGTGACAAGGCCGCGTACGACTTCAAGATCACTGTGCCGGACGGGTACACCGCGGTCGCCAACGGCGAGCTGCGCGGCCGCAGGAGCGACCAGGGCCGGACCACCTTCGAGTGGCACAACGCCGAGCCGATGGCCTCCTACCTCGCCACCGCGACCATCGGGAAGTTCACCGTCGAGGAGTCGCGGACGAAGGGCGGGCTGCCCGTCTACACGGCCGTGGACCCGGCGGAGGCCAAGGAGAGCGCGGGGCCGCTGGGCCGGCTGGACGAGATCCTGGACTGGTCGGTGAAACGGTTCGGCCCGTACCCGTTCTCGTCCGCCGGGGCGATCGTCGACCACACGCCCGAGCGGGTCGACTGGGGCGCGCTGGAGACCCAGACCAAGCCGGTCTACGCCGGGGCCCCGGACGAGGGCACGATCGTGCACGAGACCGCCCACCAGTGGTTCGGCGACTCGGTGACGCCGAAGACCTGGAAGGACATCTGGCTCAACGAGGGGTTCGCGCAGTACGCGGAGTGGCTGTGGGAGGAGGACAAGGGCGGCCGTACGGCGCAGCAGCAGTTCGACGAGCTGTACCGCACCGGCGAGGACGACGAGGACGTCTGGGGCTTCCCGCCCGGCGACCCGGGCACGGCGGAGAACGTGACCGGCGACCCCGTCTACAAGCGCGGCGGCATGGTCCTCCAGCAACTCCGGAAGGCCGTCGGCGACAAGGTCTTCTTCACGATCCTCAAGGAATGGCCCGCCGAACACCGCCACGGCAACGCCGACACGCAGCAGTTCATCGACTTCTGTGCGGAGCGCACGGACGTCGACCTGACGGATCTCTTCGACGACTGGCTGTACGGGGACGGGAAGCCGGACTGGGAGTACTGAGGAGGCGGCGAGCGGGCTCGCCGTGGATTCGGGGCGGGCAGGCGGCCTGGTCGGTGTTACCTCATTACCCCGGAATTACCTCGGAAGTAATCGACGGTGGCCGGAGCGGGCAGCAGCATCATCGGCATGAACAGCACTGCTTCTGATTCCGCCGTTGCCGCCACCGTTTCCGATGCCGCCGAAGTCGTCGACGCCTACCTCGCCACGGTCGCGGACCCCGCGGCCACCCCCGAGCGCATCGCCGCGCACTACGCGGAGCGGGTCGACTGGATGTGTGCCGACAACCCGGTGGTGCCGTGGCTGCGGCCGCGTGCGACGCGGGACGATGTCGCGGCGCACTGGCGGGAGCTGCGCGAGCACACGGTCGCGGGCGCGGGTGGCGCGTCGGTCGACGCGCTCGTGATCTCGGGGCCGGAGGCCGTGCTGACCGGACAGCTCTGGGGGACGGTGCGGGCCACCGGCAAGTCCTTCCGGTCGCCGTTCGCGCTGCGGTTCACCGTCGAGGGCGGCGAGATCGTACGGCACCACGTGTACGAGGACAGCCTGGCGATCGCCGCCGCCTGCACTCCCGGGGAGTGAGGCGCCTCAAGGGAGTGAGGCGCACCCCCGGGGGAGAAGGCGGGAGCGGCCTTCGTTTCAGCCGCGCTTCTTCTTCGCCTTCGGCGCCTTCTTGGCGGCCGGGTTGCCTGTACGGGCCTTCCGGCGGCGCTCGTAGCGTTCGCGTTCCGCCTCGTACTCGGCACGCCGTACCTTCTCCCCCGGCGCCTCGACGAGGCTGCGGCAGAAGTAGGCGAGCAGCGAGCCGATGAAACCGATGAGCAGCAGGCTCTGCGCGGAACGGTCGGCCGGGCGGTCGGCGGCCGCGTCGTCGGCGGGGCGGGTCAGGCGGTCCCAGGTGCGGCGGAAGGCGACCGCGCTGCACACCGCGAAACAGGCCACGACCAGCACGTTCAGGAACGAGCCGACCGCGGCGATCTCCAGGCCCTGGAAGGCGAAGCGCAGCACCACCGCGCCGGCCGCGGCGAGCGCCAGGGAACCGGCGGCGGCCCCGGCCCGGCGCAGGCCGTAGCCGCCGTCGTGGTGCACCCAGGTCGTCCCGAAGAAGCGGATCGGGGCCGGCTCGGGGCCGGACCGGTCCGGGGCGGGCGGTGTCTCGTCGCTCATGCCGTCGATTATCCCCGGCGGTCCGGGGCCTTCGGCGGTGCGTCCGGAGGGGTGGTGCGTCCGGAGGGGCGGGTCCGTACGCCCCGATAGCATCCGCCTGTACATGCCAACCGGGGGAAGGTTCAGTATGCGCAGGCGATACGGACGCATGGTCAGACGCGGGGTCACGGCGATCGGGGCCCTGCCCCTGCTGACGGTCACCGTCACGGGCTGCGGCGGCCCGGCGGACGGCGGGCCCTCGGACGGCAGCACCGCGGCCGCCGGGTCCCGCCCCACGACCGCCGGTGGCCTTCGCACTCCCGCCGGGTCCACCGCACCCGCCGGAAGTCCCGAGGCACCGCGTCCCCTGACGGGCACGCAGACGGCCCGGGCGATGCTCTCAACCATCGATCTGCCCGCGGGCTGGTCGGTGGCGAAAGAGGACCTGTCACCCGCGGTGGAGAAGGACGATCACGGCATTCAGGACCTGAAGGGTGACGCGGCGTGCGACCGCGTGGTCGCCGACTCGTTCCGCGATGTCCGGCCGAGTGCCGTGGTCGGCCGGACGATGGAGAACGGCACCCTCCGGCGCTCCTTGATGTTCGAGGTCAAGACCTTTCCGAGCGTCACGGGTGCCCGGCAGGCCGTCGAGGAGGTCCGGCAGTTGCGGCAGAAGTGCGCGACGGCCACGGCCGGCCCGTACACGGTGAGCTACGGGGTGCTGAGCGCGCCGCGGCGCGGGGACGAGTCGGTGGGCGTCCGCCTGCGGGTGGGCGGCGACCGGTTCGACGAGGTCGTGGTCCGGGTCGGCACCAGCATCACCATCGTCACGTTCCCCGGGGCCGCCGGCGACGACGGCGGGCTGGTGGAGTCGCTCACCGCCCAGGCGACGGAGAAGCTCCGGCAGGCCGCCGGAGCTTGACGGCCGCCCCCGGCCCGGCCGACGTGACCGGCCGGCCAGGCGCTCAGTTCGCGCAGCGCGGGGCCACGAGGCCGTCGCTGCCGGTGCGCACGTAGCTGTCCGAGACGTACTGGCCGGGTGCGATGCAGTCCCAGATGTCGCTGGTGCCGTACGGGCCGCTGACCCGCTCGCCGGAGCGCTGGCAGCGGATGGCGACCCGTGCGTCGTACGGGAGCTGCCGTACGAGGGAGGAGCGGCTGCTCGGGCCGCTGCGGACGTTGAGGCGGTAGCCCGGGGCGACCGGGTAGGTGGCGGCGGTCGCGGCCATCGCCTCGACGGCGACGCCCTCGGCCTCGGTGACCGCCTCCGCCTCGGCGACCACCGCGGCCGCCTCCTCCGTGCCGGTGCTTCCGGCCGTGCCGGTGCTCGGAGACGTGCCGACGGTGTTCTCCGGTGTGCTGGTCATGCGTACTCCCCCGTTGAGTGGTCCCGGTGCGCGGGCCGGGTGTGTGGTCGTGGTGTGTGATCGCGACGTGTGTGCGGTGCCGCGGGCCGGTCCGCGTGCCGCGGCCGGTTCACCGCGCACGCTAGCAAGCCTCACCTGTCCCGTACGCACCATCGACTAGGCTCCGTGCGTCGCATCTGCGGCCCATGACACGGGGGTGGGGAGATGCCGCCGCTGCGCGGTTCCGGGGCGGATCCGGAAGCGGAACGTCCGCTGTACGCGGGCCGGTACCGCCTGGACGCCCGCCTGGGTTCGGGCGGGATGGGTGTGGTGCACCTGGCGCGCTCGTCGTCGGGGCTGCGTCTGGCGGTGAAGGTCGTGCACGCCGAGTTCGCCCAGGACCCCGAGTTCCGCGGCCGGTTCCGGCAGGAGGTGGCGGCGGCGCGGCGGGTGAGCGGCGCGTTCACCGCGCCGGTCGTGGACGCCGATCCGGACGCCCACCGGCCCTGGATGGCCACCCTCTACATCCCCGGCCCGACCCTCGGCGACCATGTGAAACGCAACGGGCCGCTCGCTCCCGGCGAGGTCCGCAGGCTGGCCGCCGGGCTCGCCGAGGCGCTGCGCGACATCCACCGGGCCGGTGTGGTGCACCGCGATCTGAAGCCCGGCAACGTGCTGCTCGCCGCCGACGGCCCCAAGGTCATCGATTTTGGTATCTCGCGCCCCGCGGACAGCGAGATGCGGACCGAGACCGGCAAGCTGATCGGTACGCCGCCGTTCATGGCGCCCGAGCAGTTCCAGCGCCCGCGCGAGGTGGGGCCGGCGGCGGACGTGTTCGCGCTGGGGTCGGTGCTGGTGCACGCGGCGACCGGGCGGGGGCCGTTCGATTCGGAGAGCCCGTACATCGTCGCCTATCAAGTGGTGCATGACGAGGCGGACCTGACGGGTGTTCCGGAGGACCTGGCGCCGCTGATCCGTACGTGTCTGGCGAAGCGGCCGTCCGACCGGCCGACTCCGGACGTGCTGATGCGGCTGCTGCACACCGAGGGGCCTGTGGAGGGGTCCGTGGAGGCGCACGGCGGCGTGCTCGCGGGCGCTCCCGCCGATGGCCTGCTGGCGGACGGGTCCGCTCCGGAGGAAGCGCGCGTGCCGGCGCAGCGGCAGCCCGCGCGGGTCGTCTCCGCGCCCGCCGTCCCGGGCGCGCCGGTCGCGGCCGGCGACACGCACGTACGAGCCCGGCAGCCGGAAGCAGAACCAAAAACGAAACCGGAACCGGAAGCGGAAGCGAAGGAGACGGAGAGGGCGAAGAAGGCTCAGCGGAGGGCGGCGGATTCCGGAGAGCCCGTGGAGGCGGCCGCCGCGTCCCCGGCCGCCCCCGTCCCGCGCCGCCGTCGCTGGGTCGTCTGGTCCGCCGTGGCCGCCGTGCTCGCCGGTGCGGGCGTCTTCGCGGGCGTACGGGTGCTGGGTGCCGAGGACGCCCCGGCCCTGCAGACGCGTACGTCCGACGGCACCGCGGCGGCGGCCTTCCGTCCATGGCACACCCAGGTGCTCCAGCGGCCCGCCGGGCATCCGGCCGAGATGCCGTTCTGTGCGTACGGCGCTTCCGCGCTGTTCTGCGTCGAGCGGGGGCTGAAGGCGGCGCGGGTGGATCCGGAGCACGGGGCGGTGACGTGGCGGCGGCCGGGCGGGCCGGTCCGCACCGGCGATGTGCCGCCGGGCGCGCCGGTGTTCTCCGGCGGGCTGCTCTACGTACGGTCCCCCGACGGCAAGCGGCTGGAGGCGCTCGATCCGTCGGCCGGCGGGAAGGGCGCGACGCGCTGGAGCAAAAATCTGACCGGATACGACGCCGAGGTGCGGTTCGTCGGCGGGACGATTCTGCTGACCGCGGCGGACGGCATGATCACCGCGTTGGACAGCGCCACCCACCGGGAGCGCTGGCACCACCGGTTCCCGGCACAGCCGCTGGGCCAGTTCGCCGCGTACGGGGACGGCCGTACCGCGTACGCGGCCACCGTCTCGGCCGACGGGAAAACCACCGTGGTCACCGCGATCGAACCGGAGCACGGCACGCTGCGCTGGGAACGGCGGCTGCCCGGCTCGCTCACCCTGGTCGGTACGGGCGCGTCCGGCTCGGTCTATCTGACCGCCGCCGACCCGCTGCTGGTCACCCGTTCCTCCGCCGTCGTCCGCTTCGACCCGGCGACGCGCCGCGTACGGAAGCTGCCGCTGGACACGCCGATGGACGACGCGGCGGGCGTGGTGCGCGGCGAGACGGTCTACCTGCTCGCCACCGGCGGCACGCTGCAGGCGGTCGGCGACCGGCGCTGGAGTGTGGAGACGTCGGTGAGCCGGGGGTCGGTGCCGGTGCTCGACCCGAGGGACGAGCGGCTGTACTTCACCGGTGCCGACGGCCGGCTGCTGGCCGTGGACACCCGGCGCGGCGCGCTGCTCGGCCAGACGCCACCCCGGCTGGCCACCGGCCGCAGCGGCTATCTGGAGAAGCTGCCCGAGCCGCTGCCGGACCCGCGGCGCGGCCGTATCTACGCGGCGGCGCCGGACGGTTCGGTCTTCGCCGCGGATACGGCGGACCCCGCCCGCTGGTGAGCGCGGGCGGGGTCCGTGGGCCGGGAGGGGCGGGCGGGTTCAGCCCAGCTTGCTGACGTCGCGCACCGCGCCCTTGTCGGCGCTGGTGGCCATCGCCGCGTAGGCGCGCAGGGCCTGCGAGACCTTGCGCTCGCGCTTCTTCGGCGCGTACACGCCGCCCAGCGCCTCCCGGCGGGCCGTCAGTTCGGCTTCGGGCACCAGGAGTTCGATGGTGCGGTTCGGGATGTCGATACGAATCGGGTCGCCGTCCTCGACCAGGGCGATGGTGCCGCCGGAGGCCGCCTCGGGCGAGGCGTGGCCGATGGACAGGCCGGAGGTGCCGCCGGAGAAGCGGCCGTCGGTGACCAGCGCGCAGGCCTTGCCCAGGCCGCGGCCCTTGAGGAAGGACGTCGGGTAGAGCATCTCCTGCATGCCGGGGCCGCCCTTGGGGCCCTCGTAGCGGATGACGACGACGTCGCCCTCCTTGATCCGCTTGCCGAGTATCTTCTCGACGGCCTCTTCCTGCGACTCGCAGACGACGGCCGGGCCCTCGAACGTCCAGATCGACTCGTCGACGCCCGCGGTCTTCACCACGCAGCCGTCCTCGGCGAGGTTGCCCTTGAGGACGGCCAGGCCGCCGTCGGCGGAGTAGGCGTGGGCGAGGTCGCGGATGCAGCCGCCCGCGGCGTCCACGTCGAGGCTGTCCCAGCGCTCGGACTGGGAGAAGGCGGTGGCGGAGCGCTTGCAGCCGGGGGCCGCGTGCCACAGTTCGACGGCCTCGGCGGACGGTGAACCGCCGCGCACGTCCCAGGTCTTGAGCCAGTCGGCCATCGAGGAGCTGTGCACGGTGTGCACGTCCTCGTTGAGCATCCCGGCCCGGTACAGCTCGCCCAGGATGGCGGGAATGCCGCCGGCCCGGTGCACGTCCTCCATGTAGTACGTGCCGCCCGGCGCGACGTTCGGAGCGACCTTGGCCAGGCAGGGCACCCGGCGCGAGACGGCGTTGATGTCGTCCAGGTCGAAGCCGAGGCCGGCTTCCTGAGCGGCGGCGAGCAGGTGCAGGATCGTGTTGGTGGAGCCGCCCATGGCGATGTCCAGGGCCATGGCGTTCTCGAAGGAGGCGCGGGAGCCGATGCTGCGGGGCAGCACGGTCGCGTCGTCCTGGTCATAGTACCGCTTGGTGATCTCCACGACCGTCCGGCCGGCGTTCTCGTACAGCGCCTTGCGTGCGGTGTGGGTGGCCAGCACCGAGCCGTTGCCGGGCAGCGACAGGCCGATGGCCTCGGTCAGGCAGTTCATCGAGTTGGCGGTGAACATGCCGGAACAGGAGCCGCAGGTCGGGCAGGCGTTGTCCTCGATACGGAGGATGTCCTCGTCGGAGACGTTCTCGTCGACCGCGTCGGAGATCGCGTTGATCAGGTCCAGCTTGCGGACCGTGCCGTCGACGAGGGTGGCGCGGCCGGCCTCCATGGGCCCGCCGGAGACGAAGACGGTGGGGATGTTCAGCCGCATCGCGGCCATCAGCATGCCCGGCGTGATCTTGTCGCAGTTGGAGATGCAGATCAGCGCGTCCGCGCAGTGTGCCTCGGCCATGTACTCGACGGAGTCGGCGATCAGGTCGCGGGACGGCAGGGAGTACAGCATCCCGCCGTGGCCCATGGCGATGCCGTCGTCGACCGCGATGGTGTTGAACTCGCGGGCGATGCCGCCGGCCTTCTTGATCGCCTCGCTGACGATCCGGCCGACCGGCTGGAGGTGGGTGTGGCCGGGCACGAACTCGGTGAAGCTGTTGGCTACGGCGATCACGGGCTTGCCGAAGTCCTCGCGCGCTACGCCCGACGCCTGCATGAGCGCGCGGGCGCCGGCCATGTTGCGGCCATGGGTGACGGTGCGGGACCTCAGCTCGGGCACGTGGATCCACTCCCTCGGGTGCGTGTACGTCTCTCGTGCGCCCTGTGTGCGTACGTGACGTGAGTCAGTCGAGCCTACGCCCCGGCTCCAAGATCTGGACAGCGGATCCGGAATGTGAGACGGGTGACCGGTGTGCGGACACCTCGCGAAAGGAGGGGGTACGCGGGGTCAGGGGCCCGTCAGGTGCTGCTGCACCACCGGTGCCACCCGGGCGATGATCCATTCCGGGTCCGCCGACGCCAGCGGCTCCAGCTTGATCACGTACCGCAGCAGCGCCGTCCCCACCAGCTGCGCCGCCGCCAGCTCCGCCCGCAGGTCGGCGTCCGGGACGGCCAGCTCGCCCGCGATCCGGCGCAGCAGCTGGCGCGCGACGAGCTCGCGGAAGACCGCGGCGGCGACGTCGTTGGTGAGGGCGCTGCGCACGATCGCCAGCAGGGGTTCGCGGGTGACCGGGTTCTCCCAGACGCCGAAGATGAAGCGGGCCAGCCGCTCGCCCACGCCGTCCAGGCCTCCTTCGAGCACTGTCTCGGGAGCGTTCAGGGCGGGCGCGAAGGACACCTCGACGGCCGCCGCGAAGACCTGTTCCTTGGTGCCGTAATAGTGGTGGACCAGGGCCGGGTCCACCTCCGCAGCCTTGGCGATGCCGCGGATCGACGCCTTCTCGTACCCGCGCGCGGCGAACTCGGCACGGGCCGCCGTCAGGATGCGCTCGCGCGCGCCGGGGCCGTCCACCGAGTCCGTACGGGCCGGGCGGCCACGCCGGCGGGGCGGGCCCGGCCCGCCGGTGCCGGTACTGCCGCTCGTCACGACCCCGGCACCCACGTCGGCGACGCCAGGTGCAGCCGCGTGAAGGCCAGGGCCTCCGCCAGGTCCGCCTCCCGCTCGGCCGCCGACATCGCCCGCCGGGTGTTGACCTCGACGACGATGTGCCCGTCGAAGCCGGTGGCGGCGAGCCGCTCCAGCAGGTCGGCGCAGGGCTGCGAGCCGCGCCCCGGCACCAAATGCTCGTCCTTGTTGGAGCCGTTGCCGTCGGCGAGGTGGATGTGCGCCAGGCGCTCGCCCATCCGGTCGACCATGTGCAGGGCGTCGCTGCGCGAGGTGGCGGTGTGCGAGAGGTCGACGGTGAAGTGCCGGTAATCGTCCTTGGTGGGGTCCCAGTCCGGCGCGTACGCCAGCATCTCGCGGTCCCGGTAACGCCATGGGTACATGTTCTCGACGGCGAACCGGACGTCCGTCTCGCTCTCCATCCGCCACACTCCGCGTACGAACTCGCGGGCGTAGTTGCGCTGCCACCGGAAGGGCGGATGGACGACCACCGTCGAGGCCCCGAGCTTCTCCGCGGCGTTGCGTGCGCGCTGCAGCTTCACCCAGGGGTCCGTGGACCACACCCGCTGCGTGATCAGCAGGCACGGCGCGTGCACGGCCAGGATCGGCACCCCGTGATAGTCGGAGAGCCGGCGCAGCGCCTCGATGTCCTGGCTGACCGGGTCGGTCCACACCATGACCTCGACGCCGTCGTAGCCCAGGCGCGCGGCGATCTCGAAGGCCGTCGCCGTCGACTCCGGATACACCGAGGCCGTGGACAGGGCGACCTTCGCATCCGGGATGCGCACCACTGGCTCCGTCACGAGGGACAGGGTACGGGCCGCCGCCCGCGGGCGTAGGACACGCCCTACCCCGGAGACAGGTGGTCCAGGTGGCGCAGGATCACGCCCTCGCGCAGCGCCCACGGGCAGATCTCCAGCGTACGGACGCCGAACAGGTCCATCCCGGCCTCCGCCACCAGCGCCCCGGCGAGCAACTGGCGCGAACGGCCCTCGGAGACGCCCGGCAGCCCGGCACGCTCCGCGCCGGTCATCCCCGCCAGCCGCGGCACCCACTCCTCCAGCGCCTTACGGTCCAGCTCACGCTGGGTGTAGAGGCCCTCGGCCGACCGGGCGGCACCGGCGATACGAGCCAGCTGCTTGAACGTCTTGGACGTGCCGACGACGTGATCGGGGGTGCCGAAGCGCGTGAAATCGCTCACCACCCGCGCGATTTCGGCCCGTACGCGCTTGCGCAGCGCCCGTATGTCCTCCGTCTCCGGCGGATCGCCCGGCAGGTCGGCCGCGGTGAGCCGGCCCGCGCCCAGCGGCAGCGACGCCGCCGCGTCCGGCTCCTCGTCCAGCCCGTACGCGATCTCCAGCGAGCCGCCGCCGATGTCCAGCACCAGCAGCCGCCCGGCCGACCAGCCGAACCAGCGGCGGGCCGCGAGGAACGTCAGCCGGGCCTCGTCCTCGCCGGACAGCACCCGCAGCCCGACGCCGGTCTCCAGGGCGACCCGGCGCAGCACGTCCTCCCCGTTGGACGCCTCGCGGATCGCGGAGGTGGCGAACGGCAGCACGTCCTCGACGCCCTTGTCCTCCGCCACCTCGACCGCCGCCCGCACCGTCGCCACGAGCCGGTCCACGCCCGCGTCGCCGATCGCGCCGTCCTCGTCGAGGAGTTCGGCCAGCCGCAGCTCCGCCTTGTGCGAGTAGGCGGGCAGCGGACGCGCGCCCGGGTGCGCGTCCATCACCAGCAGATGGACCGTGTTCGAACCCACATCGAGGACTCCGAGTCTCATACCGTCGAACCTACTGCGACCTGCCGGGAACCGGCGGCGAGCCCCCGGCCGCGGAGAGACTTCGGCGGTTGCCGCTCGCCTTACGCTGGAGTGGTGGCTAAGACGAACAAGGCGAAGCAGGAAAAAGCCCTGAAGAAGGCGGAAAAGCAGCGCGCCGCGCGGGCGGCGGCGCAGGCGCAAGGGGCTCGGGCCGACGAGGTCGGCGGCCTGGACTTCGCCCGCGCCTGGGTCACCTTCCCCGACCCCGCCGACGACGAACAAGTATTCCGCTGCGACCTGACCTGGCTCACGTCCCGCTGGACGTGCGTCTTCGGCAGCGGCTGCAAGGGCATCGAGGCGGGCCGCGCGGACGACGGCTGCTGCACGCTCGGCGCGCACTTCTCCGACGAGGACGACGAGCAGCGGGTCGCGGAGCACGTGGCGCGCCTCACACCGGAGCTGTGGCAGTTCCACGACGTCGGCACGTCAACGGGCTGGACCCAGGAGGACGAGGACGGCGACCGGCAGACCCGGCGCTGGAAGGGCTCCTGCATCTTCCAGAACCGCCCCGGCTTCCCGGCCGGCGCGGGCTGCTCGCTGCACATCCTCGCGCTGCGCGAGGGCCGCGAGCCCCTGGAGACCAAGCCGGACGTCTGCTGGCAGCTGCCGGTCCGCCGCACCTACGAGTGGATCGACCGCCCCGACGACACCCGCATCCTCGAAGTCACCATCGGCGAGTACGACCGCCGCGGCTGGGGCCCCGGCGGCCACGACCTGCACTGGTGGTGCACGTCGGCGACGTCCGCACACGGCGCGGGCGAGCCGGTGTACGTGTCCTACGGGCCCGAGCTGACCGAGCTGATGGGCAAGGAGGGGTACGACCGCCTGGTGGAGGTCTGCGAGGAGCGGCTGGCCGCGACGCTGCCGATGGCGCCGCATCCGGCGGATCCCAAGTAGCTTGCGGGGCCGAGGGTCCGAAGGGGCCCGCGGGCCCGAGGGAGGCCGCAGGCCCGTGGCTCACCCCGTCGGCCCGGAGGAGCCCGGGGGCGGAGTCGGTTCCGCCGTCGGCTCCTGCGTCGTGGGCGCGGGGGTCGGTGTGGGGGACGCCGGCGGCTCGCCGGCCGGCTCCTGCGTCGGCGTCGGCATCGTCGGTTCGGGCTCGTGCCGGGGGCCGGGGCCCGTCGGCCGCGGGTGCCCCGGCCAGTGGCCGGCGTTCCCCTGGCCCCACCCCTCCAGCGTGACCGTCGTCCCTCCGGGCGCCAGGGTGACCCGCGCGTTCCAGTAACCGTCCGGTTCCCGGCCGTGGTCCACGGACACCAGGAGCGTGGTGGACTCTCCCGGCCGCAGCACCCCGCCCGTCGCGCTCAGCCGGAGCCACGGCGCGGCCGTACGCGCCGACCAGTGGACCGGCGCGCCGCCGGACGCGGTGAGGGTGACGGCCGTGACGCCGCCGCGCGGTTCGGCGGTGACGGTCAGCCGACCGGGGCCGGTACCGGAGCGGTCCGGTTCGCCGGGGCGCAGCAGGGTGCCGTCCGCGCCGACGACCTGCACCGAGACGTCGGGGACGGCGGGCCGGCCGCTCGCCGACATCGGGTGCGACACGGCGGGGGTCCGGGCGCGGCCCGCGTTCTCGTACGGCCGGCCGTCGAACGGGCCGGCGTCCGGCTCGCCGGCCGTCACCGACGGGCCCTCGCTCTCGCCGGTCTGGGGCGCGCCCCGGTAGGCCGCCCACAGGGCGAGCACCGGCGCCGCCAGGACGGTGGCGATCACGGTCGTGGTCACGGCCCGGGTCCGCAGCCTGCGCCTGCGGGCCGTCGGCTCCTTGGGGCGGACGGGGAATCCGCGCCGGTCGTAGCGAGGAGAACCGTTTACGCCACCCGCGCGCCCCGCACGCCGGGAGCGGGCGGGGGCACCCGCGCCCGCCACTCCTTCGGCGCGCCCCGAACGCGAGCCGCGCGCCGCCGCCATGGCCGCGCCCACAGCCGCCCGCGGGGCGGTGACCAGCGGCAGCGCGCCGTGGTCCAGGGGCGCGGTGCCCGGCCAGGGCCCGTGGGCGGTGGCCCGCTCGGCCGTACGGCGGCACTCCGCGCAGTCGTCCACGTGCCGGACCAGCTCCCGGCGCAGGGCGACGCCGAGCAGCATCTGCGTATCCGCGGCGAGCTGCGCGACGTCCGGGCAGCGGCCGAACTCGACGACGGCGAGCGCGGCCCGGGTCCGCTCGACCTCGCAGGAGGCGGTGGCCAGGAGGGTGCGGGTGGCGTCGGTGTCGCCGCCGAGGACGGCCGCGACCTCCTCGGG
Source organism: Streptomyces sp. NPDC033221 (assembly GCF_055577005.1). Taxonomy (NCBI): domain Bacteria; kingdom Bacillati; phylum Actinomycetota; class Actinomycetes; order Kitasatosporales; family Streptomycetaceae; genus Streptomyces; species Streptomyces sp. NPDC033221. The sequence continues at coordinate 19,926 of NZ_JBVIQN010000055.1, read as the reverse complement.
GGACAGCCGGTGGCGGACGGACAGCTCCAGTGCCTCGCGCTGTTCGGGGGTCGTCCCGGCGGCTTCGGGCCAGGCCAGACCGGCCAGTTCGCGCCGCTGCCGGGCCGCGTCGGCACTCTCGCCGGACGGCCCGGCGGCGCGCCCGGAAGCGGTGTCCAGGCCGGAGGACGCTCCGGTGCCGTAGGTCGTTTCGGTGCCGTAGGTCGTCCCGGTGCCGTCGTGGGGCGCCTCGGTGCCCTGGGCCGTTCCGCTGCCCGTGCCCGCCGGGGTCCCGCTCCCGCGGTCCGGGCCGCCGTCCTGCGTCCGGTCGGCCAGCCGCCGCAGGCAGGCCCACCGGGCCAGCGCGTACAGCCAGGACCGGTACAGGCCGGGGTCGGGCGGGCGGCGGTTGTGGTGCCGTTCGGCGACGGCGAGCACCTCGCCCAGGACGGCGGTCGCCGCGTCGTGCTCGCACAGGACGGACAGACAGTAGGTGAACAGCCCGTCGAGATGGGGCTCGTACCGCTCGGGAAGCCGCGCCGGGTCGTGGCGCTGAGCGCCGTCGTGCGCCCGGTGTGCACCGGTGGCGTGCGTGGGTTGATCGGACCTGCTGCTCATCACCCGGCGACGGTAGGCGGATGATGCAGGCACTATCGCGCCGCACGGACACTTTTAATCCATACGGGTGACGTTCTCCCTCAAAAGAGGACACCAGAACGTGGTTTCACGCACGTTACGGGCCTTCACACCCCACCCACAGGCCCCGCCCGGCCCACTGACACGCCCGCGCGCCCGGCGCTGTCACACCCCGCGGCTACGGTGAACACCATGGCGACTCGTAAATCCCCGGCCAAGGAGCGGCCCTCGTACCGCTGCACCGAATGCGGCTGGACCACCGCGAAGTGGCTCGGCCGCTGCCCGGAGTGCCAGGCCTGGGGGACGGTCGAGGAGTTCGGCGGCGCGCCCGCCGTCCGTACGACCGCGCCGGGCCGCGTCACGACGGCCGCCCTGCCCATCGGCCAGGTCGACGGCCGCCGGGCCACCGCCCGCTCGACCGGCGTCGACGAGCTGGACCGCGTACTGGGCGGCGGCCTGGTGCCCGGCGCCGTGGTGCTGCTCGCCGGTGAGCCCGGCGTCGGCAAGTCCACGCTGCTGCTGGACGTGGCCGCCAAGGCCGCGAGCGACGAGCACCGCACGCTGTATGTGACCGGCGAGGAGTCCGCGAGCCAGGTGCGGCTGCGCGCCGACCGTATCGGCGCCATCGACGACCACCTGTATCTCGCCGCCGAGACCGACCTGTCCGCCGTCCTGGGCCACCTGGACTCGGTCAAGCCGTCGCTGCTGATCGTGGACTCCGTCCAGACCGTCGCCTCGCCCGAGATCGACGGCGCGCCCGGCGGCATGGCCCAGGTCCGCGAGGTCGCCGGGGCCCTGATCCGGGCGTCCAAGGAGCGCGGTATGGCCACCCTGCTGGTCGGCCACGTCACCAAAGACGGCGCCATCGCGGGCCCCCGCCTCCTGGAACACCTGGTCGACGTCGTACTGAACTTCGAAGGCGACCGGCACGCCCGGCTGCGCCTGGTGCGCGGGGTGAAGAACCGCTACGGCACCACCGACGAGGTCGGCTGCTTCGAGCTGCACGACGAGGGGATCACCGGTCTGGCCGACCCGTCCGGCCTCTTTCTGACCCGCCGCGACGAGCCCGTGCCGGGCACCTGTCTGACGGTCACCCTGGAGGGCCGCCGCCCGCTGGTCGCCGAGGTGCAGGCGCTGACCGTCGACACGCAGATCCCCTCCCCCCGCCGCACCACCTCCGGCCTGGAGACCTCCCGCGTCTCGATGATGCTGGCCGTCCTGGAGCAGCGCGGGCGCATCGCGGCCCTCGGCAAGCGCGACATCTACACCGCCACGGTCGGTGGTGTGAAGCTGACCGAGCCGGCCGCCGACCTCGCCGTGGCGCTCGCGCTGGCCAGCGCCGCCAGCGACTCGCCGCTGCCGAAGAACCTGGTCGCGATCGGTGAGGTGGGGCTCGCGGGCGAGGTCAGGCGGGTGACGGGCGTCCAGCGCCGGCTGGCCGAGGCGGCCCGGCTCGGCTTCACCCACGCCCTGGTCCCGGCCGACCCCGGCAAGATCCCGGACGGGATGCGGGTACTGGAGGTCGCGGACGTCGGCGAGGCCCTGCGGGTCCTGCCCAAGCGGCCGCGCCGGGAGCCGCCGCGCGAGAGGTCCACGGCCGCGGCGGACCGCTCCGCCGGGCAGGCGCCCGCCTCGTGAGCCCTTGTGAGCAGGCGCCCGCCGACGGGGACGGACCCGCCTCGCCGGGGGCCGACGTGACTTGGCAGACAGCCCCTAGCCTGGGCGCCGGTAGACTTTGCCCCGGTCTCGCCTGTCAAGGAAGTCATGCCGTCGGCCCGCGCAGCCCGTGAGCTGCGTGACCAAGGCATCTGCCGGGCGGCCTGCGGCACCGACAGACCTTGCGACGGAGGAGTGCAGTGGCAGCCAACGACCGGGCATCGTCGTCTGGTGGCAGGTCCGGCTGGGGGCCGCCCACCCGCAGGTCGGGCGACAGCGGCGGCACGGACGGCCTGATGCGCGCCACGCTGAGCGCGGTGGCGCCCGGCACGGCGCTGCGGGACGGCCTGGAGCGCATTCTGCGCGGCAACACGGGCGGCCTGATCGTCCTCGGTTTCGACAAGACCGTCGAGACGATGTGCACCGGCGGTTTCGTGCTGGACGTGGAGTTCTCCGCGACCCGGCTGCGCGAGCTGTGCAAGCTGGACGGCGCGCTGGTCCTGGACAAGGACATCACCAAGATCCTGCGGGCCGGTGTGCAGCTGGTCCCGGACGCCTCCATCCCCACCGAGGAGACCGGCACCCGCCACCGCACCGCCCAGCGCGTCTCGATACAGGCAGGTTTCCCGGTCGTCTCGGTCAGCCAGTCCATGCGGCTGATCGCGCTGTACGTGGACGGTGAGCGCCGCGTCCTGGAGGAGTCGGCGGCGATCCTCTCCCGCGCCAATCAGGCCCTGGCCACGCTGGAGCGCTACAAGCTCCGGCTGGACGAGGTGGCCGGCACCCTGTCCGCACTGGAGATCGAGGACCTGGTCACGGTCCGCGACGTCACCGCGGTCGCCCAGCGGCTGGAGATGGTGCGCCGCATCGCGACCGAGATCGCCGAGTACGTGGTCGAGCTGGGCACGGACGGCCGGCTGCTCTCCCTCCAGCTGGACGAGCTGATCGCGGGCGTCGAGCCGGAGCGCGAGCTGGTCGTGCGCGACTATGTGCCCGAGCCGACGGCCAAGCGCTCCCGTACGGTGCCGGAGGCGCTGTCCGAGCTGGACGCGCTCAGCCACGCCGAACTGCTGGAACTGCCCATCGTGGCCCGCGCGCTGGGCTACAGCGGCTCGCCGGAGACGCTGGACTCGGCGGTCTCGCCGCGTGGCTTCCGGCTGCTGGCGAAGGTGCCGCGGCTGCCGGGCGCCGTCATCGACCGGCTGGTCGACCACTTCGGCGGGCTGCAGAAGCTGCTCGCGGCGAGCGTGGACGACCTCCAGGCGGTGGACGGGGTCGGCGAGGCCCGCGCCCGGTCCGTGCGCGAGGGCCTGTCCCGGCTGGCGGAGTCGTCGATCCTCGAACGGTACGTGTAGCGGTACGTGCGGGGCGCGAAGCGGCGTCCGCGTGCGGGCGCAGGGACGCCCGCACGCCGCCGGGTCTCAGCTCACCCCCGCAGGAACGCTTCCTCCTTCTCCGGTGCCAGTCCGACCGGCTGCCGGGCCCGCAGCGGAGGCGGTCCGTCCAGCTTCCGCAGCCACGCCCAGGTGTCCGCCACCGTCTCCGCGACCGGCCGGCAGCGCAGCCCAGCGGCATGCACCTTGGTCACGTCGCCCCTGTGGATGGCGTCGTACAGTTCGCCCGGCGGCAGCCAGATCGGCAGCTCCGTCCAGGGGGCCAGGCCCGCCGCGAGGATCTCTTCCGGTCCGGCCCAGCGCAGTTCGGCGTCCGAGCCGGTGACCTGCACACATGCCTCCAGCAGCTCGCCCATCGTGGCGTGCCCCGGCTCGCTGATGAGGTTGTACGGGCCGGACAGCCCGGTCTCCGCCGCGTGCAGGACCCATTCGGCCAGGTCACGGGCGTCGATGTACTGCAGGCCCAGGTCCCGCGGGCCCGGCGCGAGCACCGGCCCGCCGCGCGCGATGCGCGTCAGCCACCAGGGAAGCCGGCCGATGTTCTCCCACGGCCCGAGGATCAGCCCGGCGCGGGCCAGCACCGTACGGTCGTCGCCGAAGGCCGCCAGCGCGGCCAGCTCCCCGCCGCGCTTGTCCTGCGCGTACGCCACCGCGTCCGCGTCCGGGGAGCCGTCCACCAGCGGACTGGCCTCGGTGTGCCCGGGCCCGGCCGGTGGCGCGTACACCGAGCCGGTGGACACGTACACGTACCGTCCGGCCCGGTCGGCCAGCAGCCGGGCGGCGTCGCGCACCGCCGTCGGCGCCCAGGCCCAGGTGTCCACGACGACGTCCCAGGTGCCGTCGGCGAGCGCGGTGAGGGTGGCCGCGTCGGTGCGGTCGCCGTGCACGGCGGTCGTTCCCGGCGGCGGCTCGTGCCGTCCGCGGTGGAAGACCGTGACCTGCCAGCCGCGGGCCAGCGCCGCGTCGGTGACCGCGCGCCCCACGAACTCCGTTCCGCCCAGCATCAGTAGCTTCATGGAGCCGACTGTGCCCGATCATGGGCGGCCGCGGAACGGCTGCACGCTCACAGCGCAATAGGCGCGCCCCGGCCCGGACCGCGTTGCCGGGCGCGCCCCCTGGCGGCGGGTCAGCCCTTGGCCAGCTCGAAGGACGCGCGTACCGCGTCCAGCCCGCCCACCTTGGCCTCGACCCGGTACGTGCCGGGCCCGACGGCCTCGGCGGCCGGTGTCGCGCACTCCGAGGTGCTGGGCTTGCGGTCCCATTCCACGGTCCGCTTGACCGAACCGCCCGCCGGGACCTGTACGGGCGCGGTGCCCCCGCCGCCCGCCGGGCAGTCGCCGGAGGACCAGACCCGCTCGTCGTCGGAGGGCCCGGTGATGGTGAGGGCCGCGTACCCGCGTCCCAGGTCCACCTTGCAGGCGCTGTCGGCCGAGTTCTCGATGGTGACCTCGAACGCGGGCCTCTCGCCGGGCTCGTAGGTGTCCTTCAGGCTGCGCAGCTTCAATTGGGTGCTGGCGGGCGCGCAGTTCGCGAGCGCCGAACCGGCCGGTACAGCGCCGCTGCCCTCTCCTATGGGGCCGCCGCCACCGGGGCCCGAGCCGCCGCTGCCGCCCGCGCCGCCACCGGAGCCGCCCGAGCCGCCGCTGTCACCCGAGCCGCCGGAGCCGCTGCCGGAACCGCCGCTGCCGCTCGACTCGTCGCGGCCGCCCGGCTTTTGGCTGATCCCGGAATCCGTCGCGTTCGGGCCCGGCGTGATGGACGTCGCGGGCCCCGGACTGCCCTGTCCCTTGCCCTCGTCGCCGGTCTTCCCGTCGTTGCCGGTCCAGTTGACGGCCCACACCGCCAACAGGACGAGCACGGCGAGGACGGCCAGCGCAACGGCCCTCCGCCGCCAGTAGATGGAGGAGGGAAGCGGCCCGATCGGATTGCGCAGAGATCCCACGCGGAAACTCTACGAGAGATCAGCTGTCACACCGGCCAGTACCCGCCGCACGAAGCTGCAACTTTTCACATCATCTTCCCGGGGCGGGCCGGTGGCGGTGCCGGGTGCCACGGCCGGTGATGATCCACAGCGGCCCGCCGTCCGAGCCGCGCGCCCGGCCGCCACCCGCTTTCGTCAGGGGTTTCCCCTGCCGACGGTCAGGTGCGGCTTTCCCGTAACAGTCCGTACCGTATGCGTTCATGTACAGCACCGATCTCTATCGCGACGTCACCGACTTCGCGCACGACACACCCGGCTGGATCCACTCGCTGGCCGCCGGCGGCACGGAGGGCGGCATCCTGCTGCTCATGGCCCTGGCCGTACTGGGCTGGTGGCGGTCCCGCAAGGGAGAGGAGCGGCTGGTCGCGCTCGCGATCCTGGTGCCGATCGGCACGGCGGTCGCCTACCTGGTGAGTGAGGTCGTCAAGAGCTTCGTGGACGAGGAGCGGCCCTGCCGGGCCGTGGTGGGCGCCGCCGGTTCCATAGTCCAGTGCCCGCCGCAGGGCGACTGGTCCTTCCCGAGCAACCACTCCACGATCGCGGCAGCGCTGGCCGTCGGCATCGTGTTCGCCTGGCGTGCGGCAGCCTGGCTGGTGATCCCGGTCGCACTGCTGACCGGCTTCTCGCGCGTGTTCGTCGGTGTGCACTACCCGCACGACGTGGTGGCCGGCCTGGCGCTGGGCACCCTGACCGCCACGCTCTGCGTGACGCTGTTCGCCCGGCCGCTGACCTCCCTGGTCGTACGCCTGGGAGCGGGCCGCTGGAAGATCCTGGTGCGGGCCTGACCTGTCCCGGGGAGGGGCGCCCCCCTGGGGTGCCCCCGGCGGGCGCCGCGCCGTGGTGTCACGGCGCGTGCCACTCCTCCTTGTGCCCGAAGCCGCGGCCGTTGTCGACCAACCGCAGCCAGTCCGGGCGTACTTCCCAAAGTGCGGTGCGTTCCAGTGCCGCGGCGAGCCTGCCGTCGGCCGCGACGAACGGGAAGCGCTCCAGATACGTACGCCACCCGGCCGCGCGGTCCGCGCCCGCCAGCCGGTGGCAGCGGCCCCGGCCCTGCACCCCGGTCAGCGCGGTCCACTCCTGGCCGTCGCGCTGGGCCGTGAAGGCGACGCGGGCGCCGGAACCGGCGTCGGCGGCCCGTGCGAAGGCCCGGCCGTGCCGGGTCGACTCCGCGGTGACCAGGACGAGCGCGGGCGCCGGCCCGTCCGCGGTGGCGTAGAGCACGGCGCAGGCCTGCGGTCCCTCGTCGTCGGCGTACGCGAGGGTCAGCGTCGTGTGCGCGGCCAGGGCCCGGCGAATCGTGTCCGGGCAGTCGCTCGCGGTGGTCATCGCGTCCCTCCGGACGGTCCCGTCGTTGTCCACATCATGGGGACATCCTCGTCCCTGCCGTCCCACGCGCCGCTCGGCGGCCCGGCCGTTACGGCCGTTCCGGCTGATCGATACGGCTGTTCCGGCCGGTCGGTACGCCCGTTTCGGCCACCCATCCCGGCCGGGCGTTCCCGCGAGCGGGTGGGCGCGTGGTGGCGCGCGCCCGGTGCGTTTCACGGCGGAGCGCCGCCGTGCCAGGATCGGCAGTGCCATGACTTCCACTCCTGCCGCCACCGGCGCCGCCGCTGTCACCGCCGCCAACGAAGCCGCCGAAGGGGCCCGGCTGCACGGCCCCGTCACCGACTGGTTCGACGAGCACGCCCGCGATCTGCCCTGGCGCCGCCCCGAGGCGGGCGCCTGGGGCGTGATGGTGAGCGAGTTCATGCTGCAGCAGACGCCGGTCAGCAGAGTGCTGCCGGTGTACGAGCAGTGGCTGGCGCGCTGGCCGCGCCCCGCCGACCTGGCCGCCGAGCCGCCCGGCGAAGCGGTGCGCGCCTGGGGCCGCCTCGGCTATCCGCGGCGCGCGCTGCGCCTGCACGCGGCCGCCTCCGCGATACAGGAACGTCACGGCGGCGACGTACCGCGCGAGCACGCCCAGCTCCTCGCGCTGCCGGGGGTCGGCGAGTACACGGCCGCGGCCGTGGCCTCGTTCGCCTACGGGCAGCGGCACGCCGTACTGGACACCAACGTCCGCCGGGTGTTCGCGCGCGCCGTCGCCGGGCGGCAGTACCCGCCGAACGCCACCACCGCCGCCGAACGCAAGCTGGCCCGCGCGCTGCTGCCGCAGGACGAGGAGACCGCCGCCAAGTGGGCCGCCGCCACGATGGAGCTGGGCGCGCTGGTGTGCACCGCGCGCGGCCCGGAGTGTGTGCGCTGCCCGATCTCCGCACAGTGCGCCTGGCGGCTGGCAGGTTCGCCCGCGCACGACGGCCCGCCGCGCCGCGGCCAGACGTACGCCGGTACGGACCGCCAGGTGCGCGGCAAGCTCCTCGCCGTACTGCGCGAAGCCGTCGGGTCCGTACCGCAGGCCGTACTGGACACGGTGTGGGACGAGCCGGTGCAGCGCGCGCGGGCGCTCGACGGTCTGGTGGCGGACGGCCTGGTGGAGCCGCTGCCGGGCGGCATGTACCGCCTGCCGCTCGGCCGGAGCACGTCCTGACTTCAGGGGCGTGACGACCGCTCTGTGACAGCGGTGTGATGGCGCGGACAGCGGCGTGGTGGCGCGCGCCGCGTCACCACACTTCCGGGGCGGTGGTCATAGCTCTTCCGGCCGCCCCCGCAGTCCCCCAGGAGGATGACCCGTTCCGGGCCCCCGTCAGCCGGAGGTATGACCCCCGGGGGGCTGTTACACAACCGACGGTTTTCCGTGCACTGCCTGTGGGGCCCTCGCACATTACGCCGCAACACCCCCTCCGTAGCGTCTTCCTCGTGCTGGAGATGACCACCAGCGCGGTCAACGTGGGGAATCGCAAGCGGATCGGAGGCGTCGGGATGGCGACCAGCGGCGGCAAGGTACTGGACTTCGAAGAGTACGTGCGGACGCGGCAGGATGCACTGCTGCGCAGCGCCCGGCGCCTGGTGCCCGACCCGGTCGACGCCCAAGACCTGCTCCAGACGGCCCTGGTCCGCACGTACGGGCGCTGGGACGGCATCGCCGACAAGTCCCTCGCCGACGCCTACCTCCGCCGCGTCATGATCAACACGCGGACCGAGTGGTGGCGCGCCCGCAAGCTGGAGGAGGTGCCCACCGAGCAGCTCCCGGACGCCAGCGTCGACGACGGCACCGAGCAGCGCGCCGACCGGGCCCTGCTGATGGACATCCTCGGCGTGCTCGCGCCCAAGCAGCGCAGCGTCGTCGTGCTGCGACACTGGGAGCAGATGAGCACGGAGGAGACCGCGGCGGCGCTGGGCATGTCCACCGGTACGGTCAAGAGCACGCTGCACCGGGCCCTGGCCCGGCTGCGCCAGGAGCTGGAGAATCGCGACATCGACGCGCGGATGCTGGAGCGCGGCGAGCAGGAGCGGGAGCGGTGCGCGGCCTGACCGGCTGCGGTACCGGTGGCTTAGCCAGAGGGACTGTGAGCGGGAGCGGTTTGACCAGGAACAGGCCGGCCGGAGGCAGGTCGGCCCAGAGCACGCCGGCCGGACCCCCGCCGGCCGGCGCCGCGCTGCCCGGGGCGGGACCGACCCGATTCGTACGGAGGAGAATCGGGCAGGTCAGCGGCTGGCACGCCGGACTCGGGCGGACCACCTCCCGCCGGACCCGACCGGGCAGGCCGGGACCGGAACACCCGGCCCCGGAGCGGCGGCGGAAACCCGCGGCCCGGCCCCGGCGGGCCGGTGCCCTCAAGACGAGCGGCGGAGCGGCCATCGCCGGGATGGCCGCCCTCTCGTTGTTGCTGGCCGGCTGCAACCCCGGCGGCGAGGGCGTACGCACCGAGGGCACGGCCAGCAGCACCCCGGCGCCCACGGACCGGTCGGCCCACGCGCCGTCCCCGGCCCCCTCGGCGTCGGCCGAGTACCAGAAGGTCGACGCGGTGGCGCTGATGAAGGCCGACCCGAAGGTCGGCGACGACGTCAAGAAGTCCCTCGGCAAGCCGTGCGCCGCCGAGGAGTACCCGGTCGAGGTCACCTACGCCTCGCTCACCCACGGCAAGGTCCCCGACGTCGTGGTGAACGTGATGACCTGCGCGGACTCGGTCGGCATCGGCTCGTACGTCTACCGTAAGAAGGGCGGGACGTACGAGAATGTCTTCGCGGACGAGCAGCCGTCGACGTACGCGGGCGTCAACAAGGGCGAACTGGAGGTCTCCAAGCAGACCTACGACACCGGCGACAAGGTGTGCTGCGCTTCCGGCGAGGATGTGATGACCTACCGCTGGACGGGTAGCCGCTTCGTCGAGTACGCCCGGTACCACACCGACTACAGCAAGTCCGGGAGCACGGAATCCGCGTCCCCGGAACCGGCACCGGAGGATTGAGAACACCGCATGGCCGATACCCATGTGCTCTTCGTCGAGGACGACGACGTCATCCGCGAGGCGACCCAGCTCGCCCTGGAGCGGGACGGCTTCGTGGTCACGGCCATGCCCGACGGGCTGGCGGGCCTGGAGGCGTTCCGGGCCAACCGGCCCGACATCGCCCTGCTGGACGTGATGGTGCCCGGCCTGGACGGCGTCAGCCTGTGCCGGCGCATCCGCGACGAGTCGACCGTGCCGGTGATCATGCTGTCCGCGCGGGCCGACTCCATCGACGTGGTGCTGGGCCTGGAGGCCGGCGCCGACGACTATGTGACCAAGCCGTTCGACGGCGCCGTGCTGGTCGCCCGGATCCGCGCGGTGCTGCGCCGCTTCGGACACGCCTCGGGGCCGGACGGCTCGGGCGCCGCGGCCCCGGACGCCCCCGGGCCCGCCGAGGCCGTACTGCGCTTCGGCGACCTGGAGGTCGACACGGAGGGCATGGAGGTGCGCAAAGGCGGTCAGCCGGTCGCCCTGACGCCCACCGAGATGCGGCTGCTGCTGGAGTTCTCGAACTCGCCCGGTACGGTCCTCTCCCGCGACCGGCTCCTGGAGCGGGTCTGGGACTACGGCTGGGGCGGTGACACCCGCGTCGTGGACGTCCACGTCCAGCGGCTGCGCGGCAAGATCGGCCAGGACCGCATCGAGACGGTCCGCGGCTTCGGTTACAAGCTGAGAGGCTGACTCCTGCGGTGGTCAGGCTCGCCCTGCGAACGGGGCTGAGGTGGAAGCTCAGCGCCGCGATCGCGCTCGTCGGAGCGCTGGTCGCGATCGCGCTGAGCCTCGTCGTGCACAACGCGGCGCGCGGTTCGATGCTGGACAACAGCCGTGACGTGCAGACCGAACGCCTCAACTTCACGCAGAAGATCTACGAATCCACGCACCAGCTGCGCTTCGGCGCCAAGCTGGACGACCCGGCGCTGCCCAAAGCCCTGCGGGACGAGGTCACCAAGGGCAAGCGGGCGACATACCTGGAGGACACCGGCCAGACCACACCCAAGGTGTGGGCCGCGGCGCCGGTCGCGGACGGCCGGGTGCTGTCCATCCAGGGCTACTTCCCCGACCGGTTCGCCGTCCTCGACGACCTCGACCAGGCACTGCTGATCGGCTCGACGGCGGTCGTGGTCGGCGGCTGCGCGCTCGGCGTGCTGATCGGCGGACGGCTGTCCCAGCGGCTGCGCAAGGCCGCCGCGGCGGCCGGCAAACTCGCCGACGGCGACACCTCCGTCCGCATCCGCGACGAGGTCGGCGGCCGCATACGCGACGAGACGGACGACCTGGCCTGGGCGGTGGACGCGATGTCCGACGCACTCCAGAAACGCATCGAGGCGGAACGCCGGGTGACCGCCGACATCGCCCACGAACTGCGCACCCCGGTCACCGGGCTGCTCACCGCCGCCGAGCTGCTGCCGCCGGGCCGCCCCTCGGAGCTGGTACGGGACCGGGCCCAGGCGATGCGCACCCTCGTCGAGGACGTACTGGAAGTGGCCCGGCTGGACGGCTACGCGGAGCGGGCCGAACTGCAGGACGTGGCGCTCGGCGAGTTCGTCACCCGCCGGGTGCGGGCCCTGAACTCCGACATCAAGATCGAAATCCTGCGGGACGCCGAGGTCTCCACCGACCCGCGGCGCCTGGAACGCATCCTGGGCAACCTCATCGCCAACGCGGCCCGGCACGGCAAGCCCCCGATCGAGGTCACCGTCGAGGGCCGCGTCGTACGCGTACGCGACCACGGCACCGGCTTCCCCGAAGCCCTGCTGCGCGAGGGCCCGAGCCGCTTCCGCACCGGCAGCAGCGACCGCGCCGGCCGCGGCCACGGCCTCGGCCTGACCATCGCAGCGGGCCAGGCCCGGGTACTGGGCGCCCGCCTCACCTTCCGCAACGCGGACGAACTGACGGACGGCTCGACCGGCGCGGTATCCGTACTCTGGCTACCGGAGAACGCCCCGACCAACACGGGCAGCTTCCCGGTGATTCAGCTGCCGGATCGGTGAGGGGTGGTCGGGTCGGGGGACGGCTGAGAGGCCGGGGCCGGCCGCTGTCCGTCCTCCAGCCCCGCCGCCCCTCCGGCTCCCCCCTCCCTCCGGCTCCGCCCTCCCCAGCCCCCGCCTACTCCACGCACTCCCCCCACTCCTTGCCCAGGTCCAGCTGCTCGCTGCGCTGGGTCAGTGAGAACCAGTTGCCGGAGTCGTCGCGGAATATCGCCTCGGTGCCGTACGGGCGTTCCTGCGGTTCCTGGAGGAATTCCACGCCCTTGGCCTTCAGCGCCGCGTAATCGGCCTTGACGTCGTCCGTGGCCAGCACCCCGGCGCCCATCAGTCCCTTGCCGACCAGCTGCCGCAGCATCTCGCCGGCCTCGGGGTCCATGCCGGGCGGGCCGGGGACCATCAGGGTCAGTTCCATGTCGGGCTGGTCCTTGGCGCCGACGGTCAGCCAGCGCATCCCGTCCTCGCCGCCCATCCGCATGTCCGTACGGACTTCCAGTCCGAGCTTGTCCGTGTAGAAGTCCTTCGCCCGGTCCTGGTCGAGGACCCAGACGGTGGTGATGGCGAGTCCCTTGATCATGATGTGCCTCCGTTGCCCACCGCGCTGTCCGCGCGGTCTTCTTCACCGTAGGCAGCGCGCCCGCTACCCGCCTTCTCGAGAATTGCGGTCCTCGAAGGTCTTGAACCCGCCGGACCACAACAGTGCGTAGCAGCCCGGTATCAGCCCGGCGCCCTGTCCCACATGCCGTCGGCGGTACGCGCTCGGTGTCAGGCCGGTCTGTTCCTTGAACCGTGCGGAGAACGTGCCGAGGCTGCCGAAGCCGACCAGCCAGCAGATCTCCGTGACCGACAGGTCGGCCGTGCGCAGCAGTTCCTCGGCCCGTTCGATGCGGCGGCGGCTCAGGTACTGGCCGGGGGTCAGGCCGTAGACCTGCTTGAAGGCGCGGATGAAGTGGAAGCGTGAATATCCGGCGTGCGCCGCCACCGTGTCCAGGTCGAGCGGCGTGGCCCAGTCGCGGTCCATCGCGTCCTTGGCCAGCCGCAGCTGCCGCAGCCGCGCGAGCGGCACCGGGGCCGTGGCGCCGCCGCTCGCGCGCCCACCGTCCCGCTCGTCCCGCTCCCCGTCACCGTTCACGTTCCGATGCTGGCACGCACCACTGACAACGGCCCGGCGGCGAGCGGCCGGCGGACACGCCAGCGGCCCCCGGCGTGTTCGCCGGGGGCCGCTGGCCAGGGAATTCAGTGCCGGATCAGACGGCCTCCGCCATGGGAGCCTTGTTCGCCGCGGAGTCGCCGCCGTCCGCCTGCTCTTCGGCGGGCTTGACGGGGCCGCCGCGCAGCGGCACCTCCTTGAGGAACCAGGCCGCGGCGAAGCCGATGATGCTGATCAGCGCGCCCCACACGAAGACCTGGTGGGTGCCGCCGGAGACCGCGTGCATGTAAGCGTCCTTGACCGCGGCGGGCAGCTTCTCCAGGGCCTTCGGGTCCATCTGGCCGCCGCCGGCGGTCGCGCTCGCACCTGCGGCGCCGAGCCGCTCGGTCATCACGTCCGTCACCCGGTTGTTGAAGATCGCGCCGAAGATCGCGACGCCGAAGGAGCCGCCGATCGTACGGAACAGGGTGGCGGACGAGGAGCCGACGCCCATGTCCTTCATCTCGACGCTGTTCTGTGCGATCAGCATCGTGGTCTGCATCAGGAAGCCCATGCCGGCGCCGAGCACCGCCATGTACAGGCCCGAGGTGAAGCGGGTGGTTTCCGTGTCCATCAGGGACAGCAGCGCGAGCCCGGCGGTGATCAGCGCGCCGCCGCCCACCACGAAGATCTTGTACTTGCCGGTCGAGGTGGTGACCCGGCCCGCGACCAGCGAGACGGCCATCATCGCGAGCAGCATCGGCAGGAGCAGCAGGCCGGAGTTGGTGGCCGAGGCGCCCTGCACGGTCTGCTGGAACAGCGGCAGGAAGGTCATCGACCCGAACATCACGAAGCCGACCAGGAAGCCGATGACCGTGACCAGGCTGAAGTTGTTGTTGCGGAAGATGTGCAGCGGCAGCACCGGCTCGCGGACCTTGGTCTCGGTGAGGACGAAGGCGAGCAGGGCCACCACGCCGACCGCGCCGAGTCCGATGATCTGGGCCGACGCCCAGTCGTACTCGGTACCGCCCCAGGTGGTAATCAGGACCAGCGAGGTGATGCCGATGGTGAGCAGGATGGCGCCGACGTAGTCGATGCGGGCCTGCGACCGCTTCTTGGGCAGGTGGAGCACCGCGGTCACCATGACCAGGGCGATCGCGCCCAGCGGCAGGTTGATGTAGAAGCTCCAGCGCCAGCCGAGGTGGTCGGTGATGGTGCCGCCGACCAGCGGGCCGCCGATCATCGCGACGGCCATGACGCCGGCCATCATGCCCTGGTACTTGCCGCGCTCGCGCGGCGGGATCAGGTCGCCGATGATCGCCATGACGCCGACCATCAGACCGCCGGCGCCCAGGCCCTGTACGGCGCGGAAGCCGATGAGCTGGCCCATGTCCTGGGCCATGCCGGACAGCGCGGAGCCGATCAGGAAGATCACGATGGACGTCAGGAAGACGCCCTTACGGCCGTAGAGGTCGCCCAGTTTGCCCCAGATCGGGGTGGAGGCGGCGGTCGCGAGCGTGTACGCGGTCACCACCCAGGACAGGTGGCTCAGCCCGCCCAGTTCGCCCACGATCGTCGGCATCGCCGTACCCACGATCATGTTGTCCAGCATCGCGAGCAACATCGCGATCATCAGCGCGAACAGCACCACGCGGACGCTGGCCGGCTGCTTCCCCCCGGTGTCCGCCGGTTTCGGTATGCCCCCCGCTGGGGTCGCTTTCTTCTGCGACATCCCCATCTTCACTTCTCCCACTTACTTGCCGCCCGGCTAGTTGAGTACAGTGAAGAAGGTAAACGCCGAACTAGCCGGGCGTCAAGTAAGTTAGGGAGTGGCTCCCTGGCACCGGCCTGGACACGGCCCCGCCCGGACGATCGACGCAGGAGAACAGCAGCATGGGCACACCGCACGCGCGCAGGGGCAACACCCGCCAGCGCATCCAGGACATCGCCCTGGAGCTGTTCGCCGAGCAGGGGTACGAGAAGACCTCGCTGCGCGAGATCGCCGAGCGGCTCGACGTCACGAAGGCGGCGCTCTACTACCACTTCAAGACCAAGGAAGACATCGTCATCGGCCTCTTCCAGGACCTGGCCCGGCCGATCGACGACCTGATCGAGTGGGCCGGCGCGCAGCCGCGCACCCTGGAGACCAAGCAGGAGATCCTGCGCCGCTACAGCGAGGCGCTGCGCTCCGCCGAACCGCTGTTCCGCTTCATGCAGGAGAACCAGGCGGCCGTACGGGACCTGAGCATCGGGGAGACCTTCAAGCAGCGGATGATGCGGCTCACCGGACTGCTCAGGGAGCCGGAGGCGGAGCTGACGGACCAGGTGCGCTGCATCACCGCGATCTTCTCGATGCACGCGGGCCTGTTCGCCATGCAGACCCTCGAAGGCGACCCCGAGGACAAGCGCAAGGCCATCCTGGAGGTCGCCACCGAGCTGGTCACCGCGGCCCAGCCGGAGAGCCACGGCGCGCACGCCGTCTGACGGCGGGGATCACACGCCGTCGCCGCGCGCCTTCAGGAAGGCGGTCGGCTCGACGCCGGAGCCGTAGTCCGGGCCGGTGCGGACCTCGAAGTGCAGGTGCGGGCCGGTCGAGTTGCCGGTGCTGCCGGACTTGGCGATCTCCTGGCCGGTCTCCACGGTCTGGCCCGGCTTGACCTCGGCGCTGGTCAGGTGCGCGTACTGGGTGTACGTACCGCTGTCGTGCTTGATCACGACGGCGTTGCCGTACGCGGGACCGTCGCCGCCGCCGTTCGGGCCGGCCTTGACCACGGTGCCCCCGTGCACGGCGTGCACGGCGGTGCCGCTGGGCACCACGAAGTCCTGACCACTGTGGTTGTGCGACCAGTGCTTGCCCGCCAGCCCGAAGGTCATGCCCAGCTTGTAATCGTCCACCGGCTTCACCCAGGAGCGGGCCTTCTCCTCGGCGGCCTTCTTGGCCTGCTCGGCCTCCTGCTTCTCGGCTTCGGCGGCCTTCTTCTGCGCGTCGGCCTGCGCGGCCACCGAGGAGCGGAGGTCGGACGCCAGCCCGTCCAGCGCGATCGACTGCGCGTCGCTGCCTGCTGCCACGGCCACCCCGGCGCCCATGGCCGCGGAGATGCCCAGGCCCGCCGCGAGCACGGAGGCGCGGGTACGGAGAACGGACTTCTTCGTCGGGCGGTGCAGGGGGTGGTGCTTCGACATGCGGGAACTACCTCCGGGAAAGGGAAAGGGCCGCGTCCCGGCCGTCGACCGGGATCGCCCCACCTTGGTAACCCGAATCCGACATGCTGCCAATACCCCTTTCTACTACCCCATCTCGTAGCAAAAGCCGGGGAAATAAACCGCCGCGACTACCCTCGCCCCCTGGTCTCAAACCCGGCGGCTGTCGCCGGCCCCCGACTGTCTGACGCCCTTGCCACCCTGCCTCTGACCTGCGGTTTCACCGAGCCGTTCGGTGTTGTCGAACAGCCCGGGAACCCCCCGGCCACACCGCGGCGGCCACCACGCCCGCACCCGCCCGCCGCACCTCGTAAAGCGCCCGCTATTCCACGTAGTAGACGCCGGAGGGCCTGTGCGGCATGTCACCGGGCCCCCGGTTCTCCCCGCTGCCCGGCGGGGCTTTCGCCTGCCCCCGCCGGGACCAAAGGCCCGTACGGGAAACGCGCCGTCCCCCCGCTCGGCAGCACCGGCCGCACGGGCCCCCGGCGGCGGCGTCTCCCCTACCCTTGAAGCCCACGGCGCCCGGCCCGGCCGGCGTCGACCAGGTGATGGGGGATCACCGCATGGACCCGATGATCATCATGGCCCGGCTCCTTCCGAAAGTCGTCGCCCCGCTCATCAAGAAGCTCCTCGTCCGCCCCGGCCCCGGCGCCGCCCTGGTGGACCGGCCCTTACGGATCCGCGGCCTGGTCTCCTTCCGGGGCGAGCAGCGCACCCTCGAACAGCGCGACGTGCGGCGGATAGCCGCCAAGCTGGTCGACCGGGCCGTGACCCCGCTGCCCGGCGCCACCGGCGAGGAGCTGGCCCGGCCCGTCGCCCCCGACGAGGACCGGGCCGTGACGGACGCCCTGACCCGTACGCTCTGGGCGCTCGGCGACATCGACCTGGAAATCGTGCAGGGCGCCCGGCTGGAGCCCGCCGAACTCGCCCGGCGGCTGCACCGCGCCGCCCCGGACGCCACCCGCGAACTGACCGGCGACGGCACCGCACTGCACCGCATCCTGCTGGACACCGCGTCGCTGCACATCCTGGAGTTCTTCACCCGGCTGTCCGGCTTCACCGCCCGCACCCTCGTCGAGAACCGGCGCACCCTCGGCAGGATCGACGACACCCTCGGCGCCCTGGCCGCCCGGCTGCCGTCCCGCTCCGCCGAGGACGCCGCCTTCGAGACGCGGTACGCCCACGACACCGCCGTACTCCACAACCACCTGACCATCTTCGGCATCGACCTCGCCCACTCCCCGGACAGCTGGCCGCTGGACGCCGCCTACCTGGGGCCGCGCTGCGAGGCCGAGCCGACGGCCGCGGACCACGGCGGCGCCCCGCAGCCCGCCGTCCCCGCCGAGCACGCCCTGGCCGGCCGGAGCCGGATTCTCGTACGCGGCGTGGCCGGCTCCGGCAAGACCACCCTGCTCCAGTGGCTGGCCGTCGCCACCGCCCGCGGCGAGCTGCCCGCCGCGCTGCGCCGCGCCCTGTTCGGCCGGGTCCCCTTCCTCCTGCCGGTGCGCCGCTTCGCCCGGCACGGCCTGCCCTCCCCCGGCAATTTCCTCGCGGCGGTCGGCTATCCGGGCGCCGAGGCCCAGCCCGCGGGCTGGGCCGACCGCGTCCTGCGGGCCGGCCGGGCACTGCTGCTGATCGACGGTGTGGACGAGGCCCCCGAGGACGAGCGCGAGAAGCTGCGCCGCCGACTCCGCGACTGGACCGCCCTGTATCCGGGCAACATCTGGATCGTCACCTCCCGCCCCTCCGCCGTACGCGCCGACTGGCTGACGGCCGACGGCTTCGCCGAGCTGTCGCTGGCCCCGTTGAGCCGTGAGGACATCGCCGCGTTCATCCAGCGCTGGCACCGCGCCGCGGCCCAGCAGGAGCCGGAGGACCTGGACCGCCTCGGCCATTACGAACGGACCCTGCTCAACGCCGTACGCATCACCCGCGACCTGGGGCGGCTCGCCACCAACCCGCTGATGTGCGGGATGCTCTGCGCGCTGCACCGCGACCGCCGCGGCTATCTGCCCAACGGCCGCAAGGAGCTGTACGAGGCCGCCCTGTCGATGCTGCTGGAGCGGCGGGACCGGGAGCGGGCCATGGGCGCCACGGACGGTATCGACCTGCCCCGCCAACCCAAGATCCAGCTGCTGCAGAAGCTGGCGCACTGGATGCTGGTCAACGGGCGTTCGGAGATGGACCGCGGCGTCGCCGTCGACACCCTCGCGCAGCATCTGCCGGCCATCCCGGACGCCGCGCGCCAGGGCGGTCCCGAGGAGATCTACCGCCACCTGCTCAACCGCACCGGCCTGCTGCGCGAACCGGCCCCGGGCACGGTCGACTTCGTGCACCGCACCTTCCAGGACTTCCTGGCCGCCCGCGCCACCGTCCAGCGCCACGACTTCGGGCTGCTGCTGAACCACGCCCATCTCTCCGAGTGGGAGGACGTCATCAGGATGGCCGTCGCGCTGGCCCGCCCCGACGAGTGCGCGGCGCTGCTGAACGGTCTGCTGACCCCGCGTCCGGGCATCCGGGCCGCGGAGGCCCGGCACCGCAAGCTGCTCGCGGCGGCCTGCGTGGAGCACGCCACCGAACTCGACCCGGAGGTACGCCACCGGGTGCGTCGCTTCACCCGCGACATGGTCCGGCCCAGCACCGTGGCCGGAGCCCGGGCACTGGGCTGGATCGGCCCGATCGTCCTGGAGATGCTGCCGGAGCCGGCCGAGGTGTCGGACGGCGAGGCGTATCTGCTCGCGGTCACGGCCACGTCCATCACCGACGACATGGCGATCGACTACCTGACCGGGCTGCGCCGGCGGAAGTACCACGACGTACGGGTGCAGCTGGCCGGTGCCTGGCGGCGGTACGACACCACGCGGTACGCCCGGGAGATCATCGCTCACCTGGACCCGGACGGACTGTTCTTCCCCGTGGCGGACGTGGCGGAGCTGCACGCCCTGCAAGAGCTCGACGGCCGGCCGTACCTCCAGATAGCGGGGAAGTTCACCGCCGAGGAGCTGATCGGCGGCATCGTCCCGGCGGACGGTCTGAGCCGGCTCTGGCTGGCGTACGACCTGGGCATCTCGATGGAGTGGCTGGCCGCGTTCCCCCGCCTGGAAGAGCTGTTGATCAGCCCCCGGCTGCCGCGCGTCACGGGCGTACCGGACGGGATCCGGGTCATTGAGCTGTGATATCGCGGCCCTATAGGGCCGCGTGCCTGTCTTACCGGGCCCGGTCCGCCGTGCCGCCTTGGAGTTCCCGGGCCGCCGGAATAGCCCGGTCCGTATTCGCCCCATAGCACCGCCGGAGCAAATCCGGAATGGATTTTCCTCTTTACGTCCGGGGCAATAGCCGCGGCCGCTGCCGTACCGGAGCGCGGGCCCGCGTCCGGCGGTTACGAATAACCGTCCACGGCCGCTGCGGAAATCCTCTTCCGCTCTCGGCCTCGGCCCCGTCCAGCAGGCCGGGTTCCGGACACACGACAACGCCGCGGGGGGGGGGGGGGGGGAGGGGGGGGGGGGGGGGGGGGGGGGGGGGGTGGGGGGGGGGGGGGGGGAGCGTCCAGGCAGACATCATCGTCTTCTCCGTAGGCGTA
>NZ_JBVIQN010000054.1:0-40718 GCF_055577005.1 Streptomyces sp. NPDC033221 | reverse complement strand
AAAACCGCGCCGGCGCCGGGCTCGCCTACCTTCACACCGCTTTGGACGATCACACCCGGCTCGCCTACACCGAAGACCTGCCCGACGAGAAGGCAGGCACCTGCGCGGACTTCCTCACCCGGGCCACGGCCTGGTTCGCCGCCCGAGGCATCACCATCGAACGTGTCCTGACCGACAACGCCTGGGCCTATTCCAAGAACACCTGGCGCCGCACTTGTCGCGACCTGGGCATCCAGCCGCGCTGGACCAAACCTTGGCGCCCGCAGACCAACGGTAAGGTCGAACGCTTCCACCGCACCCTGCTCGACGAATGGGCCTACCACCAGCCCTACACCTCAGACACCCAACGACAAGCAGCCTTCCCCGACTGGCTCGACTGGTACAACTACCACCGACCCCACACCGGCATCGGCGGCCACACCCCAGCCAGCCGCGTCACCAACCTCTCCGAACAACACACCTAGTCGCTGGACATCGAACGTCTCCCCCAGGACACCGACGCGGCTCTGGCCACGGCCTCCGTCGTCATCGTGGAGGGGCTGTTCGCCCGCCGTGTCACGCCGTCGACGCCGTGCGCGCGCCTGGACATCTTCGTCGATCTGCCGGCCGACCTCCGGCTCGTACGCAAGATCCAGCGCAAGTGCCTGCGCCACGGCTTCCCGCTCGACGTCCTCCTGCGCAACTACCTCCACCACCGGCGTGACGCGCACGAACGCCACGTCGAACCGGCCCGTCACGACAGCGATCTGGTCCTGGACGGGACCCGGACCGTCGCCGCTTTGGCCCGACAGGTCTGGTCGAAGGCCGAGGACGAGCTTCGTGCCCAGGCCGTCATCGGTGCCGAGGGTACGGATGTGGCGGGTGTCGACTGCGGAAAGTCGATGTGAAGTTCGCACTTTGCTGGTTATTGACTATTTCTTGGCCATTCATTGCCGGTAGCGTCCGGTCCTGATCGGTGATCCCGATCGATCAGGACTGCCATCGGAGGATGCATGACCTCGCGTATCGCCGCCGCCCTCGCCACATGCGCACTGAGCCTCGGAGCCCTCGCCTCGGGCATGGGTGCCGCCGCAGCGGCACCGTCGGCCCCGGCTCCGGCCCCCACCCCCGCCGTCGACGCGCGCGCCGCGGCCGTGGACCGGTGCAGTTATCAGGTGGTCCGCTCCGACGACTCCCGTTACGTCTACTCCGTGAGTTCCGTGAACGGAGTCGGCGGCGTTCGCGAGCTGCCGGTCCAGAAGGAAGATGTCGTGCGGCTCTCCGGCCAGTGGTTCACGGTCGTCCAGGTCGACGCTTGCGCGGGCGGGCAGACGCAGACCCCCGCCACGCTCCGCGTCACGGGGAAGCTGGAGAACCCGGAGGGCTATGAACCGTCCGTGCCGCGCACCATCCGCAGCAGCACCTTCAAGCCGGCGCCCTCCTCGGTGATCCCGAAGGCGCCGGAACCGACCTCCGTCGACCGCATCGACGAGGCCACCGTCCGCGTGAACTGGGCGCCCGCGCCGGGCAGTCCGGACCAGGTCGTCCTGCTGGAACGCAAGCCCTTCTACAGCAGCGAACTGGGCCTGTGGCATCCGTACACGTTCCGCTGGACCGTTCCCGGCGGCGCCACCTCGATGGACCGGAAGCTCCAGCGGGACGCCGCGATCCCCGCCGGCGCCCGGTCGCACTCCTACTGGATGCGCGCGGTCAAGAACGGTTTCGTCAGCGACCTGCGCGCCGAGCGGCCGACCACGGTCGAGCCGTAAGAGCCTGTGCCGTAACCGGCTGGTCAGGGAGGCGGCGCGTCGATCCAGCCCAGCGGATACCGGTCCCGCCCGTTCGGCGGCGTGACCGGCTCGCCAGCGGCGTGGGCGAAGGCGGTGAGCGCTTCGACGAGCGCCGCGCCCTGCTCGGGAGCCATGCACCCGACGATCGCGGCGATCTCTCTGCGCCGGCGGGCTATGGTCTCTTCGACCAGACGCCGTCCGGCCTCCGTGAGCTGGAGCCGGGTCTCCCGCCGGTTCCCCGGGCTGGGCTGCCGGTCGGCGAAGCCGGCCGCGATCAGGCGGTCGATCATGCGCATCGCGGTGGAGGGGTTGACGCCCAGGTGCCCGGCGACGGCGGTCAGTTTGGCGGTGCCGTGGGTGAACAGGACGACGAGCAGCCGGAACTGAGGGAGGGTCACCGTGTCCCCGACGGCTGCGAGCGAGCGGGCGGAAATCCCGACCAGGACACGCGACGCGGCCAGGACCGCGCCGGTCACCGCGTCCACGTCGCTTCTGTCGTGTGACTTTTCCCGCATCTGCTCGGTCATGGTTCTTTTTACCGCGTAATCCTGCTTTCGGACACTCTCCGGCCCGTCCGCCTCATCAGCCACACACTCAGGACCGAGCCGCTACCAGCAGGTCGACGAGGTACGTCTCTTCCAGTACCTCCTCCGGGAACGCGTCGCGCAGCCGCCGCCGTTCATCGGCGAGGAAAGCGGCGTTGGTGTCCCGGCCGAGAACCAGGAACGCGGAACGGCTGCTGATGTTGGCCAGGTGTGTGTCGAGCGGGACCCTGCGGCTCCAGCGCAGTTGGCGGCGCGCCACCCGCAGGCCCGTCAGGCCCGCGAGCCGGACGGCTTCGTCGTCGTCCGGGCGCGGTCCGGACTTCGGGTTCGTTCCGCAGTGGTGTGCGATGCGCTCGTGCTGAGCGCGGATCCACGGCACATCGAAAGCCGTGGTGTTCCACCAGATCGCGAGCGCGCCGCCGGGGCACAGCACCCGCAGCGCCTCCGGGACGGAACGGCTGGTGTCGGTCCACTGCCACGACTGTGCGTACGTGATGAGGTCGTGGGAGGAATCGGCAAGGGGGAGGGCGTTTCCGTCACCTCGGACGACCGGCACGTGCGGCAGCGCCCGGCGGAACCCGGCGGCCATCGCGGCACCGGGCTCGACGGCGACGACCTCGGCTCCCCGGCCGTACAGGAGGGCGGTCGCGATGCCGGTGCCGGCGCCGACATCGGCGACGTACGCACCTGCCAGCGGGCGGCGCGCGCATTCCTCGACGGCGTCGAGGAGCGCCGGTGGGTAGGACGGCCGGTTCGCCGCGTACTGGTCAGCGGCTTCGTTGAAGGCGTGGGCGCGCGGGTCGGGAGACATCCCCGCATCATCGCAACTCAGACGGCGGCCTCGGGCTGTGCCGGGCTGAGGTGATGGATGGCTGTGTGCCCGGCGTGCGGGGTGAGCAGGCTCCGCAGTTCCTCCGCCGCGGCCGTCAGGAGGTGGCCTTCGTGCGGGGCGCGGAGGGTTTCGAGGGCGAACGCGACGTGGGTGGAGTCCTCGGTGACGCGCGTGCGGTGGGCGTCGCGGTGGTTCCAGTGGCGGGTCAGGACGCCGGTGGCGTCCGCGTAGATGACCTCGCCGGGCTTGGGGTGCTCGACGGTGCCGGGTTCGCCGAGCGGGGTGAAGGACTCGGTGCCGTCCGCGTGCCGGATCTCCACGTCCCCGGTGACGCGGGCCAGATCGAAGGCACCGGCAGGCAGGCCGTGCCGGACGGAGACGGCGTTGTAGGAGTCGACGGCCGGGTTGATGCGCGGCAGGGCGCCCTTCTTCGTGAAGCGGCGGCCGAGCGCGTCGACGCTGGGGCGGACGCGGCGCGGGTTCGTACCGAAGGAACGGTAGGCGGTGTGCCATGCCTCGATACGGGGGTCGTTCTCGTCGGCGGGCTGCCAGACGCCGTCGGCGAGCCGGCGCTCCAGGTCCTCCAGCGTGGTGGCGGTGGCGGGCCAGGTCTCACGGCCGCGCAGTCCGGTGGCGGTGACCAGGGCGATGAGGGTGTCGGGGAAGGCGTCCGCGATGGCGGGGGCGATGCGGAAGGTGTGCATGGGGAGGTTCCGGTTTCTGTGCGGGGGAGAGAGGTGGGAGGCCGGTGTTCCGGGCGGCGTGGTGGCTCAGGTGAGGGCCAGGAGGCTGACGGCGACGGCGGCGGTGCCCAGGCCGACGAGCTGGCCGCGGTGGATGCGTTCGGCGAGCACGCCGCGGGCGAGCAGGACCGTACCGGCCGGGTAGAGGGCGGTGATCACGGCGACGACGGTGAGGTCCCCGCTGCGTGCGGCGAGCAGGAACAGCAGGTTGGCCAGCGAGTCCAGCACGCCCGCGGCTGCCGACATCGCGTAGGCGGGCCGTTCCGGGCCCAGCTTGCGGTGCAGCAGGCCGGCCGCGGTCAGGGTGATGGCCGAGGAGACCGTCCGGCCGATGACCAGCGGAGCCACCCCGCTGTCGGCGGGCGCCTGGTGCAGGAAGATCAGCTGGAGGGCGATGGCGGCACCCGCACCGAGGGCCAGCAGCAGCGCCGTACGCGAGGGACGCGCGGCCCCGGCACCGTGTCCGGCGCTGACCAGGACCACCGCCACCAGTGCGAGGGGCAGGCCGATCAGCCCGGCGGTGGCCAGGTGCTCGCCCTGGAGCAGGCCCACGCCGACCGGCAGGGCCGCGGACATCAGCGCGGTCACGGGGGAGAGGACACGCATCGGGCCGATGGCCAGAGTGCGGTAGAGCAGGGCGAACGCGGCGGCGGAGGCGACACCGGACGCGGCGCCCCAGCCGAGGGCGGCGGTGCTGAACGAGGCGCCGAGCACCGGCCACAGCACCAGTTCGATCGCGAGACTGACCGGGGCGGCGATCATCACGGTACGCAGGACATGAGCTTTTCGGGCGCCGAGGCCGCCGAGGAAGTCGGCGCACCCGTAGGCGAGTGAGCTGCCCAGGGCCGGCAGCAGAGCGATCACGGTTCATCCTTTACCATTCAGTGGAACGACTGAACCGTACAACGAAACGACCGGGCGTCGTCAACCAAACGACCGCACGGTTCAATCAAATGCCCCCACTCCGAGGAAGTGATCAGGTGGCCGAGACAGCCGCAGCCCTGCGGACGGTCGCACGCAACGTCCGGGCGGCCCGGGTCCGCGCGGGCCTGTCCCTGGAGGAACTCGGCCGCCGCGCCCAGGTCAGCAAGGGCGCCCTCGTCGGACTGGAGAAGGCCCAGGGCAACCCCAACCTGGCCACCCTGGTCCGGCTGGCCGACACCCTCGGCATCTCGGTGTCCGCCCTGATGCAGGGGCCGTCCGAAGGCCGCGTCCGCGTCGTGGCCGCCGATGAGGTGGCGCCGCTGTGGACCGGAGCGCGCGGCGGCGAGGCCCGGCTGATGCTGACGACCTCACAGCCGGCGCCCGTCGAGGTCTGGCGCTGGCAGCTGGAACCCGGTGAGGAATATCCCAGCCACCCCCACCAGGCCGGAGTCGTGGAGACCGTCAGCGTCACCGCGGGCCGGATGGTCCTGGCCGTCGACGGCACCGAGCACGCGGTCGAAGCCGGGCAGACCGCCACGTTCGACGGTGACGTCCCGCACGGCTACCGCGGCGCGGGCGACGGGACCTGCCGACTGATCATGACGGTCCACCTGCCGCCGGACCCCGCATCCGTGACCTGACCCCCGTGTCATGACGGGGTGGGGTCGCGAGGGAGTCTCAGGTCGCCGGCCACGATGTCGCGGGCGACATCGGCGACGGGGCGGCCGACGGCGAAGGCGTGGGCGCGCAGCCGCGCCAGGGCGTCGGCCAGCGGTACCCGCAGGTGGACACCGAGAATTCCGGTGGCCTGGTGGACTTCCGTACGGTGCAGGTCCGATGGGCTCAGCGGCTGTGACTCGGCGTGCCGGCCGCCGAGCAGGAACAAGGACAGGGCGTCGGCGAGCTGCAGGGCGTCGGCCGCGTTGTCCGACGGAAGCCGGTGCGTCGTGCGCCGGTGGCAGGTCAAGGCGCCGAAGCGCAGAGCGCCGAGCCGCAGAGGGAACGCGAAGACGGCGCGGATACCCAGTTCCAGCGCTTGCGCGGCGAACATCGGCCACCGGGAGCCGTACGGGCGGACCAGGTTGGCGACCAGGCACAGGGCGCCCTCGCGGGCCGCGTCCAGGCTCGGGCCCTCGCCCAGGGTGAATTGGAGATCGTCCAGGCGTGCGCCGTCCTGGTCGCTGTGCCACAGCAGTTGCGACCCGTCGAAGACCAACGAGATCGCCGCGCCGTCGACGCCGAGCAGTACGGCACACTGCGTACACCACTGCGTGGACGGCCCTGGCCCGCCGGGCTGCAGCTTCTCGATCAGGCTCGTGACCGTCTGTCCCGACATGCCTCCCTCACCCACCGCAGCGTGCCTGCTCGTGCCCGCTGCCGGCCGCTGTCCCGCCAATGTATGCCGGTCCTGGGCCCGGGGGGGCAGCCCTCGTGAAGCGGAGCGCGCCGATCCGTGAGCGCGGCCTGACCCGGGTGCGCCGGACTCGGGCCGCGTCCGGCAGCGTGCGGCCATGGACAGCCTCCACAGCGGCGTAGTAGACACTGTCTATGCAGCGAGAAGGCACGGCGCGAGCCGCGGATGGCCGTACGGACCCGAACGATACCGAGATCGCGACGGCCGCGGCCCGGGCCGGCGCGGAGGTGGTGCGTGCCTTGTACGGACAGCACCTCTCCCGCATCGACAAGGGGGCCGGGGACTTCGCCACCGCAGCCGATGTGGCGGCCGAAGAGGCGATCCTCGACGTCATCCGGGCCGCCCGGCCGGATGATGCCGTGCTCGGCGAAGAAGGCGGGCAGCAAGGTGCCGCGGGGGCTGCGCGACAATGGCTGGTCGACCCGTTGTGCGGCACGTTGAACTACGCCGTCGGCAATATGCTCGTGGCGGTCAATGTGGCACTGCGCGATGGCGCGGCGGCGGTGGCCGACCCGTTCAGCGGCGAGATCTTCCACACCGACGGTGCGACCGCGTGGAGGTGGCACGAAGGCGCCGACGCCCAACTGGCACCCACGTCCGCCACGCGGCTCGTGGACGTCAACCTCGACCCGCCATTCCCCAACGCGCCTGGTTTCCGGGCCGCGAGCCTGCTCGGACTTCCCTCGTTCGTCGAGCATTTCCGGCCCCGGGTCGTCTCCACGACCCTGGCATTGGCCTGGGTCGCCGCAGGCAAACGCGCCGCGTACGTCACGGACGGCGGCGACCTGTCCGGCAGCGTGCACTTCGCCGCCGGCATCGCCCTGTGCCGGGCCGCCGGCTGCGTCGTCACCGGGATCGACGGCGCCCCGCTCGGCCCGGCGGGCCGCGGACTTGTCGCGGCCGCCGACGCCGGGACGCATCGGCTGCTGATGTCGGTGATCCGCCGTCAGGAGGAGTTCCGGGCCTGACCATTCCCGGCACCGTCCGGCGTCCGAAAACTCGGTGGCGTGTCACGCAATTCGGAATGCGTACGGCTGAATGTCACGCCTTCATGGGTGTCGCGCGCAAAAGCCCCTAGGGCGCGGAGTCCGGTAATGCGTTCGCGCAGCAGTCCGTTGATGTGGTCCTTGCAGTACCGGGCGACGCTCCAGGGGGCGGGCAGGCCCGGCCGGAAGCCTGTCGAGAGCGCCGGCCGGGCCTGGAGGGGGGCACACACGGACAGTGCAGCGCACCGCTCACCGGAAATTCCCTAGAGTGTCCCGCCGGTGGAGTACTGCGGGCCGTACCGGGACCCGCTTCGGGTACCAATCCCAACAACGCGGTGTGGCCGGGAGTTTGGGACTCGGAAATTCCCTAGAGTGCCCGGAATTTCTTGACACCGTGACCGGCGGCTTGGAAGCGTGCGATTACCCAGCGTCCGGACCACGGCGTGTGCGTTGCCATCCGATGCCATTCGAGGTCAAGCAGCCATGAGGTCAGGTAGCCGAATCGGCTCTGCGTTTGGGCGGTCTGTTCTGTGCGAAGGAGAGGAATGAGATGTCCAAGCGTGCGCTGATCACCGGAATCACCGGGCAGGACGGCTCCTATCTGGCCGAGCACCTGCTGGCGCAGGGGTACCAGGTGTGGGGTCTGATGCGGGGGCAGGCGAATCCCCGGAAGTCGCGGGTCAGCCGGCTCGTCTCCGAACTGAACTTTGTCGACGGTGACCTGATGGACCAGGCCAGCCTGGTCTCCGCGGTCGACAAGGTGCAGCCCGACGAGGTGTACAACCTCGGTGCGATCTCCTTCGTGCCGATGTCCTGGCAGCAGGCCGAACTGGTCACCGAGATCAACGGCATGGGCGTCCTGCGGATGCTCGAAGCGATCCGTATGGTCAGCGGTCTGAACGGCTCGCGCGGCGGTGACAGCGGCGGCGCCGGCCAGATCCGCTTCTACCAGGCGTCCTCGTCGGAGATGTTCGGCAAGGTCGCCGAGACCCCGCAGTGCGAGACCACCATCTTCCGGCCGCGCAGCCCGTACGGCGTGGCGAAGATCTACGGGCACTTCATCACCCGTAACTACCGTGAGTCCTTCGGCATGTACGCGGTATCCGGCATGCTGTTCAACCACGAGTCGCCGCGCCGTGGCGCGGAGTTCGTGACCCGGAAGATCTCCCTCGCGGTGGCCCGCATCAAGCTCGGGTACCAGGACAAGCTGTCCCTGGGCAACCTCGACGCCGTACGCGACTGGGGCTTCGCCGGTGACTACGTCCGTGCCATGCACCTGATGCTCCAGCAGGACGAGGCGAGTGACTACGTGATCGGGACCGGCCAGATGCACTCGGTCCGCGACGCCGTCCGTATCGCCTTCGAGCATGTGGGCCTGAACTGGGAGGACTACGTCAGCATCGACCCCTCGCTGGTGCGCCCGGCCGAGGTGGAGATCCTGTGCGCGGACGCCGAGCGCGCCCGCACCCAGCTGGGCTGGGAGCCCAGCGTCGACTTCCCCGAGCTGATGCGCATGATGGTCGACGCCGACCTGCGCCAGGCGTCCCGGGAGCGGGAGTACGGGGACCTGCTGCTGGCCGCCAGCTGGTAACCGGATGTACGGGACACCCCCGGAGCGCGATGGGCGGTGTCGGCTCCGGGGGCGTCCCGTACGGGTCCGGAACGGCGGGCCCGCCGTCACGTGGAGCGGGAACACTAGGTGATTTCCCGTGGTCCTCCTTGTGGGATGGACGTGTGGAACACAGGGGCCGGTGATCGGCCGCCGTACCCCGGCGGGCCGGTCCGGTGCCATCGCGAGGAGGAGGAAGCAGCACCATGACGACGACCACGGCGGAAGGGCTCTGGGCCCGGTCCTACCACCCGGCGCCGGACCGTCCGCGCCAACTGGTCTGCTTCCCGCACGCGGGCGGTTCGGCCTCTTTCTTCTTCCCCGTGTCGGCACAGCTGACGTCCGTGGCGGAGGTGCTGTCGGTGCAGTACCCCGGCCGTCAGGACCGGCGTGGCGAGACCAGTCCCAGTGACCTGGCGACCATGGCCGATCAGGTGTACGCGGCCCTGGGGGACCGGTTCAGGTCGCGGCCGACGGCGTTCTTCGGGCACAGCATGGGCGCGATGGTCGCGTTCGAGGTGGCCCGGCGGCTGGAGGCGGACGGCGGTGAACTGACGCATCTCTTCGCCTCGGGGCGTCGCGCGCCCTCACGGCACCGCGCGGAGAGTGTGCACCGGCGCGACGACGACGGGATCGTCGCCGAGCTGAAGCTGCTGTCCGGCACGGATGCCTCGCTGCTGGGCGACGAGGAGCTGCTGCGGATGATTCTTCCGGCGATCCGCAGTGACTACACCGCGGTGGAGACGTACCGTTGCGCCCCCGATGTGACGATCAAGGCGCCGATCACCGCCCTGACGGGCGACGACGATCCGAAGACCACGCTGGAGGAGGCCGGGGACTGGCGGGCGCACACCACGGGCGCGTTCGACCTCAAGGTCTATCCCGGTGGTCACTTCTTCCTCGGTCCGCAGGCCCCGGCCGTACTGGCGCTGCTCCGTGAACACCTGGTGGTGGGCGCTTAGTTCAAGCTTTGAAAGATTACCTGGTCGCGAAGTCTGCCGGTCATGTACTGTGGCGCACGTCAGGCATCACTCTTTAGAGTGATTTACAGCACGATGTGGTCATGCCCCGTCGCATCTGTGGTGTCTCTGAGGTGCGAGGAGCTCTATGGTGCAGGACCGGAGCGCCACATCCTGCCCAGCCGGCACCTTGGCCGGCCGAACCGATGCCACGGGGGCGCTCGGCCGTCTCGCCCGCAGGGCACGCCGGGGGCACGCGGGCTCGGCGGTCGTGACAGGCCCGGTCGGTATCGGCAAGTCGGCCCTCCTGCGTGCTTTTCTTGAGGGAGACGCCTGCCGGCAGGCGACGGTTCTGCACGGGCGGTGCGAGGAGGGCGCCTCGGGCGCATTAGGCGGCGTACGGACCCTGCTCGGCCCGATCGCGCAGGACGCGCCCCTCGACGAGGCCGCCCGCTCCGCCCTCACCCCGGGCGCGCTGGCCGGAGAGCCGCCGCACGCCCCCGCCGTCCAGCGCGCGTTCCACGGCCTGTACCGCCTCGCGGCGGACGAGCTGAGCCGTCGCCCGCTCGTCCTGGCTCTGGACGACGTCCACCACTGCGACGAGCTGTCCCTGCGCTGGCTGGACTTCCTGCTGCGCCGTGCCGACGGCCGCCCCCTGCTCATCGTCCTCACCCGGCAGTCCGAGGCCGCCTTCCTCGACCGCGGCGCCCCGGCCCACCGCGCCCTGGCGGACCTCACGGCCCGTCACCGCACCACGGTGCTGCGCCTGCGGCCGCTCACCGAGACGGATGTCGCCGAGGCCGTACGGCAGTTCTTCCCGGCCCCCGCCGCCCCCGCCTTCATCACCCGCGCCCGGGCCGTGACCGGCGGCAACCCCCGCCTCCTGGGCCGCCTGCTGCGCGAACTGCGGGCCGCGGGCGTCGGCTCGGGCGTGCAGGGCGCCGACCGGGTGGACGAGGCAGGCGGCCGTGTCCTGGCCCAGTGGGTACGTGAGTTCCTGGACCGGCGGCCGCCCTGGGTCGGCGAGGTCGCGCGGGCGGTGGCGGTCCTCGGCGAGCGGGATGCCCACCATGCGGGCTCCCTGGCCGCCGTCCCCGCCGACGCCGTCGAGGACGCCTTGGCCCTGCTGCGCGAGGCCGCACTGCCGGTGCACGGCGGCGGCGGGCCGGCGGACGACGCGGTGCGCGCGGCGGTGCTGGCGCCGCTGGACGCCCAGGCGCTGTCGGCGCTGCGCGCGCGGGCGGCCCTGCTCCTCAGCGACGCGGGCCGGCCCGCCGAAGAGGTCGCCGCCCACCTGCTGCCGCTGCCTGCACTGTCCGAGTCGTGGATGCCCGGCGTCCTGCTGGAGGCAGCCGCCCGGGCCGAGGCGCGCGGCGTCCCGGAGGACGCGGCCCGCTGCCTGTACCGGGTACTGGCAGTGGACCCCGGCAGTGTGGAGGTCCGCGTCCGGCTGGCCGGAGCGCTGGCCGAGACCGATCCGCACGGGGCCATGGTCCTGCTGCGCGGAGCGCTGGCGCCCGACGTCGATATCCGTACCCGGGCGAGGGTCGTCGCGCAGTTCGGCACGACCAGCCTGGCCGCCCGCGAGAACTGCGCCGCCCTCCGGATGCTCGAAGACGTCCTGGACGGCCTCGACGCCGAACTCGGCCCCGACCCCCGGCCCGCCGACCGGGAACTGCGCACGCTGGTCGAGTCGGTGCTGCTGATCGTCGGCTCGCACGGCCGCAGCACGATCGCCGCGACGCGGAAGCGGGCCGCGGCGATGACCGTACCCGAGGGCGACACCCCCGCCCAGCGGGAGAAGCTGGCGGCGATGGCCATGGTGACGGCACTCGACGCCCAGGACCCCGAACCGGTCGTGCGCCACGCCCGGCGCGCGGCCCGCTGCTCCGACCTTCCCCTGAAGCACTGGCCCCTGATCAACTCCGCGCTGGTCCTGGACCTCGCCGACCGTTCCGAGGACGTGCTGTACGCGCTGGACCGTCTGCTGAGTCACGGCCGGGAGGACTCCGTCCTGTGGTCCTCCGCACTGGCCCTGGCCACCCGGGCCCGGCATCTGCACGGCCTGGGAGCGCTCCCGGACGCGCTCGTGGACGCCAGGAAGGCGGTGCAGATCACCGACACGGAAGGGTGGCGCGAACTGATCATCCTGCCGCGACTGGTCCTGGCGGACCTGCTCGTGGACCGGGGCGAGACCGTACGGGCCGAGAAGCTGCTGGCCGGCACCGCACCCGGCCGGCGCGCACAGTACGTGTGGACCCACCACCGCTACCTGTTGGTCCACGGCCGGGTGCGTCACGCCCTGGGGGACGCGGCGGGCGCGCTGGCGCAGTTCCGCGAGTGCGGCAGATCGCTGGAGGAGGACGGGATACGGCACGCGGCCTACCTGCCCTGGTGGGTGGAGGCGGCCTGTGTCCTCGCGGAACTGGGCCGCGCGGAGGAGGCCCGGGAGCCCGCGGCACACGGTACGCGGCTCGCCCGGCGCTGGGGCACCCCACGCGTCCTCGGCCTGGCCGCCCTGGCCCGCGGCGTGGCCACCCCCGGCGAACAGGGCATCGAGCTGCTGGGGGAGGCGGTACGGGAACTGGCCGCCTCACCGGCCCGCATCGAGCACGCCCGCGCCGAACTCGTCCTGGGCCAAGCCCTGTTCGCGGCCGACGACCGGCGCGCCGCCCGCGAACACCTGCGTACGGCGGCCGACCTCGCCCAGCGCTGCGGCGCCCTCGCGCTGGGCCAGAGCGCCCGCGGTGCCCTGCTGGCGGCGGGCGGCCGGATGCGGAAGATGACCGCCTCGCCCCTGGACCTGCTCACCAGCATGGAACGCAAGGTCGCGGGCCTCGCCGCGGGCGGCGCCAGGAACCGCTCGATCGCCCAGTCGCTGCACGTCACCGTACGTACGGTCGAGACGCACCTGACCAACGTGTACCGCAAGCTGGGGGTGTCCGAGCGGGCCCAGCTCGCCGCGGTGCTCCGCACCCCGGGCGTCGGCGGGGCGCGGGTGCCCCAGCAGGTGGCGCGGTCGCGCGGACAGCGCTGAGGGCGGCCGGGCCATGTCGGAAACGGGATCGAGCGACGATCAGCTGTACGTGGGGTTCATCCGGGCCGGGCGGCGGCGCAGCGATCCGCCCCTCCTCGAACGCGAGGAAGAACAGGCGGAGCTGCGGCAGGTGGTGCTCGCGCTGGACGAAGGCCGCCCCACCGTCGTCTCCGTGACCGGCCGCCCCGGCTTCGGCCACAACGCACTGCTGCGCTGGACCGCCCGCCTCGCCGAGGAGCGCGCGGTACGGGTCCTGAGCGTCAGCGGCTCCCTGGCCGAACGCGATCTGCGCCACGCGGCCGTGACCCAGCTCTTGGCCCAACTGGGCGAGGAGGCCGAACGGCCCCTGCGGGCCCTGCGCGAGCAGCACGGGCCGGACTGCCTGCGGGGCCTGCCCGAACTCCTGCACGCCGCCCGCCGCACCCCCACCCTCGTGACGGTGGAGGACGCACAATGGCTGGACGCGGCCTCCCTGCACTGGCTGCAGGCCCTGGTACGCCGCCTTTCGGCCGGCGTCCCCCTCGCCCTGCTCGTCGGCCACACCGGACTGGACCCGCACGGCCCCGAATGGCTGGCCGGCGCCGCGCCCTCCGCCTGGCTGACCCGCCGTCTCACCGTCCACCCACTGAGCCGGGACGCGGTCACCGCCCTCGCCGAACAGATCTGCGGTACCCCCTGCGACGAGGAGTTCGCCGCCGCGGCCACCCAGGCCTCCCAAGGCGGCCCCGCCGTACTGCACGCGGCCCTGCACCGCTTCGCCGACACCGGCCACCGGCCGGTCGCCGAACATGTCCCGCAGTTGCGCGCCCTGATCACCGGCATCGTGGGCGATCGCGCGGGGCGCGCCCTGAGCGGACTGACCGATGAGGCCACCGTCGTACTGCGCGCGCTGGCCGTCGCCGGTGACCTGCTGGACTTTCCGCTGATCTGCACCCTGGCCGGGCTGCGTACCGTACGCGAATCCCAACTGCGCGCGGCGCTGGAAACGGCCGGCTTCACCATCCCCGTCGGCTCCTACGAACGCATCCGGCTGCCGGTCGTCCAGGCTCGCGTCCTGGAGGACATACCCGCCGCCGAACGCGCCGACCTGTACGCCCGCGCCGCCCGCCTCGCCCACCAGGCCGTGGCCCACGACGAGGACATCGCCCGCCTCCTCCTCCAGGCACCCCCGATGGGTGAGCCCTGGGCCATACACGTCCTGCGCGGCAGCTACGGCGCCGCGGTCCGCCGCGGTGATCTCGCCCGCGCCGCCACCTACCTCGAACGCGCCCTCGACGAGCCCCAGGAACCATTGCAACGCGCCCAGCTCAGCCTCGACCTGGCCAGCGCCGAAGCCGTGGCGGCGCCCGAAGCCGGTGACCGCAGACTCGCCGCCCTCGCCCACGCTCGGGGTGACGGCGAAGCCTGGTCCCAACTGCGCGTACAGGCAGTCGACATGGGGATGGCCCGCGGCGACGACGCCTGGGGCCGCCGAGTGGCCGCCCAGGCCCTCGCCACCGCCCACGGCAGTGAGCGCGACGACATGATCGCGCTGTACTGGTACGCCGCCGAGGCAGGGCCCGGGGTCGCCGAAGGCTCCCATGCCGACGTCCCCGGCCTGCCCGACCACCCTCTCGCCCCCGCCCAGGCCGGCATCCGCGCCGGACAGCTAGCCGCGCGCGGCCGCAACCGCGAAGAGGTCGCGGAGCTGGCCCGACGCGCCCTGGACGCGGGCAGCGCCATCCCCGCGGCGCCGCGCCTGGTCGCCGCCAGGGCACTGTGGCTGACCGACGCCGCCACCGAAGCCGAGGACCGGCTCGCCGCCATCGTCACCGAACTGCGCCGCCGCCACTGCCACCCCGTACTGGCCCGCGCTCTGAACCTGTGCTCCGAACTGCATCTGCGCAGCGGCCGTCTGGACGCCGCCGACCGCGTCGCGGACGCCGCCGAACGGGCACTGCCCATCGCCGCGTGGCACCCCCTGGCCGCCACGCACCACCTGGCCGTACGCGCCGTCATCGCCCTGGAGACCCGCCGCTACGACGAAGCGCGCGCCCTGTCCGAGGCCCCCATGCCGCCCGGAGCCGAATACGGCATCCACTGGCCCGACCTGCTGTACGCCCGCGCCCGCGTGGCCGCCGTCGAAGAACGCTGGGCCGAGGCCGTCGAACTGTTCAAGGAGAGCGGACGCTGGCTGATGCGCAGGGGATGGGCCAACCCCGTCGTGCTGCCCTGGCGGTCGGCGGCCGCCCGGGCCTGTCACACACTCGGCGACCAGGACCAGGCTCAGCGCCTGATCCAGGAGGAACTGGCCCTCGCCCGCCAGTGGGGCGCCCCCACCGCACTGGGCCTGGCCGAACTGAGCGCCGGCAGCCTCGATCCCCGGTCGTCGACGGCCGCCGCCGGCGGCCGCGAAGCGGTCGAGGGCCGCGAACCCGCCGGCGGCCGTGCACCTGCCGATGCCCCGCTGCCCACCCGGCTCGTCTACGCCTGGGTCCTGGCCGAACGCGCCACCGAGGAAGTCGCCGCGGGCGATCGCGCCACCGCCGCCCACCTGCTGACCGAACTGTCCCGGCTCACCGTCACCCACACCTCCAGCCGCCTGGCCGAACGCGTACGGTGGCTGACCGCACGGCTGGAGCAGCCCACCACCGCCGACGACACGGCGCTCCCCGAGGGGTGGGCCGCCCTGTCGCCGGCCGAGCGGCAGACCGCCGAACTGGCCCGCCGCGGCCTGGGCAACCGGGAGATCGCCGAACAGCTCGTGGTGAGCCGGCGCACCGTCGAGCACCGGCTGAGCAGTGCGTACAAGAAGCTGCGTATCACTTCACGCAAGGAACTCCGCGCGCGGAGCCGGCCGACGGAAAGGGACGTAACGGATGCTGTATGAGCGGGAAACCGAACTGACCCGCATCGATACCGCAGTACGCCGAGCGCAGGCGGGCCGTTCTTCCGCACTGCTCCTGACCGGCCCCCTGGGCATCGGCCGGTCCATGCTCGTCCAGGAGGCCGGCAGCCGCGCCCCCGACACCCTGCAGGTGTTACGAGCCAATGCCGCACCCATGGAGCAGGACTTCGCCTTCGGCATCGTCCACCAGCTCCTGGGGCCCCTCCTGGGCGGTGGCTTCACCGCCCCCGGCGACCAGGAGGCGGACGGCGCCGGCCGGCCGGGCCACACCGACGGCCTCCCCGTACCCGGAGACCCGGACACCCCCGCCTCCGAAGCGATCCTGCACAACCTGCGGTCCGTGCTGGCCGAAGCCTGCGCCACCGCCCCCGTACTCATCCTCGTCGACGACCTCCAATGGGCCGACCGCGCCTCCCTGCGCTGGCTCGCCTACCTGGCCCGGCGCCCGTACGGGCTGCGCGTCGCCCTCGTGTGCACCCTGCGCGACGGCGACCCCCGCGCCCAGCACCCGCTCATCCGCGACATCGCGGACGCCGCCGACGTGCTGCGCCCCGCGCCGCTCTCCCTGGACAGCACCCGGGCCCTGATCCACGACCTTCTGGGCGAACCCGCCGACGACGCCTACGCCCAGGCCTGCCACGAGACCTGCGCGGGCAGCCCCCTCATCCTCCAGTCGGTCCTGCGCGACCTGGCCCACAGCGGTCACCACCCCACGGCCGAACACATCGGCCAGCTCCGCGTGCACCGCCCCGCCCAGCTGCGTGACCACCTGGCGGGCTGCCTCTACACCCAGCCCGCCCCCGTACGCGACCTCGCCGCCGCTATCGCCGCCTTCGGCGACCACGGCGAGCCCGACCTCATCCGGCGCCACGCGCGACTGGACTCCATCGGCTTCCAGCAGGCCCTGCGCGCCCTGCACCACCTCGGACTGCTCGCCCCGCACGACACCCCGCGCTTCATCCACCGCGTCGTCCGCGACGCCGCCGACTCCGCCCTCACCGTCGCCGAACGCGAACGTTCCCGGGACACCGCGGCGGACCTCCTCCACCAGGCCGGCCGGCCCGCCGAACACGTCGCCGATCTGCTGATGGCCGTCACCACCACGCACCGCCCATGGGCCGTACGGGTACTGCGGACCGCGGCGCAGGCCGCGCTGCGCCGCGGTGTACCGGGCACCGCCGCCCGCTACCTGCAGCGCGCGCTCCTGGGCAGTACGGGCGACTTCGAGCGCGCACGCCTGCTGATCGAGCTGGCCGGCGCCGAACGCAGCTTCGACCCCGCCGCCTGTGAACGCCACATCGGCCAGGCCATCCGCCTCCTGCCGTCGGCCACCGACCGGGCCGCCGCCGCCCTGCTCGTCCCGCCCAATCTGCTGGGCGAGGCGCCCCCCTCGGCGGTGGACCTGCTGCGCCGGGTGGCCGAGGACCTCGACGTCACGGCGTCGCACCAAGGATGCACCCGCGAGATCGCCCTCCGCCTGGAAGCCCGCCTGTGGCACTCCGCGCACGAGAACCCCACGGAACTGGCCGGTGCGGTGGAACGCCTGCGGGCACTGGGCACCCCGCCCGCCTTGGACACCGGCGGCGACCGCGAGCTGGCGGCCGTCCTGGCCAACGCGGCGGTGCTCTCCAGCGCGTTGCCGGCGTCGGATGTCGCGGACCTGGCCGGAAGAATCCTGGAACGCGAACCGGTGACCGCCGCCCGCGCCTGCCTCGCACTCCCGCTGGTCGCGGTGGCCCTGTACGCCACCGACTCGGCGGAAGGCATCCACACCCGCCTGGCCTGCGCACAGCACTCGGACCGCCCGAACGCCGTGCTGCACGCCGAGAACGCCCTGATCCAGCTCGCCCGCGGCCATCTGACGCAGGCCCGCGAACAGGCCGACCGGGCCGTCGAACTGGCCGACGCCGACTGGCGGGAGCCGATCGTCGTCGTCCTGGCCGCCGTGGCCATGGAGACCGGCGACATCCAGCTGATCGAACGCCTCCTCGAAGACGCCGGGAAGCGCTGGACGGACAGCCTCGGCCTGACGGCCATGATGCAACTCCTCAAAGCCTCGCTCGACGCCCGCCGAGGCCGCGGCGTCCACGCCCTGGAGTCCCTGCTGGCCTGCGGCCGCCGGCTGGAAGCGGCCGGCTGGCGCAACTCCGCCCTCTACCCCTGGCGGCCCCGCGCCATCGCCCTCCACCACCGCCTGGGCGAACTGCGCCCGGCGCTGGCCCTGGCGGAGGAGGAACTGGCCTGGGCGCGGCAGTGGGCGGCCCCCGCCACCCTCGGCCGCGCCCTGCGGCTGAAGGCCCTGCTGCCCGGCGGCGGGGGCGTACCCGTCCTGCGCGAGTCGGCCGAGGTGCTCGGCGCGTCCGCCAACTCGCTCGAACGGGCGCGTACGCTCCTCCAGTTGGGCCGGGCCGTGGAGAGCGGCAAGGAGGCGAAGGCGATGCTGCGCGAGGCCGCCGATCTCGCCACTGCCTGTGGCGCCCCCTGGCTGACCGAACGCGCCTACGCGGCCCTGGGGGCCACCACCACCGCCCCGAGTGCGGAGGTCTCGCTCACGCACAGCGAGCGCAAAGTCGTCTCTCTGGTGGGCCGGGGGCTGACCAATCAGGAAATCGCCGATGAACTGGGTGTGAGTACCCGTGCGGTGGAGAAGCACCTGACCTCGTGTTACCGCAAGTTGGGCGTGGCCGGGCGGCGGGAGCTGCTGGGCGGGCGGAGCGGGGCCGGGGTGTTCGCGGCACGGTGAGCGCTCCGTGGCGGTGCCTGCGGCTTACCGGCGGTAAGGGTGCGGAGTGTTCGGGGGGACCGAAAGGGCGGGGCGGGACCGTACCCCGCGGGAGGGCGACCACAGGTTTAGCGGCGGCGGCCCGGGCGGACGTTGACGCTTGTCTGGACCTATCCCTAGTGTCGAACGTGTCGGGGAGAGCGGAATTCTCCCCGGGCAACTACCGGGCCTCCCAGGTTTCCAGCACGTTAAATTCTTCGGGTTTCTCTTTCTCGCTCGGTCACTCTTGAACTTTGATTTGCGGACGGGGGTTGAAAGGATGTCGGTCCCTTGAAGTTCTCTGCTCTGGTGGATTCCCCGCAGCTTTCGGCAGGCCGGAGTGCGGCCGGCGCGGTCGCCACGCTCGGTGCCACGGGACGGCGGGAAGAGCGGCCGCCGGCCGACCGGCCGGGTGTGTGCATGGCCGTACTGGACCCGTCGCTGACGATCCGTCAAGCCTCGCAGGATTTCTACCGCCACTTCGCGACCCCCGACGCGGCCGCCGCCGACGTGCTCGCCGCTTCCCCCTCCGATTCCTCCACAACGGCTCCCGACGTCTGCGGCCGTGATTTCCGCGACCTCGTGCACCCCAGCGTCCGCCAGCCGCTCATGCGGCAGTTCGAACGGCTGCTGACCGGCCGCTGCGACCGGTTCGCCGCCCACGTGGTGGCGCTGCGGTCGACCGGCGACACCTTCACCGGAAACCTCACGGCCACCGCCGTGAGCGGCTACGCCCCCGGCCCGGCCGCGGTGCTCGTCACGATGCGGTCGGGGCAGAGCGCGGACGGCGACGCGGTGATGGCACCGCGGAAGAAACTGCTCAGCGAGATCGACGCGCGCATTCTGGAAGGAATCGCGGCGGGCCTGTCCACGATTCCGCTGGCGTCCCGGCTCTACCTCAGCCGGCAGGGGGTGGAGTATCACGTCACCGGACTGCTGCGGAAACTGAAGGTCCCCAACCGGGCGGCCCTGGTCTCCCGCGCGTACGCGATGGGAGTGCTGACGGTGGGAACCTGGCCGCCCCGTGTCGTGGACGGCTTCATCAAGTAACACCCTCGTGAAGTAACACCCTCGCGTTCCCCGGGGTTCGCCGCGTACGGACCCGTCGGCCGGGCCTGCCCTCGCGGCCCGGCCGGAATGCGAGCCGAAGGGACACCAGGCGCCGGGGCACCGCGGAGCATCCGCGGCACCCCGGCGCCTCGCAGTACGGCCGGCCCCGATGACCGGCCGATTCTAGGGAATTCCATGGCCGCCCTTGCCGAGACTGGGCTGGTGGCGTGCGGGAAGTCGAGCTGCCTCGTGCAGGGCACGCAGAAAACTCAGTCGCTGTGGAACAGCCGTCCCCAGTGCCGGATGTCCACAACGAAATGCTCTGCTGTCCGCCGGTCTTGAGATGGGTTGGGTTGAACGTGGCGAACATGGACCAGGAACAGAAACTCCGCGACTACCTGAAGCGGGCCAGTGCCGATCTGCGGCGCTCCCGGCAGCGGGTGGGCGAGCTGGAGGCGGCGGCCCGCGAGCCGATCGCGATCGTCGGTATGAGCTGCCGCTTCCCGGGAGGAGTACGCAGCCCCGAGGAGCTCTGGTCCCTCCTCGCCGCCGACGGGGACGGCATCACCCCGTCCCCCGACGACCGCGGCTGGGAGCTGACGGCCGAGGACGCGGGGGAGTTCTCCGGCGGCTTCCTGCACGACGCGGCCGAGTTCGACGCCTCCTTCTTCGGGATATCCCCCCGTGAGGCCCTCGCCATGGACCCGCAGCAGCGCCTGCTGATGGAGTCCTCCTGGGAGGCCTTCGAGCGGGCCGGCATCGACCCGGCGGCCGTCCGGGGCTCCCGTACGGGCATGTTCGTCGGAGCGATGCCCCAGGAGTACCGGGTGGGGCCGGACGACGACGTCCAGGGCTTCGCCCTGACGGGCACCACCACCAGCGTCATCTCGGGCCGGCTCGCGTACTTCTTCGGGGCCGTGGGCCCGGCGGTCACCATCGACACCGCCTGCTCGTCCTCCCTCGTGGCCCTGCACCTGGCCGCCCACTCCCTGCGCCAGGGCGAGTGCTCCCTGGCGCTGGCCGCCGGCGTCACCGTGATGTCCAGCCCCACCACCTTCGTGGAGTTCAGCCGCCAGGGCGGGCTCTCCGAAGACGGTCGCTGCCGATCCTTCGCCGACTCCGCCAACGGCACCGGCTGGGCCGAGGGCGTCGGCGTCCTGGTCCTGGAACGCCTCTCGGAGGCCCGCCGCAACGGGCACCGGGTCCTGGCCGTCGTACGGGGCTCCGCCGTCAACCAGGACGGCGCCTCCAACGGCCTGACCGCGCCCAACGGGCCCTCGCAGCGCCGGGTCATCGAGCAGGCCCTGGTCAGCGCGCGGCTCTCGGCCGACGAGGTCGACGCCGTCGAGGCCCACGGCACCGGCACCACCCTGGGCGACCCGGTCGAGGCCCAGGCCCTGCTGGCGACCTACGGCCAGGGCCGCGAGGCCGACCGCCCGCTGCTGCTGGGCTCCGTCAAGTCCAACCTTGGCCACACCCAGGCGGCGGCCGGCATGGCCGGAGTCATCAAGATGGTGCTGGCCATGCAGAACGGCCTGATCCCGCGCACCCTCCACGTGGACGCGCCGTCCTCGCACGTCGACTGGACGCAGGGGGCCGTGCGCCTGCTCACCGAGCAGGTCCCCTGGCCCCAGGGCGAACGGCCCCGCCGGGCCGGTGTCTCCTCGTTCGGGCTCAGCGGCACCAACGCGCACACCATCCTGGAGGAGGCCCCGGCCGCCCCCCAGGAAGACACCGAGCAGCCGGTCGCGGCCGAACCCGTGGCGGCGGGTGCCGTCCCGTGGCTGGTCTCCGGCCGTACCCGCGAGGCGATGCGCGCCCAGGCGGCGCAACTGCTCGAACACCTCGCATCCCACCCCGACCTCGCGCCCGCCGACGTGGCCTACTCCCTGGCCACCGCCCGCTCCGGCATGGAACACCGCGCCGCGTTCACCGCCACCGACCTGGACCGGGCGCGCGCCGCCCTCACCGCGCTCGCCGACGGCGTGCCGGACCCGGGCCTGGTGCAGGACACCGCCCGGACCCGGTCCAAGCTCGCCTTCCTCTTCACCGGACAGGGCTCCCAGCGCCCGGGGATGGGGCGTGAACTGGCCGCCCGCTTCCCCGCCTTCGCCACCGCCCTCGACGAGGTCCTCGCCCACTTCGACCAGGGCCTCGAACGGCCCCTGAAGGACGTGCTGTTCGCCGCCGAGGGCACGCCCGAGGCCGCCCTGCTGGACCGGACCGGCTACGCCCAGCCCGCGCTGTTCGCGATCGAGGTGGCGCTGTACCGGCTCGCCGAGTCCTTCGGCGTCAAGCCGGACTTCGTCGCCGGACACTCCATCGGCGAGATCGCCGCCGCGCACGCGGCCGGGGTCTTCTCCCTGGCCGACGCCGCGGCCCTGGTGCTCGCCCGTGGCCGCCTCATGCAGGCGCTCCCCGAGGGCGGCGCCATGATCTCCCTCGAAGCCACCGAGGAGGAGGTGCTGCCCCTCCTGGAGGACCGGCGGGACCGCCTCTCGGTCGCCGCCGTCAACGGGCCCGCCGCCGTCGTGATCGCCGGCGCGGCCGACGACGCCGCGGCTGTCGCCGAGCACTTCGCCGCACTGGGCCGCAAGACCAAGCGGCTGCGCGTCTCGCACGCGTTCCACTCCCCGCTCATGGAACCCATGCTGGCGGAGTTCCGCACGGCCGTCTCCGGGCTCGCGCCGCAGGCGCCCGTCCTCCCGGTCGTCTCCGGCCTGACCGGCACCCTCGCCACGGTGGAGCAGCTGACCTCCGCCGATTACTGGGTGGACCACGCCCGGCACACCGTGCGGTTCGCCGACGCCCTCGCCTGGCTCGACGGCCACGGCGCCGCCACCTTCCTGGAACTGGGCCCCGACGGCGTCCTGTCCGCCATGGCCCAGACCTGCCTGGCCGCCACCGCCGACAGCACCCCCGCACCCGGACCCGCCGACGGGGCACCGGCCGACGGCGTGCCCGCGACCCTCGCCGTGCTGCGGCCGGGCCGCCCCGAAGCCGAAACCCTCACCACCGCGCTGGCCGGCCTGCACACCCGCGGCGTGACCGTCCAGTGGGAGTCCTACTTCCAGGGCACCGGCGCCCGGCACACCGACCTGCCCACCTACGCCTTCCAGCGCCGCCGCTACTGGCCCAAGAGCCTGCCCGCGACGGGCGGCGACGTACGCGCCGCCGGCCTGGGCGCGGCACACCACCCGCTGCTCGCCGCGGCCGTGTCGGTCGCCAACTCCGACGGCCTGCTGCTCACCGGCCGCCTGTCGCGGCGCACCCACCCCTGGCTCGCCGACCACGCCGTACGCGGCACCGTGCTGCTGCCCGGCACCGCCTTCCTGGAGCTGGCCGTACGCGCCGGGGACGAGGCCGGCTGCGGCCGCGTGGAGGAACTCACCCTGGCCGCCCCGCTGGTACTGCCCGAAGAGGGCGGCGTCCAGGTGCAGGTGTGGGT
Organism: Streptomyces sp. NPDC033221; assembly: GCF_055577005.1. Classification (NCBI taxonomy): domain Bacteria; kingdom Bacillati; phylum Actinomycetota; class Actinomycetes; order Kitasatosporales; family Streptomycetaceae; genus Streptomyces; species Streptomyces sp. NPDC033221. The sequence goes on along the minus strand of NZ_JBVIQN010000054.1, from coordinate 17,754 downwards.
GGGCAGCCCGGACGAGACCGGCCGCCGCGCCGTGAGCGTCCACGCCCGCCCCGACGGACCGGAGGAACTGCCCTGGACCCAGCACGCCGTCGGCACCCTCGTCGCCGGCGAGCACCACACCGGCTTCGACGCCACCGTCTGGCCCCCCACCGACGCGCGCCCGCTGGACCTCGACGGCTTCTACGACCGCATGGCCGCCACCGGCTTCGGATACGGCCCCCTGTTCCAGGGCCTGCGCGCCGCCTGGCGCAGCGGCGACGACGTGTACGCCGAGGTGACCCTGCCGGCGGCGGACGACTCCGGGGCCGCCGCGTCGTTCGGCATCCACCCGGCCCTGCTGGACGCCGCGCTGCACGCCGCGGCCTTCGTCGACCTGGGCGAGCACGCCCGCGGCGGCCTGCCCTTCGCATGGCAGGACGTGACCCTGCACGCGAGCGGCGCGAGCACCGTCCGCGTCAAGCTGTCCCCGGCCGAGGACGACGCGGTGGCGATCGCCGTCGCCGACACCTCGGGCGCTCCCGTCGCCTCCATCGGCTCGCTGGTCCTGCGCACCATGCCCGACGAGCAGCTCGGCGCCGCCGGGGCCCTCGTCCGCGACGCCCTGTTCGAACTGCGCTGGACCGCAACCCGACAGGCCGCCCAGGCGGCGCCCGCCACGGCCGCCGTCCTCGGCCCAGACCTGTTCGGCCTGGAGCAGGCCCTCGCCTCGCCGGACCGCACCGTCACGGCGCTGACCGGCCTGGACACCGTCACGGACGCCCCGGACGTGGTCCTCGCCCCCGTCGCGGGCGCGGCCAGTGACGAGCCCGTGACGGCCGTGCACGCCGGCACCGCCCACGCCCTGGAACTGCTGCGGACCTGGCTGGCGGACGAGCGGTACGCCGCGTCCCGCCTGGTCCTCGTCACCCGCGGCGCCGTCGCCACCGACGCCCGGCAGGCGCCGGACCCGGTGGCCGCCGCCGTCTGGGGCCTGGTGCGGGCCGCACAGAGCGAACACCCCGGCCGCTTCGCACTGCTGGACCTCGACCCGGACACCGACCGGCCCGCCGCTGAGCCGCTGGCGCGGGCCCTGGCCCTGGACGAGCCGCAGACCGCCGTCCGCGGGGCCACCGTCCTGGCCGCGCGGATCGCCCGCGCCCAGATCTCGCAGGCCGCTGCGGAATGGGACCCCGAGGGCACCGTGGTGCTCACCGGGGCCACCGGCGGCCTGGGCCGCGTACTGGCCCGGCACCTGGTCACCGAGCGCGGCGTACGGCACCTGCTGCTCGCCAGCCGCCGCGGTGCCGACGCCGACGGCGCCGGAGAACTCGTCACCGAACTGACCGGCCTCGGCGCGCACGTCGCCATCACCGCATGCGACCTGGCCGACCGCGACGCCGTGCGGACCCTGCTGGCCGGCGTGCCCGCCGAACACCCCGTCACCGCTGTCGTGCACAGCGCCGGCACCCTCGACGACGGCGTACTCGAATCGCTCACCCCCGAGCGGATCAGCGCGGTGCTGCGGCCCAAGGCCGACGCCGTCTGGCACCTCCACGAGGCCACCCGGGACCTGGACCTGGCCGCCTTCATCGTCTTCTCCTCCCTCTCCGGCACCGTCGGCGCGGCGGGCCAGGGCAACTACGCCGCCGCCAACGCCTTCCTCGACGCGGTCGCCCAACTGCGCCGCGCCGAAGGCCTGCCGGGCCTCTCGCTGGCCTGGGGCCCGTGGGCGCCCACCGCCGGAATGACCGGCGGCCTGACGGACGAGGACCTCGACCGCCTGGCCCGTATGGGCACGCCCGCGCTCACCGAGGAACAGGGCGTCACCCTCTTCGACGCGGCCACCGCCACGGACGCCGCGGTCCTGCTGCCCACCCGCCTCGACCTGTCCGTCCTGCGCGTCCAGGGCGAGATACCGCCGCTGTGGCGCGGCCTGATCCGCACCCCGGCCCGCCGCGCGGTGGTCTCGGGCTCGGAGACCGCCGTCACCCTCGTACAGCAGCTGTCCCGGCTGGCGGAGACCGACCGCCGCGAGGTCGTCCTCGACCTCGTGGCCGGACAGGTGGCCGGGGTGCTCGGCCACTCCACCACCGCCGACATCGACGCGCGGCGCCCGCTGCGGGAGCTGGGCTTCGACTCGCTGACCGCCGTGGAACTGCGCAACCGGCTCAGCGCGGCCACCGGCCTGCGCACCGCCGCCACGGTCATCTTCGACTACCCGACCGTCGACGCCCTCGCCACGCACATCCTGGCCGAACTGATGGGCTCCGAAGCCGCCGCCGCGGCCGGCGCCCCCCGGGCCGCCACCGACCAGGACCCCATCGTCATCGTCGGCATGAGCTGCCGCTACCCGGGCGGCGTCGCCTCGCCCGAGGACCTGTGGCAGCTGGTCAGCGAGGGCACCGACGCCATCTCCGGCCTGCCCACCGACCGCGGCTGGGACCTGGACGCGCTCTACGACCCGGACCCGGACCGCACCGGCACCTCCTACTCCCGCTTCGGCGGCTTCCTGCACAACGCCGCAGACTTCGACCCCGCGTTCTTCGGCATGAGCCCCCGCGAGGCCCTGGCCACCGACTCCCAGCAGCGGCTGCTCCTCGAAGCGTCCTGGGAGGCCGTCGAGCGGGCCGGCATCGACCCGGTGTCTTTGCGCGGCAGCCAGACCGGTGTGTTCGCGGGCGTGATGTACAACGATTACGCCACGGTGCTCTCCGGCGGGCAGTTCGAGGGCCACCAGGGCAGCGGCACCGCACCGAGCGTCGCCTCCGGACGCGTCTCCTACACGCTCGGCCTCGAAGGCCCCGCCGTCACCGTCGACACCGCGTGCTCGTCCTCGCTGGTCGCCATGCACTGGGCGATGCAGGCACTGCGCTCGGGGGAGTGCTCGCTCGCCCTGGCCGGCGGCGTCACGGTCATGTCGACACCGGGCGCCCTCATCGAGTTCTCCCGGCAGCGCGGCCTGTCCCCGGACGGCCGCTGCAAGGCGTTCTCCGACAGCGCCGACGGCGTCGGCTGGTCCGAAGGCGTCGGCGTACTCGTCCTGGAGCGCCTCTCCGACGCGCGCCGCAACGGGCACCAGGTACTGGCCGTCGTACGCGGCTCCGCCGTCAACCAGGACGGCGCCTCCAACGGCCTGACCGCCCCCAACGGCCCCTCCCAGCAGCGGGTGATCCGGCAGGCACTGTCCGCCGCCGGGCTGACCGCCACGGACGTCGACGCCGTGGAGGGCCACGGCACCGGCACCACCCTCGGCGACCCCATCGAGGCACAGGCCCTGCTCGCCGCATACGGGCAGGAGCGTGACGAGCACAACCCGCTGCTGCTGGGCTCCGTGAAGTCCAACATCGGCCACACCCAGGCCGCGGCCGGCGTGGCGGGCGTCATCAAGATGGTCATGGCCATGCGCCACGGCGTACTGCCCCGCACCCTGCACGCCGACGAGCCGTCCTCGCACGTGGAGTGGGACTCCGGAGCGGTGCGCCTGATCACCGAGGAGACCCCCTGGCCGCAGGCCGGCCGGCCGCGCCGCGCCGCCGTCTCCTCCTTCGGCTTCAGCGGCACCAACGCGCACCTCATCGTCGAAGAGCCGTCGGCCGCCCCGGAGGAGCGCGAAGAGCCGGCGCTCAGCCCGGCCGTCGTGCCCTGGACGCTGTCCGGCAAGAGCCGGGCGGCGCTGCGCGACCAGGCCGCCCGCCTGCGGTCCTTCCTCGACGAGCGCCCCGGCCTCGACCCGGCCGACGTCGGGCTCTCCCTCGCCACCACCCGCTCGGACTTCGACCAGCGCGCCGTCGTCACCGGCGACCGCGACGAACTGCTGCGCGCCCTGGCCAGCCTGGCCGCCGACCGCCCCGACTCCGCGCTCACCGAGGGCGAGGTCGGCGGCGCCGGCAAGCTGGCCGTGGTGTTCTCCGGGCAGGGCAGCCAGCGCCCCGGCGCCGGCCGCGAACTCGCCGCCCGATTCCCCGCGTTCGCCCAGGCCGTCGACGAGGTGGCCGCCGCACTCGACCCGCACCTGGACCGTCCCCTCAAGGACGTCCTGTTCGCCCCGGAGGGCACCCCCGAGGCGGCGCTGCTGGGCCGCACCGAGTGGACCCAGCCCGCGCTGTTCGCCATCGGCGTCGCGCTCCACCGCCTGCTGCGCACCTGGGGCATCCGTCCCGACGTGCTGCTCGGCCACTCCATCGGCGAGATCACCGCCGCGCACGTCGCGGGCGTCCTCTCGCTGCCCGACGCGGCCCGCCTGGTGACCGCCCGGGGCCGGCTGATGCAGGAGCTGCCCGCCGGCGGCGCGATGATCTCCCTCCAGGTCACCGAGGACGAACTCGCGCCGCTGCTCGCCGGGCGCGGGCACGAGGTCTCCGTCGCCGCCGTCAACGGCCCCCGCAGCATCGTGATCGCCGGGGACCTGGCCGCCGCCGAGGAGATCGCCGCCCACTTCGCCGACCAGGGCCGCAAGACCAAGCGGCTGCCGGTCAGCCACGCCTTCCACTCGCCGCTCATGGAGCCCGCGCTCGACGGGCTGCGGGAGGTCGCCGCCGGGCTCGCTTACCACGCGCCCGACGTGACCGTGATCTCCGGCCTGACCGGACGCCCCGCCACCGAGGCCGAGCTGCGCTCCGCCGATTACTGGGTCGCGCACGCCCGCGGCGCCGTCCGCTTCGCCGACACCATGCGCGCCGCGCACGACTGCGGCGCCGGCACCTTCCTCGAACTCGGCCCCGACAGCGTGCTGTCGGCCGCCGCCGAAGAAGCCCTCGGCGACGACGCGGACGCGCAGATCGTCCCGATGCTGCGCACCGGGCGCGGCGAGGAGCGCTGCGCGGCCACCGCCCTGGCCCGGCTGCACGTACGCGGCACCGCCGTCGACTGGACCGCGTACCTCGCCGGCACCGGAGCGCGTACGGTCGGCCTGCCCACCTACGCCTTCCAGCACGAACGTTACTGGCCCGAGCCTGCCCCGGCCCGCCTCACGCAAGGCGCCCCCGATCCCGCCGACGCCGAACTGTGGAGCTCCGTCGAACGCGGCGACGCCGCGCAGGTGGCCACTCTGCTGGGGCTGCGCGACGAACAGCACGCCTCCCTGTACGCGCTGCTGCCCGCGCTGTCGTCCTGGCGCCAGCAGCGGCACGAGAAGGCGCTGCTGGACTCCACCCGCTACCGCGTCGCCTGGCGGCCCGTACGGGCGGCCGCCGCACCCGTACTCGACGGCACCTGGCTGCTCGTCACCGCCGACGGCATCGACAGCGACGAGATCCTGGACGCGCTGCGCGGCCACGGCGCCCAGTTCGAAACCCTCGTCCTGGACGACGCCTGCCGCGACCGCGCCGAACTCGCCGCCCGGCTCGACACCGTACGCACGGAGGAGCGCGGCTTCTCCGGCATCCTTTCCCTGCTCCCGCTCGCCGACCGGCCCGGCCACCGGCCCGGCACCGACGTGCCGGCCGGGCTCGCGCTCAGCCTCGTGCTGACCCAGGCGCTCACCGACACCCCGCTCGACGCACCCCTGTGGGCCCTGACCCGCGGCGCGGTCACCACCGGCCCCGACGACCCGCTGACCAACCCCCTCCAGGCCGCGGTCTGGGGGCTGGGCCGCGTCGCCGCCCTGGAACACCCGCAGCTGTGGAGCGGCCTGATCGACCTGCCGGCCACCCTCGACGCCCCCGCCACCCAGCACCTCGTCAGCACGCTGGCCGCACAGGGCGGCGAGGACCAGCTCGCGATCCGCGCCACCGGGGCACTCGGCCGGCGCCTGGTGCGCCACCCGCAGGCCGAACTGCCCCCGGCCGACGCGTTCACCGCGCGCGGCACCGTACTCGTCACCGGCGGCACCGGAGCGCTCGGCGCCGAGACCGCGCGCTGGCTCGCCCGCAGCGGCGCCGGCCACCTCCTCCTCACCGGCCGCCGCGGCCCCGACGCTCCCGGAGCCGCCGAACTGGCCGCGGAGATCGAGGAACTGGGCGCCCGGGTCACCATCGCGGCCTGCGACACCGCCGACCGCGACGCCCTCGCCGCGCTCCTGGCCTCCGTCCCCGCCGAACACCCGCTGACCGGCGTCGTGCACGCGGCCGGCGTCGGCCAGAACGCCGCCCTCACCGACACCCCCCTGGACGACGCAGCGGCGGCGATGGCCGCCAAGATGCTCGGCGCCGCCCACCTCGACAGCCTCCTGGACGGCCACGACCTGGACTTCTTCGTCCTCGTCTCGTCGATCGCCGGAGTGTGGGGCAGCGCCGGACAGAGCGCGTACAGCGCCGCCAACGCCTACCTCGACGCCCTCGCCGCACACCGCGCGGCCCGAGGCCTGCCCGCCACCTCCGTCGCCTGGGGCCCCTGGGCCGAAGCCGGCATGGCCACCCACGAGGCCGTCACCGACGAACTCCAGAGGCGCGGCCTGCGCTTCCTCGCTCCCACGGCCGCCATCACCGAACTGCGGCGCGCCGTCGTCCACCGGGACGTCACCGTCACGGTCGCCGACATCGACTGGGAGCGCTACCACCCCGTCTTCACCTCCACCCGGCCCAGCGCCCTCTTCGACGAACTGGGCGAGGTCCAGGCCCTCGTACGCGCCGAGAGCGACACCCGGGGCGCCGTGCCGGAGTTCGCCGCCCGCCTCAGCGGCCTGGACCAGGACGAACAGGAACGGCTGCTGGCCGACCTGGTACGTGCCGAGGCGGCCATCGCCCTCGGCCACGACTCCGCGGACGCCATAGCGGACCGGCGGGCCTTCCGGGACGCCGGCTTCGACTCGCTGACCGCCGTCGAACTCCGCAAGCGGCTGGCCACCCTCACCGGCCTGAACCTGCCCGCCACCCTCGTCTTCGACTACCCGACCCCCGCCGTCCTCGCCCGCCACCTGCGCGGGGAACTCCTGGGCACCGGCGGTGCCACGGCCGCCCCGGCGGCCACGGCGGCGGGCGGCTTCGACGAGCCGATCGCCATCGTCGGCATGAGCTGCCGCTTCCCCGGCGGCGTCCGCTCCCCGCGGCAGTTCTGGGAACTGGTCTCCGAAGGCGTCGACGCGATCACCGACTTCCCCGTCAACCGCGGCTGGGACACCGCCCTGCACCACCCCGACCCGGACCACCCCGGCACGACGTACTCCAGCCAGGGCGGCTTCCTGCACGACGCGGGCGAGTTCGACGCCTCCTTCTTCGGCATCTCGCCGCGCGAGGCGCTGTCCATGGACCCGCAGCAGCGGCTGCTGCTGGAGACCACCTGGGAAGCGTTCGAGTACGCCGGCATCGACCCCACCACCGTCCACGGCAGCGCGACCGGCACCTTCATCGGCTCCACCTACCAGGAGTACGGACTCGGCATCGAGGACGGCTCCGCCGGACACCTGGTGACCGGCACCAGCCCCAGCGTCCTCTCCGGACGCCTGGCCTACCTCTTCGGCCTCGAAGGACCGGCCGTCACCGTCGACACCGCCTGCTCCTCGTCCCTGGTCGCCCTGCACCTGGCCTGCCAGTCGCTGCGCAACGGCGAGAGCTCCCTGGCGCTGGCCGGCGGCGCGACCGTGATGACCAACCCCAACCCGTTCGTCGCCTTCAGCCGGCAGCGGGCCCTGGCCGGCGACGGCCGCTGCAAGGCGTTCTCCGACGGCGCCGACGGCATGACCCTCGCCGAAGGTGTCGGCATCCTCGTCCTGGAACGCCTGTCGGACGCCCGGCGCAACGGGCACGACATCCTCGCCGTCGTCCGCGGTTCCGCCATCAACCAGGACGGCGCCTCCAACGGCCTGTCCGCCCCCAACGGCCCCTCCCAGCAGCGCGTCATCCGCCAGGCCCTGGCCAACTCCGGGCTGGCCCCGGCGGACATCGACGCCGTCGAGGCACACGGCACCGGCACCGCCCTCGGCGACCCCATCGAGGCGCAGGCCCTGCTCGCCACGTACGGGCGGGACCGCGACCCGCAGAACCCGCTGCTGCTGGGCTCCGTCAAGACCAACATCGGGCACACCCAGTCGGCGGCCGGCGTGGCCGGCGTCATCAAGATGGTCCTGGCCTTGCGCCAGGGCGAGCTGCCGCGCACCCTGCACGCGGACACCCCCTCCAGCCACATCGACTGGACACCCGGCACCCTCGCCCTGCTGAACGAACCCGCCGACTGGTCCGAGGGCGAGCGCCCACGCCGCTGCGCGGTCTCCTCCTTCGGCATCAGCGGGACCAACGCCCACACCATCCTGGAAGAGGCCCCCCGGCCGAGCGGTACGACGCCCGAGCGGCCGGTGCCCCCGGCCGGTGACGCCATCCCCTGGGTGCTGTCCGCCCGTACCCCGGGCGCGCTGCGCGCCCAGGCCGCCAACCTCGCCGCCCACCTCGACGGCGAGCAGGCACCCGACGCGTCCGACGTCGCCCACAGCCTGGTGGCCTCGCGCACGCTCTTCGACCACCGCGCCGTCGTCGTCGGCACCGACGACACGGCCCGGCGCGCGGCCCTCGCCGCCCTCGCCGACGGCGGCTCCGCACCCGGCGTCGTCCAGGGCACCGCCGACACCGACGGCAAGACCGTCTTCGTCTTCCCCGGCCAGGGCTCCCAGTGGGCCGGCATGGGCGCACGGCTCCTCGAAGAGTCCCCGGTCTTCGCCGAGCGTCTGACCGAATGCGCCACCGCCCTCTCCGAGTTCACCGACTGGTCACTGCTCGACGTGCTGCGCCAGACCGAAGGCGCACCGACCCTGGACCGCGTCGACGTCGTCCAGCCCGCCTCCTTCGCCGTCATGGTCTCGCTGGCCGCGCTGTGGAAGTCGCACGGCATCACCCCCGACGCCGTGGTCGGCCACTCGCAGGGCGAGATCGCGGCGGCCGCCGTCGCCGGGGCGCTCACCCTGCAGGACGCGGCCCGGGTCGTCGCCCTGCGCAGCCAGGCCATCGCCCGCGGGCTGGCCGGGTCCGGCGGCATGATGTCGGTGCCGCTGCCGGCCGCCGAGGTCGAACAGCGCCTCGCTGCGTACGACGCCCTGTCGATCGCCGCCGTGAACGGCCCCCGGTCCACCGTCGTCTCCGGTGCCGTCGCGCCGATGGACGCCCTGCAGGCCGAGCTGGTCGCCGCGGACATCCGCGCCAAGCGCATCGCCGTGGACTACGCCTCGCACTCCGCGCAGGTCGAGCTGGTGCGGGACGAACTGAGCACCGTCCTCGCGCCGGTCCGCCCGCGCGCGGCCGAGGTGCCCTTCTTCTCCACCGTCACCGGCGACTGGCTGGACACCACGGTCATGGACGCCGGTTACTGGTACACCAACCTGCGGCAGACCGTCCACTTCCAGCCCGCCATCGGAGCCCTCCTCGACCAGGGGCACCACTTCTTCATCGAGGTCAGCTCCCACCCCGTCCTCTCCATGGGCATCCAGGCGACCGCCGAGGAAGCCGGCACCGCGGCCGCCGTACTCGGCACGCTCCGGCGCGACACGGGCGGCACCGACCGCTTCCTGACCTCCCTCGCCGAGGCCTTCGTACGGGGCGCGGACGCCGACTGGGCCGGTGTCCTCGCCGGCACCGGCGCCCGCCGCGTACCGCTGCCCACGTACGCCTTCCAGCGCGAGCACCTGTGGGCCGTCCCCGAGCGGCCACGGGACCGGGCCGAGGCGGACCCCGCGGACGCCGAGTTCTGGACGGCGGTCGAGGAGGAGGACGTCGACGCCCTCGCCTCCAGCCTGCGCCTGGACCGCGCCTCCCTGGCCCCGGTCCTGCCGGCCCTCTCGCACTGGCGCAAGCGCCGCCGCGACCTGACCACCGTGGACTCCTGGCGCTACCGCACCACCTGGAAGCCACTGACCAGCCTGCCCACGGCGGCCCTGACGGGCACCTGGCTCGTCGTCGCCCCCGAAGGCACCCGCACCGACACCGTCACCGCGATCCTCGCCGCCCACGGCGCCGACCCGCGCACCCTCGCCCTGGACGACGCCTGCACCGACCGCGCCACCCTGACCGCACGCCTGACCGCCCTCGACGACGTGGCGGACTTCACGGGCGTGGTGTCCCTGCTGGCCGAGGCCGAAGGACACAGCGCGGCCCATCCGGCGCTCACCCGCGGGATCGCCCTGACTCTCACTCTCGTCCAGGCACTCGGCGACGCCGGGGCCGACGCACCCCTGTGGTGCCTGACCCGCGGAGCCGTCTCCACCGGCCGCGCGGACCGGCTGACCCGCCCCGACCAAGCCCAGATCCTCGGCCTCGGCTGGACCGCCGCCCTCGAACACCCGCAGCGCTGGGGCGGCCTGGTCGACCTGCCCGAGCAGCTCGACCAGCGGGCCGGCGAACGGCTGGCCGCCGTCCTGTCCGGCCGCACCGGCGAGGACCAGCTCGCCCTGCGCGCCTCGGGCGTCCTCGCCCGCCGCGTCGTACGCGCCACCCCCGCCGACCCCGCGCCGGCCCGCCCCTGGACGCCGAGGGGCACCACCCTCGTCACCGGCGGCACCGGCACCCTCGCCCCGCACCTGGCCCGCTGGCTCGCCGAGCAGGGCGCCGAGCACGTCGTGCTCACCAGCCGCCGCGGCCCGGCCGCGCCCGGCATGGACGAACTCGTCCGCGAACTGGCCGACCTGGGCTGCGAGGCCGGCGTCGTCGCCTGCGACCTGACCGACCGCGACGCGGTCGCCCGGATGCTCGCCGGACTGGCGGCCGAGGGACGCACCGTACGCACCGTCGTGCACACCGCCGTCACCATCGAGCTGGCGACGCTGGACGAGACCACCCACGACGACTTCGCGAAGGTCATGGACGCCAAGGTCACCGGCGCCCGGCACCTGGACGAACTCCTCGGTGACGACCTCGACGCCTTCGTGCTGTACTCCTCCACCGCCGGTATGTGGGGGAGCGGTGCCCACGCCGCCTATGTGGCGGGCAACGCCTACCTGAACGCCCTGGCGGAGCACCGCCGCGCCCGCGGCGCCCACGCCACCGCCGTCTCCTGGGGCATCTGGGCCGACGACCTCAAGCTCGGCCGCGTCGACCCCGGCCAGATCCGCCGCAGCGGACTGGTCTTCATGGACCCGCAACTGGCCCTCACCGGCCTGCGCCAGGCCCTGGACGACGACGAGACACAGCTGGCCGTCGCCGACGTCGACTGGGAGCGCTACCACCCCGTCTTCACCGCCGCCCGGCCCACCCGGCTCTTCGAGGACCTGCCCGAGGTCCAGGGACTCGCAGAGGGCAGCACGAACAACGCGGACCACGCGGCCTCCGGCAACGAGTTCGCCACCCGGCTGCTCGGGCTGGCCACCGTCGAGCAGGACCGGCTGCTGCTGGACCTCGTCCGTACCGAAGCGGCCACCGCACTCGGCCACGCCTCACCCGACGTGCTCTCCGGACAGCGCGCCTTCCGCGACGTCGGCTTCGACTCGCTGACCGCCGTCGACCTGCGCAACCGGATCGCCACCGTGACCGGGCTCGCCCTGCCGAGCACCATGGTCTTCGACTATCCCAACCCGCTCGCCCTCGTCACCTTCCTGCGCGAGTCCCTCGCCGGGTCCGCCACGGACACCACCCCCACGGCCACCGGCACCGCCACCGCCGCCGACGACGATCCCATCGCCATCATCGGCATGAGCTGCCGCTACCCCGGCGGCGTCGGCTCACCGGAAGACCTGTGGCGCCTGGTCACCGAAGGCGGCGACGCCACCGGTGAATTCCCCACGGACCGCGGCTGGGACGCCGAGGGCCTCTACGACCCCGACCCCGACCGGGCCGGCCACACCTACTCCACCCGGGGCGGCTTCCTCCACGACGCCGCCGACTTCGACGCCTCCTTCTTCGGCATCTCGCCCCGCGAGGCTCTGGCCATGGACCCCCAGCAGCGCCTGCTGCTGGAGACCTCCTGGGAGGCGATGGAGCGCGCCGGCATCGACCCCGCCACTCTGCGCGGCAGCAGCACCGGCACGTTCATCGGCGCCAGCTACCAGGACTACGGAGCCTCCGGGGCGAGCCCGGAGAGCGCCGAGGGCCACCTGATCACCGGCACCATCTCCAGCGTCCTGTCCGGCCGGCTCTCCTACACCTACGGCTTCGAGGGCCCGGCCGTCTCCCTCGACACCGCCTGCTCCTCCTCGCTGGTCGCCCTGCACCTGGCCTGCCAGTCGCTGCGCAACGGCGAGAGCTCGCTGGCCCTCGCGGGCGGCGTCAGCATCATGTCCACGCCCGGCGCGTTCGTCGGCTTCAGCCGGCAGCGCGCGATGGCGGCCGACGGCCGCTGCAAGGCGTACTCCGACCAGGCCGACGGCATGAGCCTGGCCGAAGGCGTCGGCCTGCTCCTCGTCGAGCGGCTCTCCGACGCCCGCCGCAACGGGCACCAGGTGCTGGCCGTCATCCGCGGTTCCGCCGTCAACCAGGACGGCGCCTCCAACGGACTGACCGCGCCCAACGGCCCGTCCCAGCAGCGGGTCATCCGCCAGGCCCTGGCCAACGCCCAGGTGGACGCGGACGGCATCGACGTCATCGACGGACACGGCACCGGCACCGCCCTCGGCGACCCCATCGAGGCGCAGGCCCTGCTCGCCACGTACGGCCAGGACCGCGACCCGCAGAACCCGCTGCTGCTGGGCTCCGTCAAGTCCAACATCGGCCACACCCAGATGGCGTCCGGCGTGGCCAGCGTCATCAAGATGGTCATGGCCCTGCGCCACGCCACCGTGCCGCAGAGCCTGCACATCGACCGGCCCTCCACCCACGTCGACTGGAGCTCCGGCGCCATCCGCCTGCTCACCGAGCCGCTGCCCTGGCCGGGCACCGGACACCCGCGCCGCGCGGGCGTCTCCTCCTTCGGGCTCAGCGGCACCAACGTCCACACCATCCTCGAACAGGCCCCGCAGGAGCGGGCCGAGGACGCCACCGAGACCGCATCGGCCAGCCCGGCGGACCTCGTACCCGTCCCCGTGACCCTGTCCGGACACACCGAGGCGGCCCTGCGCGCCCAGGCCGGGCGGCTCCTGTCCCACCTCACCGACCACCCGGACCTGCCGCTGACCGACCTCGCGTACTCCCTCGCCGCCTCCCGGGCCGCCCTGGAGCACCGCGCGGCCGTCGTCACCGACGACCCCGCCACCCTCGCCCGCGCCCTGACCGCGCTGCGCGACGCGGCCCCCGACGGCGGGCTGCTGACCGGCCGCCCGGACCGCGGCCGGCTGGCCTTCCTCTTCACCGGACAGGGCAGCCAGCGCCCCGGAATGGGCCGCGAGCTGTACGACCGCCACCCGGTCTACGCCCAGGCGCTGGACGCCGTACTGGCCCGCTTCGACCTCGAACTCGACCGCCCGCTGCGGGACCTCCTCTTCGCGGACCCCGGCACCCCCGAGGCCGAGCTGCTGGACGACACCGGCTACACCCAGCCCGCCCTCTTCGCCCTCGAAGTGGCCCTGTTCCGCCTCGCCGAGTCCTGGGGCCTGCGCCCCGACTACGTCGCGGGCCACTCCATCGGCGAGTTCGCCGCCGCGCACGCCGCCGGGGTCCTCTCCCTGGAGGACGCCTGCACCCTCGTCGCGGCCCGCGGCCGCCTGATGGCGGCCCTGCCCGCGGGCGGCGCCATGGCTTCCGTCGAGGCCACCGAGGACGAGGTGGCCATCGTGCTCGCCTCCTACGAGGGGCGGGCCACGGTCGCCGCCGTCAACACCCCCGGCTCCCTGGTCGTCTCCGGCGACGAGGACGCGGTCCTCGCCGTGGCCGCCCACTTCCAGGAGCTCGGCCGCCGCACCAAGCGGCTGCGCGTCAGCCACGCCTTCCACTCGCCGCACATGGACCCGATGCTGGCCGACTTCGCCCGCGCCGTCGGCTCCGTCACCTGCCACGCACCCACCGTGCCGCTGGTCTCCACCGTCACCGGCGCGCTCCTCACCCACGAGGAGCTGGCCACGCCGGAGTACTGGACCGGACAAGTCCGCGGCACCGTCCGCTTCGCCGACGCCGTACGCCACCTCACCGAACACGGCGTGACGACCTTCTTCGAGCTGGGCCCGGACGCCGTGCTCAGCGGCGCGGTGCGCGAGAGCACCGGCGAGCAGGTCCGGGCCACCGCCGTCCCGGCGCTGCGCCGGGACCGGCCCGAGGCCCCGGCACTGACCACGGCACTGGCCCGGCTCCACCTCCACGGCGTACGCGTCGACTGGGACGCCGTGTTCGCGGACAGCGGCGCCCGGCGGACCGACCTGCCCACCTACTCCTTCCAGCGCGAGCGCTACTGGCCCGAGGCAGCAGCCGGAACCACCGCGCCCGCACACCCCGCCGACGCGGCGGACGCGGAGTTCTGGTCCGCCGTCGAACGCGCGGACCTGGAGTCCCTGGGCTCCTCGCTGGACCTGGACGACGACACCCTCACCGCCGTCGTACCCGCCCTGTCCTCCTGGCGGCGCAAGAGCCGGGAGCGCTCCACCGTCGACGGCTGGCGCTACCGGGCCACCTGGAAGCGCCTGACCGGCCCGGCCGCCGCCGGACACCCGTCCGGCACCTGGCTGGTGCTCGCACCGGCCGACGGTGACCAGGCCTGGACCGACTCGGTCGCCGACGCCCTGGGCACCGGTTCCGTACGGCTCGACGTCACCGCCCCGCAGCGCCGGGAGCTGGCCGGAGGACTGGGCGAACTGGCCGCCGAGCACGGCGGTTTCGCGGGCGTCCTGTCCCTGCTGGCGACGGCCGGCGACGGCACCGACGACGCCACCGCCACCGGCCTGCTGCTGACCACCACCGCCGTCCAGGCCCTGGGCGACGCCGGAATCGAGGCACCGCTGTGGTGCGTGACGCGCACCGCCGTGGCCGTGGACCGCGCCGAACATCCGGCCCGGCCCGCCCAGGCCGCCGTCTGGGGCCTCGGCAGAGTGGCCGCACTGGAGCACCCGGAGCGCTGGGGCGGTCTCGTCGACCTCCCCGACGAACTGGACGGCACCACCCTGCGCCGCCTGGCCACCGTCCTCGCCGACGGCGGCGGCGAGGACCAGCTCGCCGTACGCACCGCCGCGACCTTCGTCCGCCGCCTGGTACACCACCGCGCCGCACCGGCCCCCGAGACGGGCACCTTCAGCCCCACCGGCACCGTGCTCGTCACCGGCGGTACCGGTGCCCTCGGCGGCCACGTCGCCCGCTGGCTGGCCGAAGCGGGCGCCCCGCACCTGCTGCTGGTCAGCCGCCGCGGAGCCGACGCACCCGGCGCCGCCGAACTGACCGCGGAGATCGAGGGCCTGGGCGCCCGGGTCACCATCGCGGCCTGCGACACGGCCGACCGCGACGCGCTCGGCACCGCCCTGGCCCTGGTCCCCGACGAGCACCCGCTCACCGCGGTGTTCCACACCGCCGGCACCGTCGACGACGGCACCCTGGACACCCTCACCCCCGAGCAGTTCACCACCGTCCTGCACGCCAAGGTCACCGCCACCGTCAACCTGCACGAGGCCACCCGCGACCGGGACCTGACCGCCTTCGTGCTCTTCTCCTCCGTCGCCGGTACCCTCGGCGCACCCGGCCAGGGCAACTACGCCGCCGCCAACGCCTTCCTCGACGCCTTCGCCGAACACCGCCGCGCCCACGGCCTGCCCGCCACCTCACTGGCCTGGGGCCCCTGGGCCGAGACCGGAATGGCGGCCGACGGCACCGGCATCCAGGACCGCGTACGCCGCGGCGGCTACACCCCCATGGCACCCCGGCTCGCCCTCACCGCCCTGCGCCGGGCGATCGAGCACGACGCCACGACGCTGGCCCTCGCCGACATCGACTGGCAGCGCTACGCGGAGGTGTTCACCGCCCTGCGCCCCAGCCCCCTCGTCGGCGACCTGCCCGAACTGCGCCGCGCCACGGCGCCCGGCGGAACACCGGACGGCACCCCGCGGGAACCGGCCCTGCGCCGGCGGCTCGCCGGACTCGCCCCGGCCGCCCGCCCGCGCTTCGTCCTGGACCTGGTACGCACCCAGGTCGCCGCGGTCCTCGGACACACCGGCACCTCGGGCATCGGCGCCGACCGCGCCTTCAGCGACCTCGGCTTCGACTCGCTGACCACCGTCGAACTGCGCAACACCCTCACGGCCGCCACCGGCCTGAAACTGCCCGCGACCCTCGTCTACGACCACCCGACCCCGACCGCCCTCGCCGACTTCCTGCTTGCCGAACTCCAGGGCACCCTGCCCGCGTCCGGAACCGACACCCCGGCCCCCGTCGGCCGGGCGGCGGACGACGACCCCATCGCCATTGTCGGCCTGAACTGCCGCTTCCCCGGCGGCGTACGGTCCCCGGAAGACCTCTGGCAACTGCTCAGCCGGGGCGAGGACGCCATCTCCGGCTTCCCCGCGGACCGCGGCTGGGACCTGGAAGCCCTCGCCCAGGGAGCCTCCGCCACCCTCGAAGGCGGCTTCCTCGACGGCGTCGGCCTCTTCGACGCCACCTTCTTCGGCATCTCGCCCCGCGAGGCCCTCGCCATGGACCCCCAGCAGCGCCTACTGCTGGAGACCACCTGGGAAGCGTTCGAACGCGCCGGCATCGACGCGACCACCCTGCGCGGCAGCCGCACCGGCGTCTTCGTCGGCACCAACGGCCAGGACTACGCCACCCTCCTGCGCCAGGGCACCGGCACCGCCGACGTACGCGGCCACGTCGCCACCGGCAACACCGCCAGCGTGATGTCGGGACGCCTCTCCTACGCCTTCGGCCTGGAGGGCCCGGCCGTCACCGTCGACACCGCCTGCTCCTCCGCGCTGGTCGCCATGCACATGGCCGCCAACGCCCTGCGCAGCGGCGAGTGCACCCTCGCACTGGCCGGCGGCGTCTCGGTCATGTCCAGCCCCGACTCCTTCACCGAGTTCACGGTCCAGGGCGGGCTCGCCCCCGACGGCCGCTGCAAGCCCTTCGCCGACGCGGCCGACGGCACCAGCTGGTCCGAGGGCGTGGGCATCCTCGTCCTGGAACGGCTCTCCGACGCCCGCCGCAACGGCCACGACGTCTGGGGCATCGTGCGCGGCACCGCCGTCAACCAGGACGGCGCCTCCAACGGGCTGACCGCCCCCAGCGGCCCCGCCCAGCAGCGCGCCATCCGCCAGGCCCTCGCCGACGCCGACCTCACCCCCGCCGACGTCGACGTCGTCGAGGCCCACGGCACCGGCACCACCCTCGGCGACCCCATCGAGGCACACGCCCTGATGGCCGCCTACGGAACGGACCGGCAGCGCCCGCTGCTGCTCGGCGCCGTCAAGTCCAACCTGGGCCACACCCAGGCCGCCGCCGGCGTCGCCGGCACCATCAAGGTGCTCCTCGCGATGCGCCACGGCGTGCTGCCCAAGACGCTGCACATCGGGTCCCCGTCCTCGCACGTCGACTGGACGGACGGCACGGTCGCGCTCGTCACCGAACAGCAGGAGTGGCCCGAGACCGGACAGGCCCGGCGGGCCGGCGTCTCCGCCTTCGGCGTCAGCGGCACCAACGCCCACGTCATCATCGAGCAGGCACCGGACACCGAGGAGCCCGCGGCGGACGAGCCCGCCACGCCCGCCACGGTCCCGGGCCTCGTGCCCTGGCCGGTGTCGGCCGGGTCCGAAGCCGCGCTGGCGGCACAGATCGAGCAGGTCACGGCGCTGACCGGCCCGTCACCGGTCGACGTGGGCCACACCCTCGCCACCGCGAGGGCGGCCTTCGCCCACCGCGCGGTCCTCGCGGCCGACGCGGAAGGGGTACGGGAACTCGCGCGCGGCGTCAGCCGGGAGACCGACGGGAAACTGGCGGTGCTGTTCTCGGGTCAGGGCGCGCAGCGCGTCGGGATGGGCCGGGAGCTGTATGGCCGGTTCCCGGTGTTCGCCGAGGCGCTGGACGAGGT
>NZ_JBVIQN010000053.1:0-41742 GCF_055577005.1 Streptomyces sp. NPDC033221 | reverse complement strand
TGTGATGGGATTTGGGTCACCCTTTGCAAAAAGGTGGGTGGGGGGGGGGGTGGGGGGGGAGATGTTGGTGCCCCCCCCCTTCCGAAAAAAAGGGCCCGGGTCCGGGGGTCCCCCCCCCCCCCCCCCGGCGCCGGTATGGAGGCGTGACCGGTCGGCGTGGTCGGCCGGTCGGCCGGTCGCCGTCAGTTCAGCGCCGCCCGCAGCTCCGCGAGCGAGGTGAACAGATGCCCGCGCATCCCCAGGGCCTCGGCCGCGCGGACATTGGCCGCCCGGTCGTCGACGAACAGGATGCGCTCGGGCGCCAGGCCGAACGCCGCACTGCACCACGTGTAGGCGCCGGGCTCCGGCTTGGCGTGTCCGATCCGGCACGAGAAGGCCAGGACCGAGAAGCGCCGCAGCCACTCCTGCCTTTCCTCGTAATGCGCCGCCAATTCCTCCGGGATGTTCGACAGCAGGCCGATGGTGGTGCCGTGGTCCGCCAGACCCGCGACGAAATCCACCATCGCGTCGTCGACCCGGCTCCAGCTCGCCACATCGGCGGCGATGAGTTCCGCGACGCGCTCCTCGTCGAAACGCGCCCCAAGCGCCTCGGCGACCTGCCGCCAATACTGCGGGCCGTTCCGGTCGCCCCGGTCGTAAGGCTGCCGCAGATTCCAGTAGTTCTCCCAGAAGGCGGCACCGGAAACACCGGCCGTCCGCTCCAGCCGGGCGCGGGCGGCGGGGGACTGCTGCCGGGCGATCACGCCGAACATGTCGAAGAGCACCGCGGTCATGCCATCACCTCACAGGAAGCCGTTTCCCGCCGGTGCGGACCGCTGCGCCCGGACGGCCGCACCAGCCCGTACTCACACAAGGTGCGTGTGAGTACACACGCGACATGGGCGTAAGTCGACCGCCAGCCCCGTGACGGGCCGGGTAGCCCAACGGGGAAAAGGGCAAGAACTCGCAGCGGATGTGTTGATGTGCTACATCAACGGCATGAATGTCTCCGAACGCCACCGGTTCATCCTGGCCCTGCTGGCCGAGCGCAACCGCGCCTCCGTGGCCGAACTCGCCCGCTCCGCCAAGACGTCGGAGATGACCATCCGCCGGGACCTGGAACTGCTGGAGTCCCGGGGCGCCCTGCGCCGGGTGCACGGCGGCGCGGTCACCGCCCTGCTCAGCGGGGTGGAGCCGCCGTACGCAGTGCGGTCCATGGTCGGCGGCGAGACCAAGGCGAAGCTGGCCGACGTGGTCGTACGGATGCTCAACGACGGCGAGACCGTCGCCCTGGACACCGGCACCACCGCCGTGGCCATCGCCCACGCCATGGCCGGCCGCAGGCTGACCGTCACTCCACTGTCCCTCCACGCGACCATGCCGCTCGCCGAACACGAGGGCATCCGCCTGCTGCTGCCCGGCGGGCAGGTGCGGCCGGGGGAGCTGTCCTTCTACGGAGAGACGGCGCTGCGCACCTTCGAGGACCTGCGCTACGACACCTTCATCCTGGGCTGCTGCGGGGTGGACGCGGCCAACGGCGCCACCGCGTACAGCCTGGACGACGTGCACGTGAAGCGGGTCGCCGTGCGGGCGGCGCGGCGCATCATCCTGGTGGCCACCGCGGAGAAGCTGGGGCGGGTGGCGCTCGGCAGGATCTGCTCGGTCGAACAGCTCGACGTGGTGGTGACCGACGCGGTCCAGGGCACCCCGGTCGTCGAGGAGATGCGCGCCGCGGGCGTGAACATCGTGCACGTATGAGGCACCGCCCGACGAGCCATCCGCCCGACCGCCCGGCTCGCGAACTAAAGCACTCAATGCCCTTACGCACACACCCGGTGTGCGTTATGTTCATCCCTGATGAGTGAATCGACTGCCTCCACCATCGGGTCGCCGCCGTCGCGGCGCTTGCGTACGGCGCGTGCCGGTACCTTCGTGGCCTTCGCGCTCAACGGTTTCGTCATGGGGATGTGGATCGTGCACATCCCCGCCATCGAGCACCAAGTCGGCATCACGCATGCCGTACTGGGCTGGCTGCTGCTCTTCCTGGGCGGCGGCGCGTTCGCGGGCATGCAGGTCTGCGGAGCACTGGCCGACCGCTTCGGCAGCCGCGCCATCGTGCTGGCCGGCGGCGCCCTGTGCAGCGCCACGGTCGTGCTGCCCGGCCTGGCGGACTCGCCGTGGACCCTGGCGGCAGCCCTCCTGGCTCTCGGCTTCGGCAACGGCTGCCTGGACGTCAGTATGAACACACAGGCTGTTCAGGTCGAGCGTGGTTATGGCCGTCCGGTGATGTCGGCCTTCCACGCGGTGTTCTCGGTCGGCGGTGTCCTCGCCGCACTGATCGGTGCCCGCACCCTCAGCTGGGACTGGCGGCCCTCCGTCACCCTCGCGGGCGTGGCGGCGGCCGGCGTCCTGGTCACCCTCGCGCTGGTGCCGGCACTGCTGCCCCCGGAAAGCCCCTCACCGGCCACGACCGGCCCGAAGACAACGGACTCCGGCACGCCGGCGGCGCCGGGCCCGGCCGAGGCATCGGTCCTCAAGCGCCGTACCCCCTCCCAGGTCTGGGCGCTGGGCGTGCTCGCCTTCATGCTCATGCTGTGCGAGGGCGTCGCGAACGACTGGAGTGTGCTGCACCTCAAGGACGTCCTCGACGCTCCCGCCGCGACCGCGGCCCTGGCGTACGGCGGTTTCTCCACCGCCATGACCGTGGGCCGGTTCGTCACCGACCGGGTGGTGGCCCGCTTCGGCCGGGTCTTCGTCGTACGGTACGGAGCAGCCCTCGCGGCCTTCGGCCTGGCCCTCGCCGCGCTCTCCCCCTGGGTACCCCTGGCCCTCCTCGGCTGGACCCTTTTCGGCATCGGCCTGTCCGGGTGCATTCCGCAGTTCTTCACCGCGGCGGGAAATGTGGATCCGGCGGCGTCCGGAGCGAACGTGTCGCGCGTCGCCGGCATGGGCTATGTGGGAATGCTGGCGGGCCCCGCCGTCATCGGGCCGCTCACCCACCTCGTCCCGCTGAACGTGGCCTTCTTCCTGCCCGTAGCCTTCTGCGTGGCGGCGGTCTGTGCCGCCGGAATTCTCCGCCCGGCCCGCAGCAGGTCCACCACTCCCGAACCGGCGCGGGCCGACGTATGAACCACTCCCGCACGGTAGCGGCCGACGAGACCCAAAGCCTCGCCCATTACCTGGACAAGCGGCGAATACATCCTCGCCCGCAGGCCACCACCACGGAAGAACTTCTGCAATCCCTGGCCGACGGCCTGCACACCGCAGGTGCCCTCAGCGACATCCGGTCCTTCGTCCGCGCGGTACGCCTGCGCATGGCCCGGGGCCCCAACGGCTTCCACGGCATCGCCCTGCTGACCGCCCGGAGCCGGACGGTCAGCGCCCCGGCGGCCGCCTTCGCACGGGTCCCGGCAGAACTCGGCTGGCGCGGCGCCGACGGCCACCCGGTCCGCGACGTCTTCCTCCTCGCGGCACCGCACCACCTCAGGAACACCGACTGCCTACAGGCCTACGCGGTCCTCGCCCGCCACACCGCCCACCCCGGCTTCCGCCGCCTGCTGGCGGCGGCCCGCACCAGCGACGACCTGTACGACCTCTTCCGGCTCATCCGCTGAACAGCCCCAGCGCGCAAAACCGTTGGCCCGGCCCTGACAGCAGCCGCCGAGGCAGCGGCCGGTCAACAGACGCCATCGCCCCCTCCCGGGCCCGCATATCAACGAGCCGGGAGCGGCGATGGCAAGCGCCGTGCGGATATCCGCAGTCAGACCATCGCAGTCAGACATCCACGGTCAGACGTACGTGGCTCAGATATCCCGAAAGATCTCGATCTGCGCCCCAATAGAGTTCAGCCGCTCCGCCAGGTCCTCGTACCCCCGGTTGATGACATAGACGTTGCGCAGTACCGACGTGCCTTCGGCCGCCATCATCGCGAGCAGGATGACCACCGCGGGGCGCAGGGCCGGGGGGCACATCATCTCTGCCGCGCGCCAGCGGGTCGGGCCGTCGATCAGTACGCGGTGCGGGTCGAGGAGTTTGACCTGGGCGCCGAGGCGGTTGAGGTCGGTCAGGTAGATGGCGCGGTTGTCGTAGACCCAGTCGTGGATCAGGGTCTGGCCCTGGGCGCTGGCCGCGATGGCGGCGAAGAACGGGACGTTGTCGATGTTCAGGCCGGGGAACGGCATGGGGTGGATCTTGTCCAGGGGGGCCTGGAGCTTGGACGGGCGGACCGTCAGGTCGATGAGGCGGGTGCGGCCGTTGTCGGCGGGGTACTCCGCGCTGCGCTCGTGGTTGAGGCCCATCTCTTCCAGGACGGCGAGTTCGATTTCCAGGAACTCGACCGGGACGCGGCGGATGGTCAGCTCCGACTCGGTGACCACGGCGGCGGCGAGCAGGCTCATCGCCTCGACCGGGTCCTCGGAGGGCGCGTAGTCCACGTCGCGGTCGATGTGCGCGACGCCGTGCACGGTCAGCGTGGTGGTGCCGACGCCTTCGACCCGTACGCCCAGTTCCTCCAGGAAGAAGCAGAGGTCCTGGACCATGTAGTTGGAGGACGCGTTGCGGATGACCGTGACGCCGTCGTGCCGGGCGGCGGCCAGCAGGGCGTTCTCCGTGACGGTGTCGCCGCGTTCGGTCAGGACGATGGCGCGCTTGGGGGAGATGTCGCGGTCCACGTCGGCGTGGTACGTGCCCTCCGTGGCGGTGATCTCCAGGCCGAAGTGGCGCAGTGCCGTCATGTGCGGCGTGATCGTCCGTGTGCCGAGGTCGCAGCCGCCCGCGTACGGGATCTTGAAGTGGTCCATGCGGTGCAGCAGCGGACCGAGGAACATGATGACGCTGCGGGTGCGGCGGGCCGCCTCCGTGTCCATGGCGTCCAGGTCCAGTTCGGCCGGCGGCACGATCTCCAGGTCGTTGCCGTCGTTGATCCAGCGGGTGCGGACGCCGATGCTGCCCAGCACCTCCAGGATCCGGTAGACCTCCTCGATACGGGCCACCCGGCGCAGCGTGGTGCGGCCCGCGTTGAGGAGCGTGGCGCACAGCAGCGCCACGCACGCGTTCTTGCTCGTCTTGACGTCGATGCTTCCGGACAGCCGCCGGCCGCCGACGACGCGAAGGTGCATGGGTCCCGCGTACCCGAGCGAGACGATTTCACTGTCCAGGGCCTCGCCGATCCTCGCGATCATCTCAAGGCTGATGTTCTGGTTACCGCGTTCGATGCGGTTGACCGCGCTTTGGCTGGTACCGAGAGCCTCCGCGAGCTGCGTCTGGGTCCAGCCCCGATGCTGCCGCGCGTCGCGGATGAGCCTGCCGATACGTACGAGGTAGTCGTCTGCCATGAGGAAGACGGTATCTCACATATGAGATCTGTGCTTAATCGAGATTGTTCGCATAGAATGCGAACAAGTAGCGAGGGGGTGCTCATGAACGCCATGCAGACCGGGGCCGCCGCCGGGCGGGCCGCGTTCCGTCCCTGGCGGGCGCTGGTCGCCGTACTGCCGTTCCTGCTCGTCGTCGTGACGACGGCGCTGATTTTCTGGGCGTTGCGGGACCGGATCCCCGATCCGATGGCCGTGCACTTCGTCGCCGACGGCGGCAGCGACGACTTCGCCACCCCGGCCGGCTTCCTCACGCTGTGCCTGGGACTGCCGGTCATCCTGGGTGCCGTCATCGGTGTACTGGTGCTGCGCGACGACCTGGCGGGCGCGCTGCGCTGGGTGATCGGCTTCGGATACGGCCTGTCGGTCGTGTCCGGCTATCTGAGTGTGGCGACCCTGCTGATCAACGCGGACGCCGGGGACGCGGCGGCGGTCCGGTTCCCGCCGTGGAACATGGCCGTGATGCTCGGCGCGGCGGTCCTCGCCGGGGCGGTGGGCTGGCTGTGCGCGGGCCGCGACCGGGTGCGGGCGGACGCGGTGGACGGACCGCCGTCGGCGGCGCCGCTGCCCCTTGCGGCGGGCGAGGCCGCCGGCTGGTCGCGCACCGTGGGCTCACCCGCGCTGCTCGTCCTCGGGCCCGGTCTGTTCGCCGCCGCCGTGCTCTTCGGCGCCGCGGCGATCTGGGCCGGCGCCGCGGGCATGGCCTTCGCCGGCCTGACCTGCGTCGTGTTCGCGGGTGTACGGGTCACTGTCGACCGCCACGGCCTGACCGTCGCCTCGCCCCTCGTCCCGCGCCCCCGTATGCGCATCCCGCTCACCCGCATGGCGGAGGCGGGGACCCAGCAGATCAGCCCGATGGCCGACTTCGGCGGCTGGGGGTACCGCGTCCGGTCCGGCCGCAGCGGCATCGTGCTGCGCAGCGGCGAGGCGCTGGCGCTGCGGCTGACGAACGGCCGGGTGTTCGTGGTGACCGTTGACGACGCGGCCACCGCTGCCGCGCTGCTCAGTACGCTCATCGAACGGTCCCGCGCCGCGGCGGGCCCGGCGGCCGACGCCGCCTTTGACCCCGGCCAAGGAGCGTGACGTGCTCTTCCGTGTCGACCATGCTTCCCCGGTCCCGCTCGGCGACCAGATCGCGGCCTCGGTCCGCGGAGCCCTCGCCGAAGGCACCGTACGCGCCGGTGAGCGGCTGCCCGCGGCCCGGGCGGTCGCCGAGTCGCTGGGGGTCAACGTCCATACGGTGCTGCGCGGTTACCAGCGTCTGAAGGAGGAGGGCCTCATCGAACTCCGCCGGGGGCGCGGCGCCGTGGTGTCCGGCGACGCGTCCGCGGGCCGGGTCCGCCTCACCGAACGCGTCGGCCAGCTGGTGGCGGAGGCCCGCACCCTGGGTCTGACCGATGACGAGGTCGTGGCCATGGTCCGCACCGGGCTGACGACGGGCTGAGGTCCCGGTCCCGCCTCGAACCCCGGTCCCGGCCCGAACCCGACCCCCGGTTCCGGCTCGGACGCCGGCCGCACCTCACCCCCGTAGGAATTCCGACACCGCCTCGGTCTGCCCCAGGATCGCGTGCCCGACCCCGGGCAGCAGCCGTACGGTCGCGTCCGGGACGTTCGCCCGTACGCGCCGGGCGGTGTCCGCCGAGTCGAAGAAGGCGTCGTCGGTGCCCGCGATCACCAGTACGGGCACGTCCAGGCGGCGCAGCGCGTCGTCCGAGAGCAGCGGCAGGCGTTCCGTGCGCGGCTTGAACTGGGTGAATGTCAGGACGATCTGGTCGAGTACCGGTGCCGCCTCCGGTGCGGTCAGGCCCGTGGCGCTCCGCGCCGACCGGCGGATTCCCCGGCGGCCGAACAGGCGCAGGAGCAGGGTCCTGAAGAGCAGCCCCACGCGCTGCTTGCCCAGGCCGCCGGGGCACAGCAGCGCCAGGCGGGTGACCCGGTCCGGGCGGCGGGAGGCGTAGTCGAGGGCTGTCCAGCCGCCGAGGGAGGTGCCGACGAGCGGGGCGGACGCGATGCCCAGCGCGTCCAGTACGTCGTCGAGCCATCGCGCGTACGCGTCCGAGGCCAGGGGCGGGCGTGACGGCGCGCTGCGGCCCGGTTCGCCGATGATGTCCACCGCGTACGTACGGAAGTGCTGTGACCAGGCGGCGATGTCGCCCTGCCACATGGCCGCGTTCGTGCCCGAGCCGTGCAGCAGGATCACGGGCGGAGCGTCCTCGGGCCCGGAAGCGATGACGAAGGTCTCGCCTTCGCGGGGCGGCAGCCGTAAATGCTCGGCGGGAACCGGCCAGTTGGCCAGTGCTTCCTGGTAGCGCCGCTGGAGCTCCCGCTCGCCGGCCGCGGACTTGTAGATCGTACTCATGAGGCGAGTACCCCCTCGATGTAGTCGAACAGACGGGCGGTGTCGCCGAGGCCGCCGAGAATGACGACCTTCATCCGGGCCCGCTCCGGGTCGTACGCCGTCTCGATCCGCAGCGGCCGGTCGCCGGGGCCGCGGTGGGCGGCCGAGCTGGTCAGCAGTGTGGAAAGGCGGTCGGCGGTCCGGGCGTCGACCGCGTCGATCTCCACGATGCTCGACACCTCGCTGTGCCGCTGCCCGCCGGCCGGGCCCTCGGAGCCGGCGGGGGCCGGGCGGCCGGTGAAGGCTTCCAGGTCGTCGTGGGCGATCCGGTACTGCTTTCCGATGCGGACGGCGGCGAGCCGTCCGTCCCGTACGTAGTTGCGGACGGTGCGGACGTGCAGGCCCAGGCGCTCGGCGACTTGTTCCACGGAGTAGAGGCGATCGTTCACGAACGCACCCTAAACTTCCCTATGTGAGGGTGCAATAGGGAAGTTTAGGGAGTTATGCGTGGTGGTGGGCGGAGGAAGGTCTTTGTGGAGGGCCCCGGCCCCCTACCGCGCCCCGCCCCGGCTCCGGATCAGCAGCCACAGGAAGTACGGCGTCCCGATGACCGCCGTGAGCAGCCCTGCTCCGAGCTGGGCCGGGGCGATCACCGTCCGGCCCACCACGTCCGCCGTACCCACCAGCGCCGCACCCAGCAGCGCGGCCACCGGCACCACCCGTACATGCCGACGGCCCACCAGGGCGCGGGCCGCGTGCGGGGCGACCAGGCCGACGAAGGCGATTCAACCCACGACTCGTAGCCCACCAGGGAGTGCGACGTCGCCGCCCAGTACTCGCCCGTGAAGTTCTTCTGCCCCTTGAACGCAGTGAACTTCCGAGCTGGCGAGGCATGTTCAAAAGGTTCGTCCCAATGCCGGGCCAGTGGACCGAACCGCTCGGAGCCGTCGGACCCGACGAAACCGACCTGGATATCCGAGAGCCACTCCCAGGCCGGTACGGCTTCCGCCGGCTCACCCACGAGCACCTCCCCGCCTCCATCACCCCGGCAGTGCGAGAGTGGAGCATCCTGCGGATCATCGTGGCCCAGAACCGGATCGCGTCACGCGAACGGGTGACATCCCGTCTCAAACAATCTGGTCGATGCAGCCCCGCACGGGTGGGTCAGCGGCACAGCGTCTGCTGGGCCAGGGCCAGCGTGACCTTGATGTCGTCGCTCCACGAGCAGACCTCCAGCCACGACAGATACCCCGCCTCGGCAAAGACCAGGACTTCGCCGGGGCAATCGCCGTTCCCCGTGTAGATCTGTGCCTCGGCCGCTACCACTGTGCTCGCCCCGGAGGGCGCCGGCCGGACCGCCGCTGTGTCGAGCTCGAAATAGGCGGTGCCACATCCACAGGTACAGCGCTCTCGAACCCGGAGGTGGGGTACCTGATTGCGGAGCGCCAGGTGAACGGGATCGTCGCTGCTGAGAAGGACGTCGAGAACGTCAGCCACGTCGGGGGGAAGGGCCTCTGCCATACCAGCACCGTATCCGACCCAGCCCGCCCTGCCGGACCAGATCAATTGAGACGCCAAGCGAATCGAACCAGGTCATTTGAGACCGGGACCAGGCCCACCAAGACGGGACAGTTCGGGCTGGATGCCCATCGGCTGCCGACGGCGTTGACCTGTCGCAGTGAAGGTTGAGCGATTCTCGGCGAAGGTTGAGTGAGCGTATTCAGCGTTGCCGCTCCAGGGTGAGGACGGCTTTGCTGATGACGGTCATCTGGTTGGGGCTGATGCGGGATCTGCGGAAGATCTGCGTCGAACGAAGGACCCGCCCCCACCGGGCAGGCGGTGGGGGCGGGCCCTTCGTTCGACGCGACCGTGAGGTCAGGCGCGCACCATCCACCAGGCGCCGATGCCGTTGCAGCCGCCCGCCATGAAGTTGATGCTGCGGTAGCCGGGTGGGATCGGGGAGCCGGAGCAGGTCCAGATGCCGTTGCGGACGAGCTGGTGGTACCAGGCGCCGACGCCGTTGCAGCCGGTGCGGTTGTAGCCCGTGATGACGTAGCCGGGCGGGATGGGCGAGCCCCCGCAGGTCCAGCGGCCGTCACGGGCGAGCTCGTGGTACCAGCCGCCGACGCCGTTGCAACCGATGCGGTTGTAGTTGGTGATCACATAGCCGGTCACGATCGGCGAGCCGCCGCAGGTCCAGATACCGTCGCGCACGGGCTCCTGGTACCAGGCGCCGGCGCCGTTGCAGCCGCCGCGGCTGTAGTTGGTGATGACGTACCCGTCCGGGACGGGCGCCCCGGAGCAGGACCAGCCGCCGGCCTTCGCCGCCCCGGTGGTCGCGGCGGTGGCCGTGCCGGTGGCGGCGCCGGTGAGGGCGGCCGCGATCAGTGCGACGGTGCCCACGACGGCGGCGAGGCGGCTCCGGACGGCAGCCAGCGTCTTACCGCTCCACAGGTGACCGAAATATCTGTCCAATTCACACCAGCCCTATCGACATGATCACTTCAGGTCTGTTGACGGTCAAGAACACCGGATGGCGCAATAAAAGTCACCCCGTACGGTCGCGATTGTGAGAAGCGCATCACTGTGCGTAAATGCCAAACCTGGGCTGGCCGGGCTGGTATGAGGGGGCGTCAGGTTCCGAATGTTCCTGCGGCACTCGTACGGGTGAACGGGGTCGGTGGACCGTCCGTAGGACCGTTCGGCATGCCGGACTGTGGTGACATCGATCGAGGGGATCGCCATGAGCGCACTCACTGAGCGTTTTCAGCGTGGCTACTGATCGGGGGAGGCCGATGAGGTCGAGGTGAGGGACGCAACGCACAAGGCTCCGGTGCCGTTGAAGGAGGTTTTCGAAGTCTCAACCCACCAGCACAGGAGCCCTGTTGGTTCCCTATTCTGCCGCACTCGACCTCCCGCACGCCCTGGTCGAGTGGGTCACGATGCTCATCGTCACCCGAGAGGGTGGCCAACGGTGCAAACTCCCGCCGCACCGGCGTGCGCTCGTCGCTCTGGTGTACCTACGCCACCACGACACCCTCTCCCGGATCGCCGCCGGCTTCGGGATATCCGTCGGCACCGCCCACGCCTACGTCACCGCCGTCACCGGCCTGCTCAAGACGCTTCGCGAGCACGATCCGGAGTTCGTCCTGCTGGACGGGACTCTCGCCGAGTTCCCCCATCGTCTCCCCAGACAGCCAGCCCTAAATGATCACTCAACCTTCGGTGGGAAAACCTAGGGGTCGCCAACCTTCGATGACAACGCCCAACCTTCGCTGCGAGAGATCAGGCGGGCGCGCATGACCGCGCGGCGGGGATGTACTAGAGTTATCTCGACATCGAGATATCTGCCGGGAGGCGTACCGCTGCCGCGCTAGTAAGGCTTGCCTAACTTAGCCTTACCTTAGCTGATCGGCAAGGATCTGTGACGGCAGGATTGCGGTGGTACGCGCGAATCATGCATTGAAGGAGACTGTCGTGTCGGCGAACAGCTTCGACGCCCGCAGCACGCTGCAGGTGGGCGACGAGTCGTACGAGATCTTCAGGCTGGACAAGGTCGAGGGCTCCGCCCGCCTTCCCTACAGCCTGAAGGTGCTGCTGGAGAACCTGCTCCGCACTGAGGACGGCGCGAACATCACCGCCGACCACATCCGTGCGCTGGGCGGCTGGGACTCCCAGGCGCAGCCCAGCCAGGAGATCCAGTTCACGCCGGCCCGCGTGATCATGCAGGACTTCACCGGCGTGCCCTGCGTCGTGGACCTCGCGACGATGCGTGAGGCGGTCAAGGAGCTGGGCGGCGACCCGGCGAAGATCAACCCGCTGGCCCCGGCCGAGCTGGTCATCGACCACTCCGTCATCGCCGACAAGTTCGGCACCGCCAACGCCTTCCAGCAGAACGTGGAGCTGGAGTACGGCCGCAACAAGGAGCGCTACCAGTTCCTGCGCTGGGGCCAGACCGCCTTCGACGAATTCAAGGTCGTCCCGCCCGGCACCGGCATCGTCCACCAGGTCAACATCGAGCACCTGGCCCGTACGGTCATGATCCGCAACGGCCAGGCGTACCCCGACACCCTCGTCGGCACCGACTCGCACACCACCATGGTCAACGGCCTGGGCGTGCTGGGCTGGGGCGTCGGCGGCATCGAGGCCGAGGCCGCGATGCTGGGCCAGCCGGTCTCCATGCTCATCCCGCGCGTCGTCGGCTTCAAGCTGACCGGTGAGCTCAAGCCCGGCACCACCGCCACCGACCTGGTGCTGACCATCACCGAGATGCTGCGCAAGCACGGTGTCGTCGGCAAGTTCGTCGAGTTCTACGGCGAGGGCGTCGCCGCCACCTCGCTGGCCAACCGCGCCACCATCGGCAACATGTCGCCGGAGTTCGGCTCCACCGCCGCGATCTTCCCGATCGACGACGAGACGCTGAACTACCTGAAGCTGACCGGCCGCTCCGAGCAGCAGGTCGCCCTGGTCGAGGCGTACGCCAAGGAGCAGGGCCTGTGGCTGGACCCGGCCGCCGAGCCGGACTTCTCCGAGAAGCTGGAGCTGGACCTGTCGACGGTCGTCCCGTCGATCGCCGGCCCGAAGCGCCCGCAGGACCGCATCGTCCTGGCCGAGGCCGCCCAGCAGTTCGCCCAGGACGTACGCAACTACGTCAGCGAGGCGGACCTCGACGAGGCGGGCAAGGAGTCCTTCCCGGCCTCCGACGCCCCGGCGGTCTCCAACGGCGTGGCCAGCAAGCCGACCCAGGTCACGGCCGCCGACGGTTCGGTGTACGAGATCGACCACGGCGCCGTCACCGTCGCCGCGATCACCTCCTGCACCAACACCTCGAACCCCTACGTCATGGTCGCCGCCGCACTGGTGGCCAAGAAGGCGGTCGAGAAGGGCCTGTCCCGCAAGCCCTGGGTCAAGACCACCCTCGCCCCCGGTTCGAAGGTCGTCACGGACTACTTCGACAAGGCGAACCTGACGCCCTACCTGGACAAGATGGGCTTCAACCTCGTCGGTTACGGCTGCACCACCTGCATCGGCAACTCCGGTCCGCTGGACGAGGAGATCTCGAAGGCGATCAACGAGGCCGACCTCGCGGTCACCTCGGTGCTCTCCGGCAACCGCAACTTCGAGGGCCGGATCAACCCCGACGTCAAGATGAACTACCTGGCGTCCCCGCCGCTGGTCGTCGCGTACGCCATCGCCGGCTCCATGAAGGTGGACATCACCACCGAGGCGCTCGGCACCGACCAGGACGGCAACCCGGTCTACCTGAAGGACATCTGGCCCTCCGAGGCCGAGGTCAACGACGTCGTGGCCAACGCCATCGGCGAGGACATGTTCTCCAAGTCGTACGAGGACGTCTTCGCGGGCGACGCCCAGTGGCAGGCGCTGCCGATCCCGACCGGCAACACCTTCGAGTGGGACCCGCAGTCCACCTACGTCCGCAAGCCCCCGTACTTCGAGGGCATGACGATGGAGACCAGCCCGGTCTCCGACGTCCAGGGCGCCCGAGTGCTGGCCAAGCTGGGCGACTCGGTCACCACCGACCACATCTCCCCGGCCGGTGCGATCAAGGCCGACACCCCGGCCGGCCAGTACCTCACGGAGCACGGCGTCGAGCGCCGCGACTTCAACAGCTACGGCTCGCGCCGCGGCAACCACGAGGTCATGATCCGCGGCACGTTCGCCAACATCCGCCTGCGCAACCAGATCGCGCCGGGCACCGAGGGCGGCTTCACGCGTGACTTCACGCAGGAGGACGGCCCGGTCTCCTTCATCTACGACGCGTCGCAGAACTACCAGGCCGCCGGCATCCCACTGGTCATCCTGGCCGGCAAGGAGTACGGCTCCGGCTCGTCCCGCGACTGGGCCGCCAAGGGCACCGCGCTGCTCGGCGTCAAGGCCGTCGTCGCCGAGTCCTACGAGCGCATCCACCGCTCGAACCTCATCGGCATGGGTGTCCTCCCGCTCCAGTTCCCCGAGGGCGCCTCGGCGCAGTCGCTGGGCCTGACCGGCGAGGAGACCTTCGACATCACCGGCGTCACCGCCCTGAACGACGGCGGCATCCCGGAGACCGTCAAGGTCAAGGCCGGCGACGTGGAGTTCGACGCCAAGGTGCGCATCGACACCCCCGGCGAGGCGGACTACTACCGCAACGGCGGCATCATGCAGTACGTGCTGCGCTCGCTGATCCGCAAGTAACGGACGTGACCCGCTCCGTGTGAGCGGAACGGGCACGAGGGCCGCACCCCCAGCCGGGGGTGCGGCCCGCTTCCGTATCCGGACAGCGTCGCCCGGCCGCTCCGGCACACCGGGAAAAGCAGTGCGACGCGCCCCCATGGGGACGCGTCGCACCATCACCTCACCGGCGGGCGGGGACCGGGTCTCCCGGCTGCCGGTGGTCTCAGGCGGCTAGAACATCCAGCTGTAGATGTTGTAGCCGAAGCCGACCTGCTTGCGCGGCTCGAAGGGGGCCGCCGCGTTGCCGGTGCCCTTGTACAGCCACAGCTTGCCGTCGGTGCCGCGGGCGACCAGGTCCGCGCGGCCGTCGATGTCCACGTCGCCGGTGGAGACCAGGGCGTTGTACGCGTTCCAGCCCGCACCGATCTTCACACGCGACGAGAAGGGCGCCTTGTAGTTGCCGGTGCCCTGGTAGAGCCACAGCGCGCCGGAGGAGTCCCGGGCCACGATGTCGGCCTTGCCGTCGCCGGTCAGGTCGCCCTTGCCGGAGATCTGCGTGTAGGCGTCCCAGCCGGCGCCGATCCTGATCCGCGAATCCACCTGACCGTTGTCGTAGCCAAGGTAGAGCCACAGCACGCCCGCGTTGTCCCGGGCGAGGATGTCGTACGCGGAGGCGCCGCCGAGGCTGCCCGGCGACAGGACCTTGTTGTAGATGTTCCAGCCGCCGCCGATCGTCCGGACCTCGTCGGTGCCGGCGTCGGAGTAGTACAGGTTGCCGGTGTGATTCCAGACCCACAGGCCGTCGACCAGACCGTCGCCGTTCTGGTCGGCCTGGGTCGCGTATTTGAGCGTGTCCCAGTCCGCCGCGGCGAAGGTGCGTTCCGCGAAACCGCCGGTGCCGTTCGGGAGGTACCCGTACAGGAAGCCGGAGGTGCGCTCGACGCCGTACATGCCGAACACCGGAGCTTCGGCCTGCGCGGCGGCGCGGAGCTTCGGTGAGACCTTCGCCGCCGCGCCGACCTCGACGTTCTACACCGGAGCGGGTATCGGCGCCGGGGCGTCGGCCGCCGCGGTTCCGGCGCCGGCGCCGACCAGGGCGGCGGTGACTGCCGCGACAGCCAGACGGGACAGGACACGTCCGTGCTTACGGCCGGGAAGTCTGGCCACGTGAATCTCCATTTGCCAGGTGATGAGGCGCAATGCGTCTACATGAGGCACGACGCACCTACATGAGGTGCGTCGCGGGATTCTCAGGATCTTTGCACAAGGCCTTCACATGTCAACTGGTTTGCGGATGGTCTGATCAATTGGCCCCGGAAGCACCCCCGGTCGGACCGATCAGCTCAAGCTCCGCCAAAGTGGCCCGCGTTGACGGGACCAGCCGGTAATGCGGGTACATCCCGGGGGCTTTCACCGTGAAGACCCGGGTCTGCCGGCCCCAGCCGAAGGACTCGCCCGTGCGCCGGTCGAGGGTCCGCCACTTCCCGTGCCGGTCCCGTCCCTCCAGCACCCAGGAGGCCGGAGCGTCCCCCTTCGCCGCCGAGGTGAGGGTGTACGAGGACACCCGCGCCGCCGACTTGAGGGTGACCGGGACCGACTCGAAGGACACCGCGGTGTCCGACGTGTCGTCCAGGAGAGGGCTGTCGCCCGGTGTCGACAGGTCGCCGTCCGGTGCGGGCACCCGGTCGTCGTGCGTGATGGACGACGGCGCCGCGTTCTTTCCCGTGCCCCAGGAGGAAGGCCGCGGCCCCATCGCGAATTCCAGGGTCCCGCCGCGGGCGAGCAGGGCGTGCGGCAGCGCGGTCGAATTCCAGGGCTTTCCGTTGACCCGCAGGCCTTGTACGTAGACATTGCGGGCGTTGTTGCGCGGCGCCTTGACGACGAGGTCGCGGCCGTTCTCCAAATGGACGGTGGCCTTGGTGAACAGCGGAGAGCCCACCGCGTATTCGGGCGATCCCATCACCAGCGGATAGAACCCGAGCGCGCTGAAGACGTACCACGCGGACATCTCGCCGTTGTCCTCGTCGCCCGGGTACCCCTGGCCGATCTCGCTGCCCAGATAGAGCCGGGAGAGGACCTCGCGGACCTTCTCCTGCGCCTTCCACGGCTGCCCGGCGGCGTCATAGGCGTACGCGATGTGGTGCGACGGCTGGTTGCTGTGGCCGTACATGCCCATCCGGGTGTCCCGGGCCTCGGTCATCTCGTGGATGACGTTGTTGTACGAGCCGGCGAATTCCCTCGCCGCGGTCTCCGGGGTGGCGAAGTACGTGTCCAGCTTCTTGGCCAGGCCCGCCCGGCCGCCGTACAGGTTGGCCAGGCCGCGGGTGTCCTGAGGTGCGGTGAAGGCGAACGACCAGGCGTTGGTCTCGGTGTAGTCATGGCCCCAGACACGCGGGTCGAACCGGTCGGGAGGCAGCCGCCAGTTGCCGGCCGAGTCCTTGCCCTGGAAGAAACCGACCGTGCTGTCGAAGTGCTTGACGTAATTGCGGGCGCGGTTGAGGAAGTACGCGGACTCCTCCTTGTAGCGCGGCTTCTTCGTCTTCTCGTACAGCGCCTGTCCCATGCGGGCGATGCCGTAATCGTTGAGGTAACCCTCCAACGCCCAGGACATGCCCTCCTTGGTGTCCGTGCTGGTGTAACCGCGGAAGGGCGAGGTGGTCATGCCCTTACGGCCGACACCGGGGCTGGGCGGGGCGACGGTGGCGTTCTTGACCGCCGCGTCATAGGCAGCGGCGGCGTCGAACTTCACGCCTTTCGCATACGCGTCGGCGAATGCCACGTCCGAACTGGTGCCGGTCATCAGGTCGGCGTAGCCGGGGGAGGACCAGCGGGAGATCCAGCCGCCGTCCTTGTACTGCTGGACGAATCCGTCGACCATTTTTCCCGCCTGCTTGGGTGTGAGCAGAGAATAGGCGGGCCAGGTGGTGCGGTAGGTGTCCCAGAATCCGTTGTTGACGTACACCTCGCCGTCGACGATCTTCGCTCCGGTGCGCGTCGGGGTGTCCGGACCGGTCCGGGGGGAGAAGGGGCTCGCGTACCGGGCGCGCGCGCCCACCTGCTCGTATCCGGAGTTGGGGTAGAGGTAGAGCCGGTAGAGGTTGGAGTAGAGAGTGACGAGGCGGTCCCGGCTCGCGCCCTCCACCTCGATACGGCCGAGGATGCCGTCCCACTGGGCGCGGGCGCGGTCCCTGACCCGCTCGAAGGAATCGCCTGCCGGAATTTCCCGCTCCAGGTTCGCGCGCGCCTGGTCGACGCCGATCAGGGAGGTGGCGATGCGCAGTGTGACCGTACGGTCCGCGCCGGGCCGCAGCTTCAGGTAACCCGTGACCTCTGGGCCACCGCCGCCGCTCAGCCTGCCGCCCGCGGTGACGGGCGCGTCGAGCACTCCGTACACGAAGAGCCGGGTGGCGCCGACGGAGAGGTTGCTCCGGACGTCCGAGAAGCCGGTGACGACGCCCCGCGCGGCGTCCAGGGTGAGGCCGCCGTTGTTGTTGACGTTGTCGAAGATCAGGTTCGCGTCGTCGCCGGGGAAGGTGAAGCGCATCAGCGCCGAGTGGTCCGTCGGGGCGATGTCCGTCTTGAGGCCGTTGTCGAAGGTGACGCCATAGTGGTGCGGCGTCGCGGTTTCGTTGGCGTGGTGGAAGGGCAGGGCGCGGGCGGCGCGGCCGGCGTCCGGGGTGCCGGCCGCGGTGGACGGCATGACCTGGAAGGTCTGCCGGTCGCCCATCCAGGGGCTCGGCTCGTGGCTGGCGGCGAACGCCTGGAGGGTGGGCAGGTTGGCGGCGTTGTTCTTCCGCGCGTGCTCATACAGCCAGTCCGTGGAGCCCGCGTTGGTCACCGGCGTCCAGAAGTTGAAGCCGTGCGGCACGGCGGTGGCGGGGAAGTTGTTGCCGCGCGAGAAGCTGCCGCTGGAGTTCGTACCGCGAGTGGTCGCCACGTAGTCGGACAGGTGGGCGGGCGGCTTCTGCCGGGTCTCGGGGCCCAGCGTGATGTCGTCCACCCAGCCGCGGAAGACCGCGGTGGTCTTCGGCGCGGTCGGGGCGTCGTACGCGACCAGGATTCGGTCGACGGTCTTGCCCGTCGCGACCGCGCCGATGCGCGACTGGCGGTGGTTCCACTGGTTGACGTAGAGCGTCTTGGCGGCGGCCTGGCCGCGCGGGGTCAGCGCGGCGCCGTTCTGGTCGGTGGCGCGCAGTTCGCTGAGATAGGTGCCGTCGGTGAAGGCCAGGTCGAGCGCGACGTGGGTCGCGGGGTAGCCCAGGTCGGTGGCGGCCATCTCGGGGAAGAGCTTGTACGACAGCGAGGTGGCGCGCGTGACGGGTACGTCGACGTCGAAGACCTTGTTGTACGAGTAGCCGCGGCCGGCTGCGGTGTGCGTCCCCGCGTACCGCAGGGCCCGCAGCCCGCTGAAGCCGGCGTTCGTCCTGGCGGTGGGGGAGGCGGTGGGGCCGGAGTCGGGGTGGCTGCTCATGCCGGTGCCCGGGCCGCTCTCGGGGCCCACCCCGGAGGCCTTCCCGGTGCCGTCCGGGCCGGTCTCGACGGTGTCCCGCCAGTCCGGCAGCGGATCACCGGCTTCGAATGAGGAGCTGAACCGCCGGTCGTTCGGGGGCTTTTGGGGCGGGGCCGCGACGGCGGGGGAGTAGGCCGTCAGGACGAGCAGGGCCGCGGCCGCGAGTGCGACGGGGCGAGCCGTGCCGGGCAGGGGTCTGTGCCGGTGTCTGAGCCGCACGCGTACCTCTCAACGAAGGCGACATTTCAACGAGCTGACATCGTTGTCAATGGCGTAATGCAGAGATAAGTAAGGTGCGTGGGGTCTTTGTTGTCAAGGGTGACCCTGCGGACGACGGCCAGAAGTCCGCGGCCGAAGCGACGCATACCGGCGAGGTCTCAACTCGGGAAAGATGGCGGCCCGAACTTGCTTACGATCTTGCCGAGTTGACGTGAAGTGGACTATACCTGTCGGCGTCCGATCGACTGTGCGAACGACGTCGCGGACCCGGGGGGACCTGCGGAGCAGCACAAGAAATCGGCCCCGCACATCCCTAGCGCACCCGGTGCACATCCCGTACAACTCAGCTTCATCTGACCCGCGGTGCCGGGGTGGCTCCGGTACACCGCCTGAGTCCTGAAGAAGGCGAGGACTTGCGCATGGGATCCACCTCGAATTTCAGCCGTCGCGACCTGATCAAGCGGTCCGCGGCGCTGGGCATCGTCACCATACCGGCCATGAGCGCACTGTCGGCGTGCGCCGGCAGCGGCGGTGACGGCAGCAAGAAGGTCGACAAGGGCGAGAAATCCGCCAAGAATCCCCTGGCGGTCAATGACAGCGCGGCCCTCGACGTCGTCATCTTCGACGGCGGATTCGGCGACAAATACGCCAAGGACGCCCAGGCCGAATACGTCGCCGCCTTCCCCAAGACCAAGGGCAAGGTCAAGCTCGCCTCCACCCAGAAGATCCAGTCCACGCTCCAGCCACGGTTCAACGGCGGCAACCCGCCGGACCTCGTGGACAACTCCGGCGCCGAACAGATGGACTTCGGCACCCTGGTCTCCAAGAACCAGCTCGCCGACCTCACCCCGCTGCTCGACGCCCCGTCGATCGACGACCCGGACAAGAAGGTCCGCGACACGCTGCGTCCGGGCGTGGTCGAGATGGGTCAGTTCGGCGGCAAGGAAACCTGGATCATGTACTACGCGTACACGGTCTACGGCGTGTGGTATTCCAAGACCAACCTCCAGAAGGTCGCCGACGCGGAATACCCGCAGACCTGGGACGAGATGCTCGCCGTGTGCGAGAAGGCGAAGAAGAAGGGCGTCGCCGGCTGGACCTACCCCGGCAAGTACCCGTACTACCTCCCCTTCAGCCTCTACCCCTTCATCGCCAAGATCGGCGGCGAAGAGGTACTGCGCAAGATCGACAACCTGGAGCCGAACGCCTGGAAGGACCCGGCCGTCAAGGCCGCCTTCAACGCGTACTACGAGCTGTACAAGAAGGGCTACGTCCTCAAGGGCTCGCCCGGTCTGGACCACCTCCAGTCACAGAAGGCGTGGGCCGAGGGCAAGGCACTGTTCATACCCAACGGCTCATGGGTGGAGAACGAGTCGGCCAAGCAGATCGAGAAGAACCCCGAATTCCAGCTCTCGGTCGGCGCGCCGTCCAGCCTCTCCGGCTCGGACAAGATGCCGTTCGGCACGATCTGGGCCTCCGGCGGCGAGCCGTACATCGTGCCCCGGCAGGCCGCGAACGTCCCCGGTGGCATGGAGATGCTGCGCATCATGCTCAGCAAGAAGTCCTCGCAGAACTTCATCAAGCAGGTCTCCTCGCTCACCTCGCTCAACGGCGGCACGGAGGGCCTGACCCTGCCCCCGGGCCTGGACTCGGCGCAGCAGGCGCTGCAGAAGGCCGGTCAGAACATCGTCAACCCGCGGATCCAGGACTGGTACGTGGCGCTGCAGAAGGAGAAGATCGGCGTCGGCGCGCTGGGCGAGATGATGGCGGGCCGGATGACTCCCGACGAAGCGATCAACAAGATCCAGAAGTACGCGGACGAGACGCGCGACGACAGCAGCGTCAAGAAGTACAAGCGCTGACCGGTGCATCTCACGCGTCACCAGCGGTGGCCTTTACGGCAGTCGCGGGGAAAGAACGGGATCGGTAGTCATGCAGCACGGTAAGTACCGCTTCATAGCGGGTTTCTTGGTCCTTCCGCTGGCGATATACGCGATCTTCGTGATATCGCCGTTCGTGCAGGCGATCTACTACTCCTTCACGGACTGGACCGGCCTGAGCTCGGACATGAAAATGGTCGGGTTCGACAACTACACGCGCCTCTTCAAGGACAGCGTCTTCTGGGCCTCGGTGGGAAACAGTGTGACGCTGTTGCTGCTGCTGCCGGTGGTGACGCTCTCGCTCGGGCTCTTCTTCGCCTTCATGCTCAACGTCGGTGGCCGCCGCAGGAAGAAGGCGGTCATCGGCGGTGTGCGCGGCTCGGGCACGTACAAGATTCTCTACTTCTTCCCGCAGGTGTTGTCGATCCCGATCGTCGCCCTGCTCTTCCAGTTCGCGTACAACCCGGAGAGCGGCGCGCTGAACGCGTTCTTCCAGGCGATCGGACTGGACAACGTGCAGCCTGACTGGCTGGGAGATCCGCAGCTCGCGCTCTGGTGCATCATGGGCGCGATGATCTGGGCCAATGTCGGCTTCTATGTCGTGCTCTTCTCGGCCGGCATGAGTTCCATACCGAAGGACTTCTACGAGGCCGCGCTGCTGGACGGCGCCAACCGGTTCAACACGTTCTTCAGGATCACCCTGCCGCTGCTCTGGGACACCGTGCAGACCGGCTGGATCTATATGGGCATCCTGGCCCTGGACGTGTCGGCCTTCGCCTTCGTACAGATCATGAGCGTCGGGCCCGGCGGCCCCGACTATTCCACCGAGGTGCTGCCGCTGTACGTCTATCAGAAGACCTTCCGCGACGGTCAGGCCGGATACGCCACCTCGATCGGCGTCTCCCTGCTGATAGTGACCCTGATCTTCTCGGCCATCGTCATGCGGCTGGGCCGGCGCGAGCGACTGGAGTTCTGATGAGCGTGCAGACCAAGACCCCGGCCGGGACGGGCCGGGGCGGCGCGGGCGGCAAGGGCGGTGAAAGCGGCGAGGGCCGGGTCCTGAATGTCTTCTCGCACGGCGTCCTGGTCATCTGGGGCCTGCTGGTCACCATGCCGCTGCTGTGGGCGGTGATCAGCTCCTTCAAGGACGACGGGGAGATCTTCGGCTCGCCCTGGGGCCTGCCGTCGGCGCTGCACTTCGACAACTGGGCGCGCGCCTGGGACAAGGCCAACATGGGCCAGTACTTCTTCAATTCGCTGATCGTGGTGGGCGGGTCGCTGATCGGCACCATGCTGCTGGGCTCGATGGCGGCGTACGTACTGGCCCGGTTCGACTTCCCGGGCAACCGTTTCATCTACTTCCTGTTCGTGGGCGGGATGGGCTTCCCGATCATCCTGGCGCTGGTCCCGCTGTTCTTCGTCATGAAGAACATGGCCCTGCTGGACACCTACCACGGCCTGATCCTGGTCTACATCGCGTACTCCCTGCCGTTCACCGTCTTCTTCCTCAGCGGGTTCTTCAGAACGCTGCCCACGTCGGTGGCGGAGGCCGCGCTCATCGACGGCGCGTCCCACACGCGTACGTTCTTCCAGGTCATGCTGCCGATGGCCAAGCCGGGCCTGATCAGCGTCGGCATCTTCAACTTCCTGGGGCAGTGGAACCAGTACCTGCTGCCGACGGTGCTGAACGTCGGCGACCCGGACAAGAAGGTGCTGACCCAGGGCCTGGTCGCGCTGGCGGTCAGCCAGGGGTACAAGGGCGACTGGTCCGGGCTGTTCGCGGGCCTGACCATCGCCATGCTGCCGGTCCTGGCCGCGTACATCATCTTCCAGCGGCAGGTGGTGGCGGGCCTGACGGCGGGCGCCCTGAAGTAGCCCCGCGCGCCGGAGCGCGAGCCTTGCGCCGGCACGACGTGGCCCGTACGGCACCGTGGCCCCCGCCGTCCCGCGGGGGCCACTGCGGTGTCTGCCGGAGGACCGTGTTTTGGCCACAGGTCCGGTGCACCCGGTCGAGGACTTGACGGAACCGGACCCGGGCACGTCAGCTTAGATTCACATGTTGGAGACAAGCCGGGTCCCGTCGGTGTGGCCCGGCCGGCGGCCGGTCGTCGTGCCGGGCGCTACAGGCGGGAGTGGATGAGTCGATGGAGACTCCGGGTTCGCAGTCCTCGCTGCACCGGGCCAATCTGGAGCGGGTCGTACGCGCGGTGCGCATGGCGGGTTCGCTGACCCAGGCGGAGATCGCCCGGAGCACGGGCCTGTCGGCGGCCACGGTCTCCAACATCGTGCGGGAACTGAAGGACGCCGGGACCGTCGAGGTCACGCCGACCTCGGCCGGCGGCCGCCGGGCCCGCAGCGTCTCGCTCTCCGGCGATGCCGGGATCGTCGTGGGCGTCGACTTCGGCCACTCGCACCTGCGGGTCGCCGTCGGCAACCTCGCCCACCAGGTGCTGGCCGAGGAAACCGAGCCGATCGACGTGGACGCCTCCGCCGCGGAGGGCTTCGACCGGGCCGAGCACCTGGTCAACCGGCTGATCGAGGCGACCGGCGTCGGCCCGGGCAAGGTCATCGGCGTCGGCCTGGGCGTCCCGGGGCCCATTGACGTGGAGTCCGGCACGCTCGGGTCCACCGCCATCCTGCCGGGCTGGAGCGGCACGAACCCGAGCGAGGAACTGTCCGGCCGGCTCGGCGTCGGCGTGTACGTCGACAACGACGCCAACCTCGGCGCGCTCGGCGAACTGGTCTGGGGCAGCGGGCGCGGCGCCGCCGACCTGGCGTACATCAAGGTCGCCAGCGGCGTCGGCGCGGGCCTGGTCATCAGCGGCCAGATCTACCGGGGCCCCGGCGGCACGGCCGGCGAGATCGGGCACATCACGCTGGACGAGTCCGGGCCGGTCTGCCGCTGCGGCAACCGGGGCTGCCTGGAGACCTTCACCGCCGCCCGGTACGTGCTCCCGCTGCTCCAGCCCAGCCACGGCCCCGACCTGACCATGGCGGAGGTGGTCCGGCTGGCCCGGGAGGGCGACCCGGGGTGCCGCCGGGTGATCGGGGATGTGGGGCGGCACATCGGCAGCGGGGTGGCCAACCTGTGCAACCTGCTCAACCCGAGCCGGGTGGTGCTCGGCGGCGACCTCGCGGAGGCGGGGGAGCTGGTGCTCGGGCCGATAAGGGAATCGGTGTCGCGGTACGCGATCCCCAGTGCCGCGCGGCAGTTGGGGATCGTACCGGGGACGCTCGGGGGCCGTGCCGAGGTGCTCGGCGCGCTGGCGCTGGTGCTCAGCGAGATGGGCGACTCGACGCTGCTGGACGGCACGCTGCCCGTCGACAGCACCGGCACCCCGGCCATTGCCTGACGTATACGACGCACGCTGAGTTCACACAGCTAACGTATGGCACCGTTGTCATCTCGTTAAGTATTTACTCCTTGACGGTCTGCGAGCGGCCGAGTTGACTTCCAGCCACCTCGGCCGCAACGACGCGGCCTCGTCAGGGAGGTTCCATTCGTGAACACGCATCTGCGTCGTGCTGCCGTGGCCGCGGCCGCCGTCTCGATGGCCGCCGGCCTCGCCGCCTGCGGTTCCGCCAAGGAAGCCGGCGGCGACTCGGACGCCGGGAAGGACAAGAAGGGGCCGCTGACCATCGGCCTCCTGCTGCCCGAGAACCAGACCGCGCGCTACGAGCGGTTCGACAAGCCGCTGATCGAGAAGAAGATCCGCGAGCTGGCGGGCAAGGACACCGAGATCCTCTACGACAACGCCAAGCAGGACCCCTCCGTCCAGCAGCAGCAGGTCGACACGATGATCACGAAAAAGGTCGACGCGCTGATCCTGGACGCGGTGGACGCCAAGTCCATCGCCTCCTCGGTCAAGAAGGCGAACGACAAGGGCATACCCGTCGTCGCCTACGACCGGCTGGCCGAGGGCCCGATCAAGGCGTACACCTCCGTGGACAACGAGCGGGTCGGCCGGATCCAGGGCGAGTCGCTCCTGAAGGAACTGGGCGACAAGGCGGGCCAGGGCGAGATCGTCATGATGAACGGGTCGGTCACCGACCCGAACGCCAAGATGTACAAGGACGGCGCGCACTCCGTACTCGACGGCAAGGTCAAGATCGGCAAGGAGTACGACACCAAGGAGTGGAAGCCGGAGAACGCCAACGAGAACATGAAGGGCGCCATCTCCTCGCTCGGCAAAGACAAGATCATCGGCGTCTACTCGGCCAACGACGGCATGGCCGGCGGCATCATCACCGCCCTCAAGAGCGCCGGCTTCACCAAGCTCCCGCCGGTCACCGGCCAGGACGCCGAACTCTCCGCCGTCCAGCGCATCCTCACCGACGAACAGTTCATGAGCGTCTACAAGCCCTACAAGCCGGAGGCCGACGCCGCCGCGTCGATGGCCGTCGCACTGGCCCAGGGCAAGAAGCTCGACTCGATCGCCAAGTCCACCGTCGACAGCGCCACCGAGAAGAAGGTGCCGTCCGTCATCGTGACGCCCTTCGCGCTGACCAAGGCCGATATTTCGAAGTATGTCGGCCAAGAAGGCTTCTTCACCAAGGCCGAGATCTGCACCGCCAAGTTCCAGTCCGCCTGCACCCAGGCCGGCCTGAAGTAAGCCCGCCGTCCGCCCGGCCCCGCCGCCCGCCGACCGGGCGCCGAGGGCCGGACGGCGCGTCCCCGCCGGTCAGGCGGCGAAGGAGATGATTCACGTGTCCGCTACGCCCGTGCTGGCGTTGCGCGGAATCTCCAAGCGGTTCGGTGCCGTACAGGCGCTCACCGATGTCGAACTGGAGATCCACCCCGGCGAGGTCGTCGCCCTGGTCGGCGACAACGGCGCCGGCAAGTCCACCCTCGTCAAGGCGATCGCCGGCGTCGGTCCCGCCGACGACGGCACCGTCGAATGGGAGGGCCGGCCCGTCACCGTCGACCGGCCGCACACCGCCCAGGAACTGGGCATCGCGACCGTCTACCAGGACCTCGCGCTGTGTGACAACCTCGACGTCGTCGGCAACCTCTTCCTCGGCCGCGAACTCGTCCGGGCCGGTGTGCTGGACGAGGTCGAGATGGAACGCCGCGCCCGCGAACTGCTCGCCACCCTCGCCATCCGCATCCCGAGCGTCCGCATCCCCATCGCCTCGCTCTCCGGCGGCCAGCGGCAGACCGTCGCCATCGCCCGCTCGCTGCTCGGCGAACCCAAGGTCGTCATCCTCGACGAGCCCACCGCGGCGCTCGGCGTCGAACAGACCGCCCAGGTCCTCGACCTGGTGGAACGGCTGCGCGAGCGCGGCCTCGGCGTCATCCTCATCAGCCACAACATGGCGGACGTCAAGGCCGTCGCCGACCGGGTGGCGGTGCTGCGCCTGGGCCGCAACAACGGCACGTTCGAGGTTCGCAGCACCTCCCAGGAAGAGATCATCTCCGCCATCACCGGCGCCACGGACAATGCCGTGACCCGGCGCAAGGCGCGTACCGATACCGCGGAGGGCCGGAAGTGACCACCAACCTGTCCAAGTCCGGCGACGAGCCGGCCGGCGGCACCCAGGGTGCCGCCGAGGGCGCTGCCGAGGGTGCCGTCATCGCCGTGGACCCGCGGCTGCTCGTGCGGCAGCAGGGCTTCAAGGGCTACCTCGACGAATTCCGCCGCAAGACGCGCAGCGGCGAACTGGGCTCCCTGCCGGTCATCGTCGGGCTCATCGTCATCGGCATCGTCTTCCAGCTCCAGGACTCCGCGTTCCTCGGTGCCGAAAACCTCTCGAACCTGTTCGTGACGGCCGCCGGCACCGGGCTGATCGCCGTCGGCATCGTCTTCGTCCTGATCCTCGGCGAGATCGACCTGTCCGTCGGCTCGGTCAGCGGCCTGGCCGCCGCGGTATTCGCCGTCCTCAACATCAACAACGGCATGCCGGAATGGCTCGCCCTGATCCTGGCCATCCTCACCGGCACCGTGGCCGGCGCCCTGCACGGCTTCTTCTTCGCCCGCATCGGCGTACCCGCCTTCGTCGTCACCCTCGCCGGGCTGCTCGGCTGGAACGGCCTGATGCTCCAGGTGCTCGGCTCGAACGGCACCATCAACCTTGACGACAGCGGCCTCGTCGCCAAGCTCACCAACCACTACTTCACCGACGTGGCCGCCGCGTACGGGCTGGCGACCATCGCCGTCCTCGCCTTCCTCGGCCTGTCGGTGCTCGACGCGCGCCGACGGGAGGCCGCGGGCGTACCGAGCAGGCCGCTCAGCGAGATCATCCTGCGTACGGTGGTCCTCGCCGTCCCCGCCTACCTGGTGGCCTGGCTCCTCAACCAGTACAAGGGCCTGCCGCTCGCGGTGGTCATCTTC
The DNA here is from genome assembly GCF_055577005.1 of Streptomyces sp. NPDC033221. Taxonomy (NCBI): domain Bacteria; kingdom Bacillati; phylum Actinomycetota; class Actinomycetes; order Kitasatosporales; family Streptomycetaceae; genus Streptomyces; species Streptomyces sp. NPDC033221. The sequence goes on along the minus strand of NZ_JBVIQN010000053.1, from coordinate 14,938 downwards.
CTGGGCGTCGTGGTGGCCCTCGACTTCGTACTGCGGCGCACCACGTACGGACGCCAGGTCTTCGCCCTCGGCGGCAGCGTCGAGGCGGCCCGCCGCGCGGGCATCAACGTCGCCTTCATCCGCATCTCCGTCTTCTCCCTCGCCGGCACGATGGCCGCCGTCGGCGGCATGTTCCTGGCCTCCCAGATCAACGCCGCCAACCAGTCCTCCGGCGCCGGCAGCCTGCTCATGAACGCGATCGCCGCCGCCGTCATCGGCGGTACGAGCCTGTTCGGCGGCCGCGGCAAGACATGGTCCGCGCTGCTCGGCGTCCTGGTCATCCAGTCCATCGCCTCCGGCATGGCCCTGCTGGGCATCGCCTCGGCCGTCCAGTTCATGATCACGGGGGCGGTGCTGCTGGCGGCGGTCGTCATCGACTCCGTGTCGCGCAGGACGCAGAAGACGGCGGGCCGGGTGTAGGCGAGGCGAGCTGCGCTCGCGGTTCACCGGTAAATGCCTGGGGGCCCTGGTCTGTGACCTTGGGCCTCCTCGGGGTGGGGCCTGCCCTCTGCGCTTCGCGCGAGGGGGTGGCGCTTCGCGCCGGGTTCGCATGGGTTGTGTGGTGGGTGCGGGTGCGCGCAGGGGGCCAACTCTCCCCCAGCCTCCGGCCGGGGGTGCCCCCACGGCACCGTGCACGTCATCGTCTAGGGCTGTTGTGAACCCAGACATCCGGCTGTCTGCGGGGATGGCCCCCTACACGCCCCCTCCCGTGGTTGTGCGACCCCCTGCCGGTGGGGGGAGGGGAAAGAAGGTGACTCTGGTTGGGCGCCCACCAGGCCAGGAGGCTCGCGGGGCGGAGGGCGCGGGAGGCCATTCACATCACCCGGCCGAGGACGCGCACCTCACGGGTCCCGCACCCAGCCTGCCGCGCTCCGCACGGCAGGCACCCTTCCCCGTGCTCCGCACGGGGGACGCCTTCCCCTGCGCTGCGCGCAGGGGCGCCCGGCACGGCCTTGCCACGGCGGCGGGAGAGCCGCTATCAGGCCGGGGCTCGGGTCCACGCAGGGGTCTCCCCGCAGGCAGCCGGATCTCTGGGTTCACAACAGCCCTCGACGACGCCGTGCACGGTGCCGTGGGGGTCCCCCCGGCCGGAGGCTGGGGGAGAGTGACCCCTGCGTGGGCCCGAGCCCCCCCACCCACCGGCCAGACCGCGCACAACGCGCACTCCCACAACCCGGCACACCGCGCGCAAAGCGCGCCCCGCACAACCCCAGTCCGTCCGGCGCTTGAGGACACCTGAACCGCAACCACAACGGCGGGAATGCCGAACACCCGTCCACCCCCAAGGGCCATTCGCGTGACATACATCGCACGGCCCGTTCTCCGTCGTCGCAAGCGGAACATTAGACTCGGCAGATCGGCAAGCTCGACCAGCCAGAGCCAGCTACAACCAGGCGAATCTGCACGAAGCAGCACGAATCGCTCGAACCAGCTCGACAGCAAGGAGGCACGGGTGGCGCTGCTGACCCGTATCAAGGGACCGCGCGATCTGGACCGACTCGGACCGGAGCAGCTGGAGCAGCTGGCGGGGGAGATCCGTACCTTCCTCGTCGACGCCGTCTCCAAGACCGGCGGGCACCTCGGCCCCAACCTCGGCGTGGTCGAGCTGACCATCGCCCTGCACCGGGTCTTCGAGTCGCCGAAGGACAAGGTGCTGTGGGACACGGGACACCAGTCCTACGTCCACAAGCTGCTCACCGGCCGCCAGGACTTCGCGAAGCTGAAGATGAAGGGCGGCCTGTCCGGCTACCCGTCGCAGGCCGAGTCCGAGCACGACGTCATCGAGAACAGCCACGCCTCCACCGTCCTGGGCTGGGCCGACGGTCTGGCCAAGGCCAACGAGGTGCTGCGCAAAAACGATCATGTCGTCGCGGTCATCGGGGACGGCGCGCTGACCGGCGGCATGGCCTGGGAGGCGCTGAACAACATCGCGGCCGCCAAGGACCGCCCCCTGGTCATCGTCGTCAACGACAACGAGCGCTCGTACGCGCCGACCATCGGCGGCCTCGCCAACCACCTCGCCACCCTGCGCACCACCGACGGTTACGAGCGCTTCCTCGCCCGCGGCAAGGACCTGCTGGAGCGCACCCCGGTCGTCGGCAGGCCGCTGTACGAGACACTGCACGGCGCCAAGAAGGGCCTGAAGGACTTCATCGCCCCGCAGGGCATGTTCGAGGACCTGGGGCTGAAGTACGTCGGGCCGATCGACGGGCACGACATAGTGGCTCTGGAGTCCGCGCTGCAGCGCGCCAAGCGCTTCGGCGGCCCGGTCATCGTGCACTGTCTGACCGAGAAGGGGCGCGGCTACCAGCCCGCCCTGCAGGACGAGGCGGACCGCTTCCACGCCGTCGGCAAGATCCACCCGGACACGGGCCTGCCGATCGCCTCCTCCGGCGCCGACTGGACCTCGGTCTTCGGCGAGGAGATGGTCAAGCTCGGCCGCGAGCGCGAGGACATCGTCGCGATCACGGCCGCCATGCTGCAGCCGGTGGGTCTGGACAAGTTCGCCAAGTCCTTCCCCGACCGGGTGTACGACGTCGGTATCGCCGAGCAGCACGCCGCCGTCTCCGCGGCGGGGCTGGCCACCGGTGGTCTGCACCCCGTCTTCGCCGTGTACGCCACGTTCCTCAACCGTGCCTTCGACCAGGTCCTGATGGACGTCGCGCTGCACAAGTGCGGCGTCACCTTCGTCCTGGACCGGGCGGGTGTCACCGGCACCGACGGCGCGTCGCACAACGGCATGTGGGACATGTCGATCCTCCAGGTCGTGCCCGGCCTGCGGATCGCCGCCCCGCGCGACGCCGACCAGGTCCGTGCCCAGCTGCGCGAGGCCGTCGAGGTCGACGACGCCCCGACCGTCGTGCGCTACTCGAAGGGCGCGGTCGGCCCGGCCGTGGAGGCCGTGGGCCGGATCGGCGGTATGGACGTGCTGCGCGAGCCCGGAGCGGGCGTGGAGCGGCCCGACGTGCTGCTGGTGTCGGTGGGCGCGCTGGCGCCGATGTGCCTGGAGATCGCCGGCCTGCTCGACAAGCAGGGCATCTCGACGACGGTCGTGGACCCGCGCTGGGTCAAGCCGGTCGACGCGGCGCTGCCGGGGCTGGCCGACGGGCACCGCGTCGTGGTGACCGTCGAGGACAACAGCCGCTCGGGCGGTGTCGGCTCCGCGGTCGCGCAGGCGCTGCGGGACGCGGGCGTGGACGTGCCGCTGCGTGACTTCGGTATTCCGGAGCGCTTCCTCGACCACGCCTCCCGCAAGGAGATCCTGGCCGAGATCGGGCTCACCGCGCCGGACATCGCCCGGCAGGTGACGGGTCTGGTGTCCAAGATCGACGGCCGGTACGAGGGTACGGACCGGTCCGTGGACGCCGCGGAGTCCGTGGGCGCCGCGGACGACGCCGAGCGGGCCGAGGCCGCCCGCGACTGACGGCGGCGGCAGGGGGAACCGGCGCGGCCGGTTCTCCCTGTGGGGGATGTGCGGCCGGCAGATGGACGCGTACACACGAATAGGTGACCGGTTGCATCGGCCGTTCACCGGACGCACACGCGCCGCTCAAGTTGGCACAAACCCGACGCGCAACCCTGCACAAACACCGCCGAACGGTCATACGATGGGCTGGTGGGCCACCCGAACGGGTGCAACCACCGGCCCGTCGGCATATCCGCCCGTCCGTACCATCGGGTGAATCCCCGCCGCGCGCAGGCCCGCCGCACCGTACTCGTCCCGACCATTGCGCAGACTCGGTCAGTTCACGAGTCGCGACGGTCGTCCAGGCGGAGGTTGGCCCATGAGCAGCACACAGCGGGGCACGGGGAACGGACCGGACCGCGGCAGCGGCGGGGACGGCAGAGGCGGCGGGGGCGGTGTCCGGGGGCGTCGTGACGGGCTGTTCCGGACCAAGACGGTCGAGGAGTCGATCCGGGACACCGAGGAGCCGGAGCACGCGCTCAAGAAGTCCCTCTCCGCCCTCGACCTGACGGTCTTCGGCGTCGGCGTCGTCATCGGGACCGGCATCTTCGTCCTCACCGGCAAGATCGCCAAGGAGACGGCGGGCCCGGCCGTCGCCCTCTCCTTCGTCGCCGCCGGCCTGGTCTGCGCGCTGGCCGCGCTCTGCTACGCGGAGTTCGCCTCGACCGTGCCGGTGGCCGGCTCCGCGTACACCTTCTCGTACGCCTCGCTCGGCGAGCTGCCCGCCTGGATCATCGGCTGGGACCTCGTGCTGGAGCTGGCGCTGGGCTGCGCGGTGGTCGCCGTCGGCTGGTCGGGTTACGTCCGCTCGCTGCTGGACACCGCCGGGGTCCAGCTGCCGCAGGGGCTGTCCGGTACGCACGAGGGGACCTTCGGGTTCGATCTGCTGGCGTGTTTCCTGGTGCTGGTCCTGACCGCGATCCTCGTCGTCGGCATGAAGCTGTCCTCCCGGGTGACCTCGGTGATCGTCGGTATCAAGGTCACCGTCGTCCTGCTCGTCATCATCGCGGGCGCCTTCTTCATCACCGGCGCCAACTACGAGCCGTTCATCCCGCCGAGCCGGGCCACCGAGGGCGGCGACGGCCTCGCGGCGCCGCTGTCGCAGCTCGTCTTCGGCTTCACCCCGGCCGACTTCGGCGTGATGGGCGTCTTCGCGGCCGCCGCGGTCGTTTTCTTCGCCTTCATCGGCTTCGACATCGTCGCCACCGCCGCCGAGGAGACCCGCCTCCCGCAGCGCGACGTACCGCGCGGCATCCTCGGCTCGCTGGCCATCTGCACGGTGCTGTACGTCGCCGTGTCGATCGTCGTCACCGGGATGCAGAAGTACAGCGAACTGTCCACGGACGCCCCGCTCGCCGATGCGTTCAAGTCCGTCGGGCACCCGTTCTGGGCGGGGCTGATCAGCTTCGGCGCGGCCGTCGGCCTGACCTCGGTCTGCATGATCCTGCTGCTCGGCCAGAGCCGGGTCTTCTTCGCGATGAGCCGCGACGGCCTGTTGCCGAAGCTGTTCTCGCAGGTCCACCCGCGCTTCGGCACCCCGTACCGGTCGACCGTCGCCCTCGGCGTCGTGGTCGCCGTCGTGGCCGGGTTCACCTCGATCGACGAGCTCGCGGAACTGGTCAACATCGGCACGCTGTTCGCTTTCGTCGTGGTCGCGCTCGGCGTCGTCATCCTGCGCCGCTCCCGCCCGGACCTGCCCCGCTCCTTCCGTACGCCGCTGGTGCCGTTCGTCCCGGCCCTGTCGGTGCTGGCCTCGCTCTGGCTGATGCTCAACCTGCCCGCGGAGACATGGCTGCGGTTCGGTGTCTGGATGCTGATCGGCTTCGTCGTGTACTTCGCGTACGGGCGCGGCCACAGCCGGATGAACGGCCGGACGAACGGACGCACGGGTCGCGGGTGAGGCCGGGCGGCGGGCCGGGCGGCGGTGTCAGCCGCCGCCCCCGCGCCGGACGGTGTTGGCCGCGTCCACGACCACCAGAGTGCTCATGGTTCCAGCGTGGCACGGGGAAAAATCCTGTCGGACACCGTGGGCGCGGCCGTACGCTGCCGGGATGCCCACGACCGAGAACCGATCCCACCCGGTACGCCGTTCCGCCCGCGTCCTGCTCCTCGGCACGGACGACAGCCTGCTGCTCTTCCGCGGCTACCTCGACCCTGCCCGCCCCGACGCCGGGCACTGTTGGTTCACTCCCGGCGGCAGCGTGCAGGAAGGGGAGCCGCTGCGCGCGGCGGCGGCGCGGGAGCTGGCGGAGGAGACCGGGCTGCGGGTGGCGCCCGACGCGCTGGGGCCGCTGGTCGCCCGTACCTCCGGGTATGCGGAACTGCCGTGGGCGAGCGGCCGGTTCGAGGACGTGTTCTTCCTGCACCGCGTCGCCCCGTACCGAGTCGACACCAGCGGCTTCGCGGAGCACGAGACCGCCTCCATCACGGGCCACCGCTGGTGGCCGGTGGACGAACTGACCACGACGGATGAAACGGTCTTCCCGTACGGGCTGCCGCCGCTGCTCGCGGATGTGTGCGGCGGCCGGGTGCCGGCCGAGCCCGTATGGCTGCCGTGGCACCACTGAGAGCGGCCCTCGTGCCGTCGCTGGAAACACGGCTGCCCCGGCACCGCTGAGCAGCGGTACCAGGGCAGCCGGTGAAACGGTGCCGCAGCCTTACGCGGGCACGCTCGCCACGCCCTGGGCGAGGAACTTCTTGCCGTTGACGCGCTCGGAGACGCCCTCGCGGTCGAGGTACGGCGTGATGCCGCCCAGGTGGAAGGGCCAGCCGGCGCCGGTGATCAGGCACAGGTCGATGTCCTGCGCCTCGGCGACCACGCCCTCGTCCAGCATCAGGCCGATCTCCTGCGCGACGGCGTCCAGGACGCGGTCGCGGACCTGCTCCTCGGTCAGGACGGAGTCGCCCTGCTTGAGGAGGGCGGCGACCTCCGGGTCCAGCTCCGGCTTGCCGGAGTCGTAGACGTAGAAGCCGCGCTTGCCGGCCTTGACCACGGCGGCCAGGTTCGGCGAGACGGTGAAGCGCTCCGGGAAGGCGCCGTGCAGCGTCTCGGAGACGTGCAGGCCGATCGCCGGGCCGACCAGCTCCAGCAGCACCAGCGGTGACATCGGCAGCCCGAGGGGCTCGATGGCCTTCTCGGCGGTCTCGACCGGGGTGCCCTCGTCGATGACGTTCTGGATCTCGCCCATGAAGCGGGTCAGGATGCGGTTGACCACGAACGCCGGGGCGTCCTTGACCAGCACGGCCGTCTTCTTCAGCGACTTGGCGACGGAGAACGCGGTGGCCAGCGACGCGTCGTCGGTCTGCTCGGCGCGCACGATCTCCAGCAGCGGCAGGATCGCGACCGGGTTGAAGAAGTGGAAGCCCACGACCCGCTCGGGGTGCTTGAGCTTGGACGCCATCTCGGTGACCGAGAGGGACGAGGTGTTGGTGGCGAGGATGGCGTGCTCCGGCACGACCGCCTCGACCTCGGCGAACACCTGCTGCTTGACGCCCATCTCCTCGAAGACGGCCTCGATGACGAAGTCCGCGTCGCCGAAGGCGGTGGCCTTGTCGAGGTGGCCGCTGACCAGGCCCTTGAGGCGGTTGGCCTTGTCCTGGTTGACGCGGCCCTTCAGGAGCAGCTTGTCGATCTCGCCGTGGACGTACTCGACGCCCTTGTCGATCCGGGCCTGGTCGATGTCGGTCAGCACGACCGGCACCTCCAGACGGCGCGCGAACAGCAGCGCCAGCTGCGAGGCCATCAGGCCCGCGCCGACGACGCCCACCTTGGTGACCGGGCGCGCCAGCGACTTGTCCGGGGCGCCGGCGGGGCGCTTCGCGCGCTTCTGCACCAGGTTGAACGAGTAGATGCCGCTGCGCAGCTCGCCGCCCATGATCAGGTCCGCGAGGGCCTGGTCCTCGGCGTCGAAGCCCTGGCGCAGGTCGCCGTTCTTGGCGGCGGCGATGATGTCCAGCGCGCGGTACGCGGCCGGGGCGGCGCCGTGCACCTTGCTGTCCGCGATGCCCTTGCCGCGCTGGACGGCCTGGTCCCAGGCCTCGCCGCGGTCGACGTCGGCCCGTACGACCTCGGTGTCGCCCTTGAGGACCGAGGCGGTCCACAGCAGCGACTGCTCCAGGAAGTCGGCGCCCTCGAAGATCGCGTCGGCGATGCCCAGGTCGTAGACCTGCTGGCCCTTGAGCTGCTTGTTCTGGTTGAGCGAGTTCTCGATGATCACCGAGACCGCGCGGTCGGCGCCGATCAGGTTCGGCAGCAGTACACAGCCGCCCCAGCCGGGCACCAGGCCGAGGAAGACCTCGGGCAGCGAGAACGCGGGCAGCGCCTTGGAGACGGTGCGGTACGTGCAGTGCAGACCGACCTCGACGCCGCCGCCCATCGCGGCACCGTTGTAGTACGCGAAGGTCGGTACGGCCAGGCCGGACAGCCGCTTGAAGACGTCGTGGCCGCCCTTGCCGATGGCCAGCGCGTCCTCGTGCCGCTTGAGCAGCTCGACACCCTTGAGGTCGGCGCCGACGGCGAAGATGAACGGCTTGCCGGTGACACCGACGCCGACGATCTTGCCGTCCTTGGCCTCCGCCTCGACCTGGTCGACCGCGGCGTCCAGGTTCGCCAGCGACTGCGGGCCGAAGGTGGTCGGCTTGGTGTGGTCCAGGCCGTTGTCCAGCGTGATCAGCGCGAAGGTGCCGGCGCCCGGCAGCTCCAGGTGCCGGACGTGCGCCTGGGTGACGACCTCGTCGGGGAACAGCTCGGCCGCGCCCTTGAGCAGTTCTGTCGTAGTGCTCACTTGCCTGCTCCCTCGAAGTGCGGGTTCTCCCAGATGACCGTGCCGCCCATGCCGAAGCCGACGCACATGGAGGTGATGCCGTAGCGGACGTGCGGCTGCTCCTCGAACTGCCGCGCCAGCTGCGTCATCAGACGCACGCCGGAGGAGGCGAGGGGGTGGCCGAAGGCGATCGCGCCGCCGTACTGGTTGACGCGCGGGTCGTCGTCCGCGATGCCGTAGTGGTCCAGCAGTGACAGCACCTGGACGGCGAACGCCTCGTTGACCTCGAAGAGGCCGATGTCGTCGATGGTCAGCCCCGCCTTGGCGAGGGCCTTCTCGGTCGCCGGGACCGGGCCGATGCCCATGACCTCCGGCTCCACGCCCGCGAAGGCGTAGTCCACCAGGCGCATCTTGACCGGCAGGCCCAGCTCGCGGGCCACGTCCTCGGCGGCGATCAGCGAGGCGGTGGCACCGTCGTTCAGGCCCGCCGCGTTGCCGGCGGTGACGCGGCCGTGCGGACGGAAGGGCGTCTTGAGACCCGCGAGGTTCTCAAGGGTGGTGCCCGGCCGCATCGGCTCGTCGGCGGTCGCCAGGCCCCAGCCGGTCTCGCCGGCCTCCGCGTTGGTGCGGCGCACCGAGACCGGCACCAGGTCGGCCTGGATCTTGCCGTCGGCGTACGCCTTGGCGGCCTTCTCCTGGCTGCGTACCGCGTACGCGTCGGCGCGCTGCTTGGTGAGGTGGGGGAGGCGGTCGTGGAGGTTCTCCGCCGTCATGCCCATGAAGAGGGCCGACTGGTCGACCAGCTTCTCGCTGACGAAGCGCGGGTTGGGGTCGACGCCCTCGCCCATGGGGTGGCGGCCCATGTGCTCGACGCCGCCGGCCACGGCGATGTCGTACGCACCGAAGGAGACGCCGCCCGCGATGCTCGTCACGGCGGTCATGGCACCGGCGCACATCCGGTCGATGGAGAAGCCGGGGACGGACTGCGGCAGGCCGGCCAGGATGCCGGCGGTACGGCCCAGGGTCAGGCCCTGGTCGCCGATCTGGGTCGTGGCGGCGAGGGCGACCTCGTCGATACGGGCCGGGTCGAGGTCCGGGTTGCGGCGCAGCAGCTCCCGGATGCACTTGACGACCAGGTCGTCGGCGCGGGTCTCGTGGTAGATGCCCTTCGGGCCCGCCTTGCCGAACGGGGTGCGGACGCCGTCGACGAAGACGACGTCCCTAGCGGTACGAGGCACGTTGGCTCTCCTCCAGGTGCGGGGTGGCACTGCTGCGGGCGCGCCCTCGGGCGCGTCACGGTCCTCATGCTACTTGCGAGTAACTGGGCTGCACAGTCCTGTCGGGGTAAGCGGCGAAGGTCACAATGTCGACTTCGTCGACGGGGTTGCGGGTCGTGCGGTCGCCTGGTCGGGGTGCGGGTCGTGCGTGGTCGGTCCGGTGGGTGGATCCGAGTCCCGGTCGCCTTGCGGCTTTCCCGATGTGGTGGCTGGGGATCGGTGTGTGGAGGTGTGCGGCTCGGGCACCCGAGGGACTTCGGCCGGATGCGCGGCCTGGGGGGATTGTGGCGTATTGCGGCTTTATGGTGCGGATATGGATACGGATGGGAGCGTAGGCATGACCAAGCGTGTTCGGGCTGTCGGGGCTGTGTGCGCTGTCGCCTTGGCCGGTGGGCTGCTGGCCGGGTGCGGGGACGATGACGGGGGAGGGGGCGGCTCGTCGGCCTCGCCTTCGGCTGCGGCCTCCGGGGCGTCACCGTCGAAGGGGGGTGCGGGGTCGCCGGGTGCGATGACCGAGGACCAGCGCTCGCGCAAGACCCTCGTCCCGGAGGCCAAGATCTCGTACGACCAGGCGCTGAAGGCGGCCACGGCGGCCGTGGCGGGTTCGAAGCCGGTTGCGGTGGAGCTGAAGCGTGGGGCCGGGGGGAAGCCCGAGTGGCACGCGAAGGTGGCGGCCGCGGACGGCACGGAGAGCGCGGTGCGCGTCGACGCGGTGTCCGGGAAGGCGGACAAGCCGCGGGGCGAGGGGGAGGACGGCGACGACAAGAAGAAACTGGCCGGCCGGCTGAAGCGGGCCACCGTCACGCCGCAGCAGGCGGCGGCCACCGCGACCGGCAAGAAGAGCGGCACGGTCACCGCGGTGGAGCTGGACGACAACGACCAGAAGAAGGAGATCTGGTCGGTGGACGTCGTGACCACGAACGACTGGAACAAGACCACGTTCGACGTGGACGCGACGGACCGGAAGATCCTGCGCGAGCACATCGACCGGGACTGAGCCGGCGGGGGCGGGCCGGGATTTCCGGTCCGCCCCCGGAGGATCAGGCTCCGGTGGTGTGCAGGGCCTCGGTGAGGATCGGGGCGACCTGCTCGATCTGCCAGGGGCGGGCGCCGTGGCCGGCCAGTACGGCGGCGACCGTCTCCTCGGTGGGTTCGGCGGGCGGCTCCCAGCACAGGCGCCGCACCGTGTCCGGGGTGATCAGGTTCTCCTGGGGGAGGTTGAGGTCCTCGGCCAGCGCGGTCACCGCGGCACGGGCGGCGGACAGCCGGGCCGCGGCGGCCGGGTCCTTGTCGGCCCAGGAGCGGGGCGGCGGCGGGCCGTTCAGCGGCTGGCCGGGCTGCGGCAGTTCGCTGTCCGGCAGGGCGCGGGCGCGGTCCACGGCGGCCTGCCACTGTTCCAGCTGGCGGCGGCCCATGCGGTGGCCGAAGCCGTTGAGGGTGGCGAGGGCGTGGGTGTTGGGCGGCAGGTTCAGGGCCGCCTCGACGATCGCGGCGTCGCCGAGCACCTTGCCCGGTGAGACGTCGCGCCGCTGGGCGACCTGGTCCCGCGCGGTCCACAGTTCCCGTACGACGGCCATCTGCCGGCGGCGGCGCACCTTGTGCATTCCGGAGGTGCGGCGCCAGGGGTCCTTGCGGGGCGGCGCCGGGGGAGCGGCGGCGATGGCCGCGAACTCCTGGTGGGCCCATTCGAGCTTGCCCTGGCGTCCCAGTTCCTCTTCCAGGGCGTCGCGCAGGTCCACCAGCAGCTCGACGTCGAGTGCGGCGTAGCGCAGCCAGGGCTCGGGCAGCGGGCGGGTGGACCAGTCCACGGCGGAGTGGCCCTTCTCCAGGGCGTAGCCGAGGACGTTCTCCACCATCGCGCCGAGGCCGACCCGGGCGAAGCCGGCGAGGCGGCCGGCCAGCTCGGTGTCGAAGAGGCGGGACGGGATCATGCCTATGTCGCGCAGGCAGGGCAGGTCCTGGGTGGCGGCGTGCAGGACCCACTCGGTGCCGGCGATCGCCTCGCCCAGCGCGGAGAGGTCGGGGCAGCCGACCGGGTCGATCAGGACGCTGCCGGCGCCTTCGCGGCGCAGTTGTACGAGGTAGGCGCGCTGGCCGTAGCGGTAGCCGGAGGCCCGCTCGGCGTCCACCGCCACCGGACCCGTTCCGGCCGCGAAGGCCGACACGACTTCGGCAAGTTCCTCGGCCGCCGCGGTCACGGCGGGGGTGCCCTCGTGCGGTTCCAGTAGGGGGACCGGCGCCGGGCGGGTGTCCGGAGGGGCGTCTCCGGTTGTTCGCAGTGTCGAGTCTTCTGCGGTCTTTTGGGCGTCGGTCACCAGTCAAGGGTATCTGTGTATGCACGGCGCCCGCCGAGGGAACGTTCCCTCGACGGGCGTGACGGCGGATTCGGGGCCGGGAGTCAGTGGATGATGCCGGTGCGCAGGGCGACGGCGACCATGCCGGCCCGGTCACCGGTGCCCAGCTTGCGGGCGATGCGGGCGAGGTGGCTCTTGACGGTCAGTGCCGACAGGCCCATCGAGACGCCGATGGCCTTGTTGGACTGGCCCTCCGCAACCAGCCGCAGCACCTCGACCTCGCGTCCGGACAGTTCGCGGTAGCCGCCCGGGTGGCCGGGGGCGCCCGGGGGGCGGCGGTGCATCCGGGCGGCGTTGGCGCCGATGGGTGCGGCGCCGGGGCGGCCCGGGAGGCCGAGGTTCGTGCGGGTGCCGGTGACGACGTATCCCTTGACGCCGCCGGCGAGGGCGTTGCGAACGGCGCCGATGTCGTCGGCGGCGGAGAGGGCGAGGCCGTTGGGCCACCCCGCGGCCCGGGTCTCGGACAGCAGGGTCAGGCCGGAGCCGTCGGGCAGGTGGACGTCGGCAACGCAGATGTCGCGTGGGCTGCCGACGCGGGGACGGGCCTCCGCGATGGACGACGCCTCGATCACGTCACGTACTCCGAGGGCCCACAGATGGCGGGTGACGGTGGAGCGGACGCGAGGGTCGGCCACGACGACCATGGCCGTCGGCTTGTTCGGGCGGTAGGCGACCAGGCTCGAAGGTTGCTCGAGGAGAACTGACACCGGGCCTCCTGGGGGAGTGGCGGGACGGGCGCCGACATTTGGGGGCGAGTCGGAATACTCCGTCTTTGAAGGGTCACTGACCTCTTCGGCATCAAACCGGCCCGACTTTAGAGTTTGATCTCAACTTAGTTAGGTTCATTTCGGGCAAATCGGTCGCTTGATCGACTTTGGAGTGATCCTGCGGCGGAAGGTTGCCGTGAAACCGTTCGAGCGTCGCGGGGCAGGCCGGTACCTGCCGTCCCGTCAGGTGGCGCGACAGGGGGCGCGGTCACGCGCCGGTGGATGCGCGGCCGCGCCGGGAAGTGCGTCCGTACATCGCTCGTCACCGCCGTACGCGGGCCGGTGCACCAGCACGCCGGCGGGCAGGCGGACGCGCGCGCTCCCCGGTACTTCCGTACGCCGGGCGCATCAGCGCGCCTGCGGCCCCCTGCGCTGCGGCAGCGGTACGACCCCGCCGCGCGGTGACGGCTCGTGAGTGACCGGCGGCAGTCCCGCCACCTGGCACAGCAGATCGCACCACGCGCTGAGGTGGGCCGCGAGATCCGGTACGCCGCCCTGCCCCTCCTCCGGGGTCCACGAGGCGCGCATCTCGATCTGGGTCGCCGGGGCCCGGTCCGCGAGCCCGCCGAAGTAGTGCGAACTGGCGCGGGTGACCGTGCCGCTCGGTTCCCCGTACCGCACGCCGCGCGCGTCCAGCGCCCCCGTGAGCCAGGACCAGGAGACCTCGGGGAGCAGCGGGTCGGAGCCCATTTCCGGCTCCAGCTCGGCGCGGGCCAGCGTCACCACCCGGAAGGTGCCCTGCCAGGCCTCGTGCCCGGCCGGGTCGTGCAGCAGCACCAGTCTCCCGTCGGCGAGATCGGTGTCCTCCCCCTCGGGACCGGTGCCCGGCTCGACGACCGCCGCCTCCAGCGCGTACGCGTGAGGCGCGAGGCGCTTGGGCGCGGGCGTCGGCTCGATCTCGATCTCGGGACGCAGCCGTGCCGTGCGGAGCGCCTCGATCGCCTGACGGAAGGGGATGGGGACGTTGTCCGCGCTGTCCGCGAGGTGTTCGTGAGCCGCAGCCATGCCCGGAAGGTTAGGCGGAAGGAGCCGCTCGGTGAGGGAGGACACCCGGTGCGCGCGTCGCCCATTCGGAGGCGCCCTCGCGCGCGTGCGAAGATTTGGTACGTGAGCGTCAACGACCGCCCGACGGGCCAGCAGCAGACCGGTACGCACGACTCGGCCTTCCTCAAGGCCTGCCGGCGGGAGCCGGTGCCGCACACGCCGGTGTGGTTCATGCGCCAGGCCGGGCGGTCGCTGCCCGAGTACCGCAAGGTCCGCGAGGGCACCGCGATGCTCGAATCCTGCATGATGCCGGAGCTGGTCACCGAGATCACCCTCCAGCCGGTCCGCCGGCACGGCGTCGACGCGGCGATCTACTTCAGCGACATCGTCGTGCCCCTGAAGGCCATCGGCGTCGACCTGGACATCAAGCCGGGCGTCGGCCCGGTCGTCGAGAAGCCGATCCGTACGCGCGCCGACCTGGAGCAGCTGCGCCCGCTGGAGCCGGACGACGTCGCGTACGTCACCGAGGCCGTGCGGATGCTCGTCGGCGAGCTGGGCGGCACGCCGCTGATCGGCTTCGCGGGTGCGCCCTTCACGCTCGCCAGCTACCTCGTCGAGGGCGGCCCGTCCCGCAACCACGAGCACACCAAGGCGATGATGTACGGCGACCCGCAGCTCTGGGCCGACCTGCTCGACCGCCTGTCCGGGATCACCTCCGCGTTCCTGAAGGTGCAGATCGAGGCGGGCGCGAGCGCCGTGCAGCTCTTCGACTCCTGGGTGGGCGCGCTGGCCCCCGCCGATTACCGCCGCTCCGTCCTTCCGGCCTCCGCCAAGGTCTTCGAGGCGGTGTCCGGGTACGGCGTCCCGCGCATCCACTTCGGTGTCGGCACCGGTGAGCTGCTGGGCCTGATGGGTGAGGCGGGCGCGGACGTCGTCGGCGTCGACTGGCGCATCCCGCTGGACGAGGCGGTCCGCCGCGTCGGTCCCGGCAAGGCGCTCCAGGGCAACATCGACCCCGCCGTGCTGTTCGCGCCGCGCGAGGCGGTCGAGACCAAGGCCCGCGAGGTGCTGGACGCGGCCGCCGGCCTGGAGGGCCACATCTTCAACCTGGGCCACGGCGTGCTGCCCAACACCGACCCGGCCGCGCTGACCCGCCTCGTGGAGTACGTCCACGAGCAGACGGCGCGCTGACCCGGCGGGGGGGGGGGGGGGGGGGGGGGGGGGGGGGGGGGGGGGGGGGGGGGGGGGGGGGGGGGGGGGGGGGGGGGGGGGGGGGGGGGGGGGGGGA
>NZ_JBVIQN010000052.1:0-43403 GCF_055577005.1 Streptomyces sp. NPDC033221 | reverse complement strand
CTGCGCGGGGACGGTCGCCGTCCCCGCGCAGCGCGGCCCAAGGCCAATCCCCCACCCCCTCTCCCCTTTGTCCCCAAACCACCCGGCATCTGGCATCTGGCCGAGTTGTGCTCGACACACCCCCCACACCGGTCCTTTCCTTGCGCTGACGGCTCCCCCGCCCCGTACTGGAGGCTGCATCCGTGACGCGCGCAAGGCGATCCGACCGCGACGGACAGGCACCGGCCGGCCACCGGCGCCGGCCTGGCCGAGGTCACCAGCGCCTATCCCACCTCCGGCGCCCTGTACTTCATGGCCGACCGGCTCGGCGGCAAACGCTGGGGCTGGTACACCGGCTGGCTGAACCTCCTCGGCCTGCTCGGCGCGATCGCCGGCATCGACTTCGGCTGCGCCCTGTTCATGGGCGCGTTCGCCGGTCTGCAGTGGGGTTTCGAGCCCACCCCGGGCTCCCTCATGGTCATCTACGTCTGTGTCCTCGCCCTGCACACGACGCTGAACCTCTTCGGCGTACGCCTGGTCGGCATCCTCAACACCATCTCCGTGTGGTGGCACCTGGCCGGGGTCGCGCTGATCGTCGGCGTCCTGTGGCTGGTGCCCGCCCACCACCAGTCCGTCTCCTTCGTCTTCACCACCTTCGTCAACGACACCGGCTGGAACAGCACGCTGTACGTGGCGCTGATCGGCCTGCTGCTGGCCCAGTACACCTTCAGCGGCTATGACGCGTCGGCGCACTTGAGCGAGGAGACCACCGGGGCGCAGGTGAACGCGGCCCGCGGGATCGTGCGGGCCATTCGCTGGTCGTGGGTCGCCGGCTTCATCCTGCTGGCCGGGCTCACCTTCGCCATCCAGGACTACACCGGCGTACAGCACACCGCGACCGGGGTGCCGCCCGCCCAGATCTTCCTCGACGCGGTCGGCGTCAGCGGGGCGAAGGCGCTGCTGCTGGTGGTGATCGTCGCGCAGCTCTTCTGCGGCAACGCGGAGGTGGCGGCCACGTCGCGGATGGTGTTCGCGTTCTCCCGCGACGGCGCGCTGCCCGGCTCCGCCCGGTGGCGGCACGTCTCCCCGCGCACCGGGACCCCGACCCGCGCCGTCCTGCTCTCCGTGGCCGTCGCCGCCCTCCTCGCCCTCCCCTCCCTCTACTCCTCGGCGGCGTACGCGGCCGTCACCTCGATCAACATCATCGGCATCACCCCGGCCTACGCCATCCCCATCTACCTGCGCCTGCGCCACCGGCGCAGCTTCCGCCCCGGCCCGTGGAACCTGGGCCGCTGGGGCGTGCCGGTCGGCCGGGTCGCCGTACTCTGGGTGGCCTTCGTCACCATCCTGTTCTGCCTCCCCCAGACCCACCCGGTCTCCCTCACGACCTTCAACTACGCACCCGTCGCCCTGGCCCTCGTCCTGACCCTGGCCACCGTCTGGTGGGCCGTGGCGGGCCGCCGCTCGTACCACCTCCCGGCCCCTGGAACGGACTCCGCGGCAGAGCGGGTCGCGGACAAGGCCAACCAGTGACCGGCCGTACCCGACGACCCGGCGAATCCGGCGAATCCGGCGAACCCTTCGGCCCCTTCGGATCCCGACAGGCCCCTGGTAGGAGTCTCCGGCGCCGGGTAGTCAGGGGGGCATGGCCAACACTCACGAGACCAGCCGGATGACCATGCCCCTGCCGACGCCCCGGCGAGTGCCGCTCGACGGGCGGGGGCCGGAGGATGTGGTGGTGGACTCCGCCGGGCGGGTGCTCACCGGGGTGGAGGACGGCCGGATCCTGCGGCTGGGCCCCTTCCCGAAGGAGCCGGGCAGCGCGCCTGCCGGTACGCCGGCCGGTCCGCCACGCGCCGAGATCATCGCCCGTACCGGCGGACGGCCGCTGGGCCTGGAACCCCTGGCCGACGGCGGTGTCCTGGTGTGCGACGCACGCCGCGGACTGCTGCGCGTCGAGCCGTCCGACGGTACGGTACGGACCCTCGCCGACACGGTCGACGGCGCCCCGCTGCGCTTCTGCAGCAACGCGGCGGCAGCCGCCGACGGGACGGTCTACTTCAGCGTCTCCAGCCGCCGCCACCCCCTGGAGGACTGGCTCGGCGACATCCTGGAGCACACCGGCACCGGACAACTGGTCCGGCTGCGTCCTGGCGGTACGCCCGAGGTCGTACTGGACGGGCTCCAGTTCGCCAACGGCGTCGCTCTGGCGCCGGACGAGTCGTTCGTCACCGTGGCGGAGACCGGCTCCCGCCGGCTGACCAGGTTCTGGCTGACCGGACCGCAGGCGGGACAGCACGACGTACTCGCCGACGACCTGCCGGGCTACCCCGACAACATGTCACGCGGCCCCGGCGGCCTGTTCTGGGTGGCCCTGGCCGGCCCCCACTCCACCGGCCTGGACCGCCTGCACCGGGCGAATCCGGCGCTGCGCCACGCCGCGTGGAGCGTGGCCCGGCACGTCCGCCCGCGACCGGGCCCCCTCGCGGGCGTCCTGGCCATCGACACCTCGGGCCACGTCGTCCACGACCTGCGGCGCCGCAGTCCGGACTACCGCATGGTGACCAGCGTCTGCGAACACGACGGCCATCTCATCCTGGGCAGCATCCACGAACGTGCACTGGCCGTCTGCGAACTGCCCTCCGCATCACGGGATTGAATCCCGCGCACACGGGAACCCGGGGCATCCAGGTTCCCACGTGCGGACTCAGACAACAGGGGGCCACAACAGCCGCCCCCCAACAGCCCGCCGCCCCCGGCGCCGGGCCGGCTGATGTGCCGTCTGCTCGCCCGGGCACAGTCCCGGTACGCGACTCCACGGAACCTGCGACCAACAGACGACAACCTCCTGGCGATCTCGGCGAGGGAAGGCAGACATGGAGTGGTGGGAAAAAGCAGCGTGCCTGGACGAGGACCCGGAGCTCTTCTTCCCCGTAGGAGTGACGGGCCCCGCCGCCCAGCAACAGGCGGACGCCAAGGCGGTGTGCCGCCGGTGCCCGGTGGCAGGCGAATGCCTGGAATGGGCCCTGCAGACCGGCCAGAACTACGGCATCTGGGGCGCCACGGACGAGGAGGAACGGCGCAGGCTGACCACCCGCCGCCAACGGAAGCGCAGGGCGGCGTGAAGGGCTGCGGCCCTGTGGGGCTTCTCTAGGACTTTGCGCGTCGGCCGAGACCTTCCGGGTAGCACCGGGCCGGTTCGGGTACCCCCGGACCGGTGCTACCCGAACCGGCCTGTGCGAAGGCCGCGTCGACAGCGGCGGGGCCTCGTGCGCCGGCGCGGGGCAGGAAGCGGGAGTACGTCCGCAGCGTGAAGCCGGGGTACGAGTGCCCCAGCCACCGCGCCAAGGAGACGATGGACTCGCCAGCCTCCAGTAACTCGGAGGCGTAGAAGTGACGCAAGGCATGGAAGTCCTGCTCCCTGGGTGGCTCCCAGACAGGAGGACGTCCTGGGCGGCCTCTTGCAGCGGAACGGTTACACCCGCTCCGGCCAAGGCCGGCTTCCCGACGTAGGTGTTCAAGCTCTTGCGGTCGATCGCGCCGCGCCTACGCCCGGTCACCAAAAGGGTGAGCGTCCTCGGCCTCCGGTGCTTCGCTTCCACCGGCGTTTCTGGCGGACGCGGGTCGCCCCACGGCAACATGGCCGGCACCGGCGCGAGGAGTTCCATGTGCCGCCGAGTGCCCCGCGCCACACTTGACGGCAGGAGAACGTCTCGGGCCTTGCGGCGCTTTGGACGCGCGAAGCACAGGCGGGGCCCCACGCGCTTGACTTGGCGCCGGACATGGACCACTGCCTTGGCAAATGCGATGCTCTCCGGACTCAGCCCGAAGGCTTCATCCTGGCGCAGCCCCAGCCCCAGCCCCGCTCCGAGCACAACGAGGAGACGCGAGCGGTCCGGCATCGCAGCACGGACGGCCAGCACGCGCTCAGGCGGCCGCCGACCGCGCCGGAGCGGCACGGGTTGCGTATGAGGCGGCGGTCCTCGACTGCGTTCTGCAAAATCCCGGAGGGCGACGCCCAGGCATCGACAGACTCCACGCGATACACGCCTCGACCACGGTGGCCCCTGCTGTCGATGACGCCAGCCATAGGGCGCGTGCGGTGAATGACCCAGATATTCGGCGGCGTCTTTCACGTTCGGGAATGCCACTTATGCGGCACACACGACAGGAGGAGCAGACAGCAAATGCGTGGGCATTCACCTCAACCCTCGCTACGAACGCCATTCCCGAAATTACCTGGCCTTCCTCAACCCTTCCGCCGTCAATGGAGGCAATGGTCAGCGTTGCTTCCAGCGCGCGAGAGCAGCCTGTCATCATCGGCAGCCAGAGCCAGAGCCGGGAGAAGCGTATCTGGCGGCGATCGAGACGGCGGTGGCCCAGAACCCGGACGTGGTCCACTATTGGGTGTTTTATGGCCCGCTCGGTACCGCACACTTGCTGACCACCTGGTGCGGCTGCTGGAGCTGCGTGACTCGAATCCTCCCTTGAGGAACCGTCCGCCCAGGTGAGAATGTATGATCATCTGACTGACGGTGCGGGGGCTGTTTTCTATGGGTGTTGTGCTGCCGGGGTGGGCAGACGAGGTTCTCGACATCATCGGGGTCTCTTGGCCCAATGTGGACGAGGACGACTACCGCGAGATGGCCGACGCCATGCGCGAGTTCGCCGACGACATAGACGACGGCGCGAACGAAGCGCACACCGCGATCCAGGGGCTCGTCTCCTCGGCAGGCGGTTCGATCGCCGTCGAGGCGTTGAACGCCCACTGGAGCAAGGTCAACGGCACGCACCTGAAGAATCTGGGGGAGTGCGGCCGCATGGCTGCCACGGCTCTGGACGGCGTTGCCACCCTCATCGAAGGCGCCAAGCTCGGCGCAATCGTCCAACTTGGCATTCTCGCGGCCGAGGTGATTGCCGCGCAGGCCGCGGCTCCGTTCACCCTCGGGCTTTCCGAGGTCGGCGCGCTGGCCGCCACTCAGGCCACCCGCGTGATCGTCAAGCGGCTGTTCAAAGAGGTCTGCCAGCAGGTCGCCGAACAGGTCATCAGCATGGCTCTCACCCCCGTCGAGGAAGCTCTCGGCGCGATGGTGGGCGACCTGGTCGTCCAGTTGGGAGCCAATGCTCTCGGTGTCCAGGACGGCGTGGACCTCGGGCAGACCGCCAAAGCAGGCAAGGAAGGCTTCGACCAGGGCGTCCAAGGCGTCAAGGAGTCCGCGAAATCAGCCGCTGACAACCCCATGGAACTCCTCAGCGCCGGCGGACGGGGCGGCGGTGGCGGCTCTGGCGGCGATGGGTTCAGCCACGACCCCGAAGAACACGACCGGGTCGTGACAGGCCTGCAGAGTGCGAGCGGCACCTTCCGCAACAAGGCCGGCGGCAAGATCGGCCGGGCCAAGAACCATCACGGTCGTACCCGTGGCAAGGACGCCATTGCCGATGCGGCGAACGCGATGCTGGACAAGGTCATCGACGGCATCGAAAAGGGAGTCAAAAAAGCCGCCAAGCACCTCGACGACAACATGTCCCGCGGCATCAAGCAGATGGCCAAGAATCACCACGACAACGACAAAGCCCTGGCCGGCCACTTCAAGGGCATCGGCAAGAACGGCAAAAAGGACCCGAAAGCCCCAAACACGAACGGATCGAACAGCCCTAAGAAGAGCAACGACCGCGGGGCGGACGGCAAGGCCCGGCAACAGCTCGACAAGGAACACCCGAACAACAACTCACGGGTGGACCTCACCAAGAAGGGCTGTGGAGACCCAGTGGACGTGGCCACCGGCCGGGTCTACCTGCGCGAGGAAGACATCACGCTTCCCAGCAGCATGCCCTTGACCTTCAGCCGCAAATTTGAATCCTCCTGCAGGGTCGGCCGGACTGTAGGGCCCTCCTGGACGTCGACGGTCGACCAACGCCTGGAGTTCGACGAACAAGGCGTCATCTTCGTGACCGAAGACGGCATGCTTCTTCCCTACCCGATTCCCAGAGCCGACCAACAGGTTCTGCCGCTTCGCGGCCCACGGTGGCCACTGGCGGTGACGGAACAAGGCGACTGGTCCATTCATGACCCCGGCACCGGCTACACCCGCTACTTCACAGCGGCTACGCACACGAGTGGACTAGGGCTGCTCGACGAGATCACGGACCGTAACGGCAACCACATCACCTTCGACTACGACGACGTGACCGGTGCGCCGCTGGCCATCCGCCACTCAGGGGGATACCGACTCAAGTTCACTACTGACGACCAGGGGCTGCTCAGCTCAGTGCTACTGGCCGCAGCAGGCGTGGATGGCACCGACCTCATCGTGACGTCGTACGAGCACGACGAGTCCGGCAACCTCACCGCCGTCTACAACTCCAGCGGTGTGCCCAATCGCTACGAATACGACGAACAGCACCGCATGACTGCCTGGGTCGATACCAACGGCAGTCGATACGAGTACACCTACGACGAGCACGGACGCTGCGTGACACAGGGAGGTAGCGAAGGACATCTGCGCTACCGCTACACCTACGAACCTGTCGACTCAGAAACCGGCCACCGCGTCGTCGTGGTGACCAACTCATTGGACCAGCTCACACGCTACAAGATCAACGAGCGCCTCCAAGTCGTGGGCGAGACGAATCCGCTGGGCCACACCACCTCGACACGCTACGACAGCTACGACCGGGTACTGAGTGTGACCGACGCACTCGGCCACACCACGCGATATGAAAGGGACGAACACGGTCATCTGACGACCGTGCACTTCCCCGACGGAACACAGGCCCACGCCACTTTCAACGGTCTCGGCCTGCCCACCCAGATCACCGAAGCTGACGGTCAGATATGGCGTTACACGTAC
Organism: Streptomyces sp. NPDC033221; assembly: GCF_055577005.1. Taxonomy (NCBI): domain Bacteria; kingdom Bacillati; phylum Actinomycetota; class Actinomycetes; order Kitasatosporales; family Streptomycetaceae; genus Streptomyces; species Streptomyces sp. NPDC033221. The sequence continues at coordinate 36,573 of NZ_JBVIQN010000052.1, read as the reverse complement.
GACGCACGCGGCAACCGGCTCACGCAAACTGACCCCAGCGGTGCAACAATTCAGTGCACCTACAACTCTGTCGGCCATTTGACAGCCGTCGCCGACCCGCTTGGGAAGGTCACCCACCTCGTAAGCAATGCCGCCGGCTTGGTCACCGCGGTCACCGATCCGAGCGGCGCGAGCACCTCCTGCGTCCGAGATGAATTCGGCCGCATCGTGCAAGCCACCGACGCTTCCGGCGCCGTAGTGAGCCAAGGATGGAACGTCGAAGGACAGCGCACCTGGCGACAACTGGCCGACGGTACACGCGAAAGCTGGCAGTGGGACGCAGAGGGCAACATCACCAGCCACACCGACCGGGTCGGGCGCACCACCACCTTCGCCGTCGATGCTTTCGACCAGCCGGCCTCCACGCTCTCCCCCGATAACAGCCAATACCTCTTCGGGCACGACACCGAACTACGCCTGACTACGATCACGGGCCCCGACGGCCGCAGCTGGCAGTACCACTACGACCCCGCCGGGCGTCTGGAAGCAGAGACGGACTTCGACGGCCGTACCTTGGCCTATCAGCACGACGCAGCCGGACGTATCATCGCCCAGACCAACCGTGCCGGCCAAACCCTCCACTTCGAGAGAGACGCTCTCGGTCGTGTCGTACGCCTGACCAGCGATGACGGCACGACTGATGCCCTCTTCCAGTACGGCCCCTCCGGGGCGTTGACGCATGCCAGCAACGCCGATGCACGAATATCGGTGACACACAGCCAGTCCGGCCAACCAATACAGGAAGCCGTCAACGGCCGATACCTGATCCGTGAGTACGACGCTCTGGGCCGACTCACCGGCCGCCGCACTCCGCTCGGCTCGGTGAGCCGTTGGGATCTCGACGTAGCCGACGACGTCTCCTCGTACCAGGTCGCCAATCACCAGCTGCGCTTCACCCACGACCTATTCGGCTGCGAGACCAGCAGAATCCTCGACGACCTACTCAGCGTTCGCCACGCTTGGGATGTCAACGGCCACGTCACCCACCAGGTGGTCCGCACTCCGGGCGCAGTACATGAGCGCCACTACGGCTACGGCCTTGACGGAAGCCCCCTCTCGCTGCGCGACGATGTGATGGGCCATCGCACCGTCAGCCGGGACAGCGCCGGCCGCATCGTCACGGTCGAGGCCGACCGTGGTAGCGAGCACTACGAATACACCGCGGCCGGCGACCAGTCCTCGGCCACATGGCCGACCTACTTGCCAGGCCAAGCCGCTGTAGGCGAACGGGTGTACCACGGGTCCTTCCTCAGCCGCGCCGGGCGAACCCACTACCAATACGATGAGCAAGGCCGACTCCTCACTCGCCGTCGCACCAGTCTCAGTGGCAAGTCGATCGCCTGGTGCTACAGCTGGAATGCCGAGGACCAGCTCACTGCTGTTACCACGCCGAACGGTCTGACATGGCGGTACCGCTATGACCCGCTGGGCCGCCGCATAGCTAAGCAGTGCTACGACAGCAGTGGCCATGTGACCGAGGAAACGCTCTTCACCTGGGATGGCCACCTCCTGGTCGAGGAGTCAATCCGCCGCGCGGACACCCCCACGTTCCAGGTCACCACCTGGGACTACCTCGGCGACCGCCCCATCACCCAGTCAGAGCGCACGGTCGACGCAGGCGACGGACGCGAAACCGCCCGCCGGTTCTTCCTCGTTATCACCAGCCCGAACGGCACCCCGACCGAACTGATCGATGAATGTGGCAACACCGCCTGGAAGGCGGACAGCACGCTCTGGGGTCTCACCGCGTGGGACCGCACCAGCACCGCATACACGCCTCTTCGATTCCCCGGCCAGTATTTCGACCGCGAGACCGGTCTGCACTACAACGTCAACCGCTACTACGACCCGGAGACCGGCCGGTACCTCTCCCCTGACCCTCTCGGGCTGGTACCAGCCGCCAACCCGTACATCTACGTCGAAGACCCTCTCGCACACACAGACCCCCTGGGCCTGGCCAAGAAGTGCCGTGACGACATCACCTGGGGCGGTCGTGTCGAGTGGGGCCGCGATCGACACGGGCGCCTCGAGACGATGAGGGCCAAAGTCGAGAGGGACATGCTCGGCGAAGGCACCAGCGCCAGATCAGACAAGTACCCGCCCGGCTTCACAGGCCAGCCTTCCGGGCAGGCCCGAGGCCATATGCTCGCTGCCATGCTGGGAGGTACCGGTGACGATCTCACCAACCTCTTCACCATCACCCACAGGCCAGTGAACACGCCTGACATGCGAGGATATGAGTTCATGGTCAGGAATGCGGTAAAACATAACAACGACATTGTCCACTACAATGTCCGTCTTGAGTACGATAACGACGCCGCCAAGATCCCCAGGTACATACATCTTGAAGCCAGGGGACGCGGCGGCCCGATATTCCAAAATGTGAAGTTGGAAAACCCTGCCTGGCTACAGGAGCCCTGATGAACGATCTGATCCGTCTCCAGCAGCTCTGCCCCCCACCCGAGTCGAGCGTCTCCCGCATCGACTGGGTCACTGTCGAAAACGCGCTGGGCACTCAGCTGCCCGGCGATTACAAGGAACTCGTCGAACGCTATGGAAGCGGCAGCTTCAAGGGCTTCCTCAGTGTCCTCCAGCCCAATGCAGTCCACGAAGCCCTCGACATCGTGAAAGTGACACCGGCTGCACGCAGCGCGGTAGAGAAGATGAGCGAGTGGGTCGAACCGCCCTGTCCGCCGCGTCAGCTCCAGCCTGTCGCTGTCACGAGCAATGGTGACGACATCTTCTGGCTGATGGACCCTGCCGAGGATCCTGACAGCTGGAAGGTCACCGTGAACGACTTGGACAGCGAGGAATGGTTCGTCTCCGATGGCGGCTTCACTGCCTTCCTTCTCGGTTTCTGCACTAATGACACGGTCGTCCCTGGCTTCCCTGATGATCTCCTTGAAAAGCCGGCTTCCTTCACACCCACCACATAGAGCCAGATGCTGAAGGTGGTGACGGTTGGCGGTGATGGAGCGGGAGGTGCGCCCGCTTCCTCGGCCAGCCGGTCCTTCCCGACACACCAGACCGATGGTGCGACCCGTTCCGGAGGCATCGAACCGGGCGGGCAGCCCGTGGACGGCGCTACCACCGGACGGCCGCAGCCGCCGCCCCTGAACTCCTGCTCCGCCCGAGGTCCGGGAAGCCCCCAGTGTGGAAGGTGGTCGTGGGGCACCAGGCGGCCGACGATGTTGTGTGGCGCGTGCGTAATGATGACGAGTTCGTCGCGGCGAGGGGAGTTGGCTGAGGTGTAGATGCTGAGTTCGTGCAGCGGCGCATTCCGCGGCCAGGAGGCATGACGGTATGTCCTTACCGCTGCCCGGTCACCGTTCTCAGCGGCCAGCAGATCGGCACCCTCCCGGAAAACTACCGGCCCAAGACGACCAAAAGTTTGATCGTCGCCTCCACCGCCAACGGCATCGTCATCCGCATGGACGTCAACCCCGATGGCACCATTAGGCTCTACCCCGGCATCGGCAACCGAGCCACCTGGACCGGCTTCGACGGCGTCACCTGCCGCGCCAACTGAGCACCGATTTCCTGATTCTCTGCTCAGCCAGGGACTGTTCACCGTAGGCTCCCCACCGTGTGACAGCACGCGCTGCCTCCGTTCACTCACGTACCCGGACAACGGGTCCGGGACGAACACCGGAGGTGGCCATGCGTCATCGCTTAGGGAACCTGGTCAACCGGCTGGGCCGACGTGAACTGGCGTTGATCATCATCGGAGCACTCGTCTCCGCTGTGGCGGCCAAGCTCATCGACGCCCTGCTGTAGCTGACGAACCTGGTGTAAACGGCACCAGGTTCGCCAGCCGCTCAGCGACCGAACCCCTACCAGACCCGAAGGCATGTCCAACGTGTCTTCGGGGTCAGGGGCTCGGATATCCAGAGCGACCCTTGCGTGGCCTGAACACGTGAGGAACATGGTGGGCGCCTCGGGCCCGGGACCGCTCGCGTACACGGTTGAGTTACTACTGGCGTGAGCCTCCCACACAACTGTTGCGTACGCACCAGCTAAATGAGATTTGACGCTCCCGCGGTTGCCTGTCCGGCGCAGAGTTCCTCGTTTCGTTCACGTGGTGACCGAGGACATGTACCGGGCGGATCTGCGGGTGGTCGAGCAACGCATCGGCCAGGTCGAAGCCGGCCTGTCGGCGCTGCGGAGCGAGCACGAGCAGGCGGTCGAGCGTGGTGCGCAGCAGCGCCGCGAAGACCAGGCGCAGGCCACTGCGCCCCGTCGCCTGGTGATCAGTCCGTTCGTCTCTCCACTGCTGGTGATGACGTTGCAGCTCTGGCTGGCGTCGTACGGGTCGGCGGCGTAGCCGATCGAGGGGTGAGATTTCGGGCGCGGGGAGATAGTGAGCGCCGAGTTGACGACACCGATGAGCCCTGACCGTCTAGTGACTGCCCTGCGGGCAGAGGGGGTGAAGTGGAGAACGGCCGCTGCCCGCGGCCGACCAGGCCGCTACCGACGGCAACACGCATTTTTGCGGCTTCGAGTACGCAACCCTCGGTGACGGCTCAGATCCGTGGCCAAACGTGCAGCTGGAGGCGGTCGAGCGGGCGGCGACCGCGGTGTGCCGGGTACACGGCTGGGTGCCGGGCCGGTGATCGGGCACCGGGAGTGGCCCTCCCGCGGCTCAGCCGTCCTTGCCCAGGGCTGCCCGGACGGCGTCGCGGGCCCGGTCGACCACAGCGGCCAGCGGGCCGAGGGCGGCGTTCTTCGCGCCGGATTCCACGCCCGGGTGCGGGTGGGTCGGCGCGGTCGCCTCGGCCGCCTTGACGGCTTTGGCCATCGCTGCCAGCCGCCCCGGATCGTTCAGCCTCCGCAGATGGGAGAACTCGTAGCGCTCCTCCGCGCGGGCGTGCTGCATCACGTCCGTCCGCAGGGACAGCAGCCGCGGCAGGAACGTCTCGTCCTCGGGGTCGATGTCCTCCAGGGCGGACAAGGCCTGCTTGGCGAGCTTCTCCTCACCCAGCCGGTCGGCGACGATGTCGTCCCCGCCGTCCGCCACCCGCTTCACGTACGGGTGCACGACCTCTTCCTCGGCCGTCTCGTGCACCGCCAGCATCCGCACCAGCCGCCGGAACGCGTCCCGTCGGGCATCGCCGCTGCCCTGCTCGACCTCGTCGAAGAGGTTGCGGATCTGCCCGTGCTGGGCCGTCAGCAGCGCCACCACGTCCTGTTCCAGGGCCGGGGTGAGGTCCTCCGCCGGGTCGGTCGTCGCCGCGCCCAGGCTTTCGTCGGCCCGGTGTGCCGCGGCCATCACCGGCCTCCCCGCAGGCCGGTGGCCGGGTGCTCGCCCTCGGTCTCCAGCCGGTAGTCGCCGCCGATCAGCTTGTCGTGCTCGGCCAGCACCTGGTCGCTGGGCGGCGTGGCGCCGCCGTTGAGGGCCTCCTGCATCGCCTCGAACCGTTCATGCGCCTCGCGCACGTAGCCGGCGCCCAGTGTGGTCAGATCCAGCTGGTCGGCGAGCAGCTCCCGCAGGTAGCCCTTGTTCGGCTCAAAGGTGAGCACGTTGGGCAGCTCGGGTGCCAAGACCTCGGCGGGGTCACGGTCATCGTGGCGCCGCATCAGGTCGCAGGCGATGTGCAGGTGCTCCAGCTCCATGTTCAGGTGCAGCTCCCAGATCGCCTTCACCTTGGGGTCGCTCTCCTGCTCCATGAAGGAGTGATAGAGGTAGCACTCGTTGTACTCGTGGTGGACCAACTGCTCCCACCACGTCTCGCCCGGGTCGACCAGCGACTCGTAGTGCGTGACGTGCTCCTCCTCGATGAGCCCGATCTCCTGGTACAACTGGCGGGCGATCGGCTCCATGTAGGTGGGGCCGGTGTTCATGTAGAAGTTCATCGTCTGCTGCTCGGCCGACATGACCGTCAGCGCGTGCAGCTTCGACAGCGGGTCGGTCCTGGCCCTGTCGTACGGCTCGCGCACGTTGTCGACCGGGTGGCGGTGGTGCAGCGGCGTGGGCCGGCCCGGCATCACCTCGGTCAGCCCGTCCACGATCGACTCCGCCTTGCGGTGCTCGATCATCTCGTACAGGTTCGCGTACCGGTACAGGTGGTCGAAGTCCTCCAGCACCCCGAACTGGTACGCCTGCTTCAGGTACGGCTCCGGCTCCATCCGCGCCACCCACGCCGTCAGGTCGACGGCCACCTGCTCGTACGCGATGGTCGTCTCCAGCACCGACGAGACCCCCGGCAGCAGCCAGTTGACCGCTTTCTGCTGCTGTGCCTCGATGTAGCGGGTCCGGGCGAGCTGCTGTTTGATCTCCAGGTCCGTACAGTGCCGGGCCAGTTGGTGACTGAAGAGGATTGCCTCCACCTCGATCCCGTTCATCGTGATGATCCGGCATCGTGTGTACGGATCACAGTGGTCCGGATCGATCGGCGTCACGTTCAGCTCACGCCAGTTCCGTAACTGCCGGTCCAGGGGAATGCCCCGCTGCTCCAAGGGATTGAACGGCATCGGGCCCTCCAGCCATGTCGTGATGAAGCGGACCAGCACCGAGTGCCCCTTCCCTGCCCTTGAAACAGCGGCTGTCCAGCAGGGTGCGGTCGGTAAGCAGGTGTGAGGAGGGCAGGTGTGAGGAGGGCAGGTGTGACGGATGGGGGGGCCGGGTCCGCCGAGCCTCAGGTACAGCCGCCGCTGTACTTCTGTCACCCGGGCAGCGCGCGCCCATCCGGGTGCGGCCGCCGGGGGCGGCATGGTGCCAGAACCGCCCTGGTCGCCATGCGCCGGGCGGCCTTCGTGCTCATCGGGCGGCCCCCGGAGAGGACGCGGGAGCAGAGGGGGAGGGTGAGGGAGAAGCCGAGGGGGAAGTGGCGCGGCCGTTCGGGTCGTACGCCCAGACCCGCAGCTGCATGGTCTGGTTCCGCTCGTCCCAGGAGTAGACGGTACGCCGCTCGTAATCGGCCAAGCCGTCGCGCTCACGCACGATCAGGTTCCCGCCCGTCACCTCCACCGACACCGGCCGGACGGATGTGTCCATGATCCGGACCACTTGGCCGTGCCGGACCTGGTAGACCCAGAGGGTCAGGTCACGCCCGCTCTTGATGCCGACGATCAGCTCGGCCTTCCCGTCCCCGCTGAGATCCTGGTAGCGCGGGGCCCGCACCGGACACCGCTTGTCGTGCTGCTGGTCCCCGGTGCACCGGTTGATCCGCTGCGTGGTCGCGTCGTCGAATGGCAGCGAGCCGCCCATCGTGACGCTCACGGCGGCCTGCGCCTTGACGATCTTGAGCCAGGAGGCTGTGCGGATGTCGTCGGACGGCACCTTCGGCACCCCTTGCAGCGGGATGGGCTCGGAGTCGACGTCCTCCGGGCTGGACGCGGACGGCTGTGCAGGCTCCTGCCACAGCCGCGTCGGAGCCGAGGCCGCCGACGTCCGCCCGGTGCTCCTGGGCTCCCCGGTCGGCGTACAGCCACTCAGCAGCGCCGCCACCGCCACCGCGGCAAGGGGCGCCGACCAGGCCCGTACGAGTCCGGAAGACGGCCGAGGGGGAGGCAGGGACACAACGATTCCCGTCATTGGGTACACAGGCGCGGGCCGCGACGGCCACGTCGTCACGATGCTGGCTGCCCTCCGTTGCGGCAATCCGGCGACTGTGTAACGGCTGCCCGTAAGGGATCGAACGGTGCCGTAACCGCGCGGCGACGGCCTGGCGACCGAGCGCAGCCGGGCACCGGAGGGTGTGACGGACACCGGTGGGTGTGACGGGGCCGATGGCCGATCGCGATGTGCCTGGTACACGACCTCGCGCCGGGCGAAACAGGGACTGCCTAGCGTGCCGGGCACGGGTGCATTCCGGCACCCGTGTACAGCACGTACATCCGTGCACCACGTACATCCATGAAGGAGCAGTCATGTCGCAGCACGCCATGTCACCGGCCCGTCGTCCCCGGCGCACCGGACTGCGTACCGCCCTGACCGTCGCGGTCGCCGGTGCCGCCCTCGCCGTACCGGCCGGCGCGGCGTTCGCCATGCCCACGGACTACGTCAAGGAGGTCAAGACCGACAGCGGCGAGACGCTCGCGCTGGACGGCAACTCCGGCAGCGTGACCGTCAAGGATGCCGAGCACGGTGTCACCGGTGTACTGAAGAAGGACAAGACCGGCCCGATACAGAGCCGGATGGACCCGAACGGCACCTACACGCTGACGTACCCCAAGCCCGCGGCGCAGGCCGACGCCACGCCGAAGGTCGTCTACAAGCACGACGGCAAGACGGTGCAGTCCTTCGCTCTCCCCCACGGCCCCGGCTGACGACGGCCGGCCCGTCGGTGTAGCCCCATCGGCGGTCCCCGGCTGCATGCCGCGACCGGGGGCCGCCACACCGTGCCGGCGTTGTCCGTCGCCTCGGCGCTCCAGCCGGGCCCGCGCCTCCGTGAGCGCCCGCTCGGTTCCCGGTGCGCGGGTCAGAGTTCGCGGCGGAAGGCGACCCGGTCCAGCGAGGGGCCGTCGTAGTCCGTGACCGGGGCGGACGGGGTGAAGCCGAGGGCGCGGTGGAAGGCGATGGAGCGGTCGTTCCGGGGTGAGGTGATCGCCTTGACGACGGTGCGGCCGTTCGCGCGGGCCATGTCGAAGAACCGTTCGTACAGGAAGCGGCCCAGGCCGCTGCGGCGCCAGGCGGGCGCGACCCCGGTGAAATGGATGTAGGCCTCGTCCGGCCGGGAGGGCGACAGGAAGCCGATGACGAAGCCCGCCAGTTCGCCGTCGCGTTCGGCGATCAGGCTGGTGTCGTGGAAGTGGTTGACGAAGACCCGGGTCAGGTCGCGGGAGGCGGCGCGGCCCCACCAGCCGTCGACCACCGACACGACGGTGTCGAAGTCCTGCGGCACCGCCGCGCGCGTCGTGAAGGGCTCCAGGGTGCGCATCGGGGGCGCGTCGAGCTTCTTGCGCAGGGCCACCCGGGCCTGGCCCGTGCCGTCGTAGTCGCTGTGCACCGGCACCCCGTCCACCTCCCGGTCGCCCGGCTCCGGCTCGAAGCCCATGGCCCGGTGGAAGGCGATGGATCCGGTGTTCTGCGGCGAGGTGATGGCGCGTATCTCGGTACGGCCGGCCGCCGCCGCGCGCTCGAAGAAGGCGGTGTAGAGGCGGCGGGCCACCCCCTGCTTGCGGAGCCGCGGGTCCACGCCGACGAAGTGGATGTACGCCTCGTGCGCGCGGTCGGCGGAGTGGAAGCCCACCAGGAACGCCCGGATTCCCTGCTCGTCCTCCAGCACCAGGCTGGTGTCCGCGAAGTGCTGCAGAAACAGCCGGGGCAGCAGCAGTGACAGCTCCCTCGACTGTTCGGGGGTACGGGAGTCACCCCACCATTGCTGTACGCACCTCACGAGCGTGGAGTGGTCGGCCGTGCGGGCCCGGCGTACGTCGTGCATGTCCTGCCTCTCGGTCGGAGTGGGTGTGCTGTGGGGTGACGTTACGGAAATGCACCAGCCTCCCCCTGCAAAAGCCACTGCAGTCCCATCCCCCTGCGAAGCATCCGAATTTCCGCATCTCCGTTTCCCCGCGTCCGCCCCGCATCTCGTTCCGGCGCTATGCTGCCCCACCCCCATCACGCGTGATGGGTTTTCACACAACCAGGGGGGTTGCATGGCGGGGACGGGCGGGGCCGCACAGGGGTATGAAGCCGATCCGGATGCGCTCAAAAAGGCCGGCGGCAAAGCACTCGACATCAGGCAGGACCTGCTGGACGCGGCCGAGCCCACCTGCGCCGCAACGCGCCGCGCGGCGACCGGGGTGGACGGCTGGCAGAGCGAGGAGCAGCTGAAGAAGACCGCCGCGCTATGGGAGAAGCAGAACTTCGCCCTCGTCGAACAGATGGGGCGTACGGGGGCGAACCTCCAGTACAGCGCCACCAATTACCAGTCGGCAGAGGCCGCCGTCAACGCCGCGGGGATGAAGCCGGGGGACAGCCCGTGGGGATAACGGTGCAACAGCTTGAGCAGGCCGATTCGGACCTGGTGTGGAAAGCCGCCGAGGCCTGGGCGGAGCAGGTCCGGAAACTGAAGGACCTCGTCGAGCGTTACCGGACCGAGGTGAAGGATCCGGTCGAGAAGAGCGGCTGGCAGGGTCCCGCTTACGAAGCGGCCCGCAGCAACTGGGGCGGAGAGCTGACGCAGTTGGAGCATGCACAAGCGGAAGCCGACGGCATCAGGCTGGCCCTGGAAATAGCCACGGCCGACATCCGGGCCGCCCAGAGCGTATTGCGCGGTGGCGTACGGAAGGCCCGTGAGAACGGGGCGAGCGTCACTCCGGACGGCGGTCTGGAGCTGCCGCCCGCCACGGCCCACGACCCTGATGTCCAGAGCGGGCCGGTGGGCGAGAATCTGCACCAGGCCCATACGCAGATACAGGATGCGTTGCGGATGGCGGACCAGGCGGACGAAAGGATCACCTGGGACCTGCTGGACGACGGCGGCACACGGGGTGACGCCTTCAACGACCGGGTGCACATGAGGCGTCGGCGTGAGATTTCCCGAGGACAAGAACGACGGGCACATGGACGCCTTCAGACATGCGTACTGGAACGCCCTGATGGCTCAGCGGTTCGGCATGGACTGGGCGGAGCGGTACGGCACGGCACACGAACGGCTGCCGGGAAACCCGTCGGACCGCGAATCCATGGACCTCCACAACAACGAGATCGGCCGCCGGATCGCGCTGAACAACCCGACCGCCAGCCCGGCCGAGCTGGCGGCGAAGATTCAGGAGGCGGTGCAGGGCGGGAAGACCGTGGTGATCGACCGCGACGGGAAACTCGTACCCAGCGACAAGGTGGAGATCGGACGGCACGGGCACACCAACAAGGTGCCCGGCGCGCCCGACGAAGGGCGGAATCCGGACGCTCCCGGGGCGGACGACTAGGGCGTTTCTGATGGATCTCCGTGGAGGACACCGAGCGGCGTTCGGTGCGTGCGCTTGGGGGTCCCCCCTGCTCGAAGAGCTAGGGGGAGTGCGGTGTGAAGGGTCATGTGGCGGAGCCACCTGTCCCTTTGCGCCGTGCGGCGAGGGTGCGTGCCTGGGGGCACCTCCCAGCGGTAGCTGGGGGAGTCGCGACGCCGCGGAGATCCATCAGAAGCGCCCTAGATCCGACAGAGCACGCACCGCCGGCGGGACGAAGTGGAACGGGGAGAGGCGACAGGTGCGCACGGCACGAAGACGAGTGGCATGGGCCGGGCTCGGGGTGGCCGCGGGGCTGGGGGCGGGCTGGTGGGCGCTCGGCGGGGAGACGCCGCTGGTCAGCACCACGGATCAGGCCCTTCAGCGGAAGCTGGACGCGGCGGTGGAGGGCGCCCCGGCGCCGCTGGCGGAGCTGACCGGTTTCTCATGGGATCAGGTCCGGGTGTTCGACTACGGCACCGATGACGGCGAGATCTCCGATGCCGTGGGCGACCCCGTCGAATGGGAGGCCGCCGCCACGTCGTACACGGGCCCTTCGCTGTGGGTGTTCAGCAAGGGCGGAGAAGCGGTGCGGGCCGTGCAGCTCGACGCCAACGCGCCGACCAACGGCAAAGGCGGGAGCTGGTCGAAGAGCGTGCGGATATCAGGAGGGCCCGACCACAATGTCGTGACGTTGACTGAATAGCCCCGCGGCCGTATTCAGGAGGAAGTCCGCAGCCAGTCGTCGAAGCGGGTGGTGGCCAGCCGGGCGCTGCCTTCGTCGGGGACGAGGCTGCGTTCGGTGAGTTCGGAGCCGAAGTACAGGGCGTGCGGGTCGGCGACGACCGTGCGCGGATCGTTCCACGCGCGCAGTGCCCGGGCGATGAGTTCGTCGAAGCGGGTCACTTCGGGCCCGGCCACCTCGGTGACGCCTTTCAGCGGGGCGTCCACCGCGGCCCTGGTCACCGCCTCGGCGACGTCTTCGGCCGCCATCGGCTGGAAAAGCACCTGCGGTACGCGCACGGTGTCGCCGTCGGTGGCGGTGTCGGCGATGCCCCGGACGAATTCGAAGAACTGCGTCGCCCGGACGATCGAATAGGGAATCGGCCCCTGCTTGATCAGGCGTTCCTGAGCCACCTTCGCCCGGAAATAGCCGTTGTCGGGCAGGCCTTCGATGCCGACGATCGACAGCGCCAGGTGGTGCGTCACGCCCGCCGCAGCTTCGGCGGCCAGCAGGTTGCGGGTGGAGGTGGTGAAGAACTCCCGCACCGCCGACTCCTCGAAGGAGGGCGAGTTGGCGACGTCCACGACCACCTGGGCCCCGGCCAGCGCGTAGCCGAGGCCCTCGCCGGTCAGGGTGTTGACACCCGTGCCGGGTGCCGCGGGCACCGCCTCGTGTCCGCGCTCGTTCAGCTTGGCGACCACTTTGCTGCCGATGAGGCCGGTGCCTCCGATGACCACGATCTTCACTTCGCGTACTCCTTGCGCTGGAGGCGACTGAAGGCAACTGAAGATGTTCGAAGAGGCCTGGACGGCGGGAACGCGTCAGGGCTGCCGGGACGCGCGCAGGTGGGCGCGCCGCTTCAGTTCGTCATCGTCGACCAGGACGAGCATGGGCTGTCCCGGCACGCAGAGCATGGTGACGACGAAGCGCAGGCGCGTGTCGCTGCGGGCGTTGCCGTCCTGGTAGTGGATGACGTCGCCGCCGGGCTCCCAGAACGCTTCCCCGGCACGGACGATGCGCTCCGGCTCGCCTTCCAGCTCGAAGCGCATCTCGCCCTCCAGCACATAGCCGAAGGCCGGCCCGGGGTGGCGGTGCGGCGGGGCGCCCCGGTCGCCGGGCGGATATTCGATCTCGACGGTCGACACGTGCGCGCCCTCCGGGATGGCGGGCGGGGCGACCTCCTGCAGCACGGTGAGCGCGGTCTTCCATGCCTCCGAGTGCGGGTGCTCGTGGGTGCCGGGCATGGCGGGTCCTCCTCCTGCGGTGCCGGTGGCGCGGTGCCGGCCCCGTGTAAGGCGGCGGACTCCGGTGGACGGTCCGGGCGGTGCACGGTACGGCCGGGAAGGGTTCCATTGTTCAGAGCCCCGGCATGCGCGGTGAGCGCCGATCCGGACACATCCGGGACGCGGTACGGGAGCGTCCGGGGGGGGGGCGGCCCGTGCCCCGCGCGTCTCATCTCCCGTACCACCATGTGAACAGGGGTGTCCGTACGGGGTGCGCGCGATCTACGCTGTCCGGTGCAGCTGGTTCGCCCTGCCCGCCAGGCAGACGCGTCGCAAGAGGGAACCCGGTGGGAATCCGGGACTGCCCCGCAGCGGTGAGCGGGAACGACCGCCGTCATACGCACTGGATCCGGGCCGCGGATCCGGGAAGCGACGGCCAGTAGGTGCCCGCCGGACGATGATCCGGCAGGCGCGCCCGCGAGTCCGAAGACCTGCCCGTTGCCCGCGCGCGTCCATACGTGCGCGGACACCTCCGGTGACCTTCGAGGGCGGGTCGGCGTGTCATGGCAGGCGGGCATGGGTGTCATCGGACGCTCCACGGCTCGCCCGGCGCGTCATTCCTTCGCGTTCTCGTCCCGTCACCGGGGCTCGGAGAAGATCACGCTCGCGAAGGAGAGTTCCGTGACAGCGAAGCCCGCAGCCGCGGCAGCACGGGCCACCGTGTACGGCTACCCCCGCCAGGGACGGCACCGGGAACTGAAGAAGGCCGTCGAGGGGTACTGGAAGGGCCGCGTCACCGCGGACGCCCTCCAGGAGACCGCGCGGGACCTGCGCCGGTCGAACTGGCAGCAGCTGGCCGACGCCGGCCTCCACGAGGTACCGACCGGTGACTTCTCGTACTACGACCACGTGCTGGACACCAGCGTCATGGTCGGTGCCGTCCCGGAACGGCACCGCGCCGCCGACGCGGCCGACGCCCTGGACGGGTACTTCGCGATGGCGCGCGGCACGCAGGACGTGGCGCCGCTGGAGATGACCAAGTGGTTCGACACCAACTACCACTACCTGGTGCCCGAGCTGGGCCCCGACACCGTCTTCACCACCGACTCCGCCAAGCAGGTCGGCGAGGTACGGGAGGCGCTCGCGCTCGGCCACACGCCGCGCCCGGTCCTGGTCGGCCCGGTCACCTACCTGCTGCTGTCCAAGCCCGCTCCCGGCGTCGCCGCCGACTTCGACCCGCTGACGCTGCTCGACCGGCTCCTGCCCGTCTACTCGGAAGTCCTGGCCGACCTCCGCGCGGCCGGTGCCGCGTGGGTGCAGTTCGACGAGCCCGCCCTGGTGCAGGACCGCACCCCGGCCGAACTCAACGCGGCGGAACGCGCCTACCGTGACCTCGGCGCCCTCACCGACCGCCCGAAGCTGCTGGTCGCCTCGTACTTCGACCAGCTCGGCGAGGCGCTGCCGGTGCTCGCCAAGGCCCCGGTCGACGGGCTGGCGCTGGACTTCACCGAGGCCGCCGCGGCCAATCTGGACGCGCTCGCCGCCGTCGGCGGTCTGCCCGGCAAGCGGCTGGTCGCCGGTGTCGTCAACGGCCGCAACATCTGGATCAACGATTACGAGAAGTCGCTGGCCACGCTCGGTACGCTGCTGGGCCTGGCCGACCGGGTCGACGTGGCCGCCTCCTGCTCCCTGCTGCACGTCCCGCTCGACGTCACCGCCGAGCGCGACATCGACCCGCAGGTGCTGCGCTGGCTCGCGTTCGCCCGGCAGAAGAGCACCGAGATCGCCACGCTCGCCCGCGGTCTCGCGCAGGGCACCCACGCGATCGCCGCGGAACTGGCCGCCAACCGCGCGAACCTGGCGTCCCGGTCCGGTTCCGCGATCACCCACGATCCCGCCGTACGGGCCCGTACCGCCGCCGTCACCGACGCCGACGGCCGCCGTTCGGCACCGTACGCCGAGCGGACCACCGCCCAGCGGGCCCACCTGGGCCTGCCCCTGCTGCCGACCACCACCATCGGCTCCTTCCCGCAGACCGCCGAACTGCGCACCGCCCGGGCCGACCTGCGGGCGGGCCGCATCGACACGGCCGGGTACGAGGAGCGCATCAGCGACGAGATCCGCGAGGTGATCTCCTTCCAGGAACGAGCGGGCATCGACGTCCTCGTGCACGGCGAGCCCGAACGCAACGACATGGTGCAGTACTTCGCCGAGCAGCTGACGGGATATCTCGCCACGCAGCACGGCTGGGTCCAGTCGTACGGCACGCGCTATGTCCGGCCGCCGGTCCTAGCGGGTGACATCTCGCGGCCCGAGCCGATGACCGTGCGGTGGACGCGGTACGCGCAGTCGCTGACCGGCCGGCCCGTCAAGGGGATGCTCACCGGCCCGGTCACCATGCTCGCCTGGTCCTTCGTCCGCGACGACCAGCCGCTCGGCGACACCGCCCGTCAGGTGGCGCTGGCCCTGCGCGACGAGGTCGGCGACCTGGAGGCGGCCGGCACGTCGGTCATCCAGGTCGACGAGCCGGCGCTGCGCGAAACGCTGCCGCTGCGCGCCGCCGGCCGTGCCGCCTACCTCGCCTGGGCCACCGAGGCGTTCCGCCTCACCACCAGCGGGGTGCGGGACCGGACGCAGATCCACACGCACATGTGCTACGCCGAGTTCGGCGACATCGTCCAGGCCATCGACGACCTCGACGCCGACGTGATCAGCCTGGAGGCCGCCCGCTCGCACATGCAGGTGGCCCGCGAACTGGCCGAACACGGCTACCCGCGGGAAGCCGGCCCGGGCGTGTACGACATCCATTCGCCCCGCGTGCCGAGCGCCGAGGAGGCGGCGAGCCTGCTCCGCAAGGGCCTCGGCGCGATCCCGGCCGAGCGCCTGTGGGTCAACCCTGACTGCGGCCTGAAGACCCGCGGCTGGCCCGAGACCCGCGCTTCGCTGGAGAACCTCGTCACGGCCGCGCGGACCGTGCGCGCGGAGCTGCCCTCGTCCTGAACCGGTGCGGGCCGGGTGGGTGCGTCGGCGCACCCGCCCAGCCCGTCACCCGCCCGGCGCCTCCCGGAGACGACGGTCCCCCGGGGCGCCCGGCGGACGGCCCGTAAGCTGCTCTTCCCGCAACTCACCGAGGAACCGCAGTTGACCCCGTATTCCCTGGCGTTCTACCTGGACGTCGTCACCACCGGCACCGTGCTCGGTCTGCGACACACCGACTCCCCCGACCGCGTCGCCGAAATCCTGGGGCCCGACTTCGGCGAGAACCGGTTCGGTGAGTGCAGCCTGGGCTATTCCTACGCCCTGCCCGAGTTCTTCTGGGACCGCGAGAGCGGCGACGCTTCCTGGTCGGGTCACCACTTCACTTTGCAGGTGCACAGGCTGGCCCACCGGAGGCGTGACAGCGTCGACGAGGCGATCCGCGCCCGGTACGGGCGCTTCACTCCCAGGCTGCGCTTCGAGAAGCTGCGGCGCCTGCTGGAGCGGCGTGGTGTGCCCCTGCTGGAAATTCCGGAGGATGCGGCGAACGCGCCGTATTACCGGACGTTCTGGCAGCCGGATTCCCAGGTCTCCGTCTCCGTCATCGGCTGCTACGGCGAGTTCGTCACACCGGGCGACCTGCGGGTTGGCGATGTGTACAGCATCCAGGCTCCGATGACCGCCGACGAGGTCGAGTGGCGGAGGGCGCGGGCCGCCGCCTAGAGGCCGGCGCGTTGGCAAGGTTGGCAACGGGGCGGAGAAGATTCGCAGAAGTTGGCACTGTGCCACGGTTGTTGGCACTCAGTGCCACTGCCAGAGTCTTCACGACGCCCCGCACGCGATCCGGGAGACGCCCATGTCCACCACTGAACTGACCCACCACATCCAGGTGCTCGGCCTTCCGGGCCACCGCTTCGGCGAGATTCTCACGCCGGCCGCGCTGGACTTCGTCGGGCGCCTCGCCACGGCCTTCGCCGACCGGCACCGGGAGGTGCTCACCGAGCGCCGCCGCCGCTCCCTGCGGCTCTCCTCCGGTTCGCCGCTCGACTTCTCGCGGGCCACCGCGGCCGTCCGCGCCGATCCGCGCTGGCGGGTCGCGCCGCCCGCGCCGGGGCTCAGCGACCGCCGGGTGGAGATCACCGGTCCGCCGGACCGGCGGACGACGGTCGAGGCGCTCACTTCGGGCGCCCAGGTGTGGCTCGCCGACTTCGAGGACGCCACGTCCCCCACCTGGGACAACATCATCGGCGGGCAGCTGAACCTCTTGGACGCCGTCGAGCGGCGTATCGACTTCACCACCCCGGAGGGCCGGGAGTACCGGCTGGGCGAGCGGCTCGCGACGATCGTCGTCCGCCCCCGTGGCTGGCATCTGACCGAACGCCATCTGCTCGTCGACGGGCGTCCCGTACCCGCCTCGCTGGTCGACTTCGGGCTCTACTTCTTCCACTGCGCGCAGCGGCAGATCGACGCCGGGTCCGGCCCGTACTTCTACCTTCCCAAGCTGGAGAACGCCTGCGACGCCCGGCTGTGGAACGACGTCTTCCTGCTCGCCCAGGATCTGCTGGGCATTCCGCGGGGCACCGTACGCGCCACCGTCCTGATCGAGACGGTCACCGCCGCCTTCGAGATGGAGGAGATCCTGTACGAGCTGCGCGAGCACAGCGCCGGGCTCAACGCCGGGCGCTGGGACTACCTGTTCAGCCTCATCAAGACGTTCGCACACCGGCCCGACTTCTCCCTCCCGGACCGTACGAAGATCACCATGACGGCGCCGTTCCTGAGGGCCTACACCGATCTGCTGGTGCGTACCTGTCACCGGCGCGGCGCGCACGCCATCGGCGGTATGGCGGCGCACGTCCCGGGCCGCGCCCCGACGGCCGACGAGGCGGCGCTCGCCACGGTGCGGCTCGACAAGGAGCGTGAGGCGGAGGACGGCTTCGACGGGACGTGGGTCGCCCACCCCGGGCTCGTCCCCTTCTGCCGCGACATCTTCGACGGCGTGCTGGACGGGCGGCCGCACCAGATCGACCGCACCCGGGACGACGTCGACGTCACCGCCGACCAGCTGCTGGCCGTCCGGCGCACCGCGGGACCGCCGACCGAGCAGGGTGTGCGCGCCAACCTCGGGCTCGCGCTGCGCTACTTCGGCGCCTGGCTGCGCGGCTCCGGCGCGGTGGTTCTCGACGGCCTGATGGAGGACGCGGCGGCGGCCGAGATCGCCCGCTGCCAGATCTGGCAGTGGCTGCGCCACGGTGCCGTCGGCCGGGACGCCGTCCGCAGGCTGCTCGACGAGGAGTGCGCCGCGTGGGCGCAGGAGGATCCGCGGGGGCCGGCCGCCGAAGCCCGCGCGATCCTCGAACGCACGGCTCTGGCGCGCGAACTGCCGGCGTTCTTCACGGCGGATGCCTATGACCGGTACCTGGCCCGGGCTACGGGGCCGTGAGGGCCGGGAACCGCACGGGCGGCCGGGGCTGAGGGGCCCCGGTTCGTCGCCGGGGTGAGGGTCCCGGTCGCAGAAGGGGCGGGCGCGGAGCAGGACTGAGGCTGCTCCGCGCCCGTCCGTGCCGGACGAGCGGTATTCTCCGGCGAGAAGCGGTCAGTTCTTGTCCGCGTTTTCCAGGACGAGTTGCAGCTCGACTTCCTGGTCGCCCGACACCGTGCCTTCCGTACGGACGGCGAACGCGCGCGTCAGCACGTCCCGCAGCCGGTCCACCGCCAGGTGGCTGCCCTGGAGGTCGACGGTGACGGCGGCGGACAGCTGGGTGTTCTTCTCCACGCCGCCGTGTACTTCCGAGGTCTCGAAGTTCTCGGTCCAGACCGTCGGATGTCCGGGCTGGTGCGGCTGTTCGTGCGGGGTGTCGCCGTCGGCGCGGTCGGAGTCGAAGCAGCTGCGCAGTGTGCTGAACACGGCCTCGGCATCGGCCGGGGACTGTGCGCTGAGCACGACCTGGGCCGGCTCGTCGTTGTGGGGTGTGCGGGTCATATGGGCTGAGTCCTCTCCGCGCTGTGCGTTGGGGTGGTGCGGCGGGCTTCCTTGGCCGCCCGTTGGGGTACGACGGTGTATTTCGGGTCCTCGGCGGAGGCGATGCCGGCCGCGAAGATCCCGAAGCGGGTGCACGCGGAACCGGCGAGCAGGGCCAGACCGCCCGCGACGGCCAGCGGTCGTGAGCGGCCTCCGCAGACGGCGCCCACGGCGGCTCCGGCCGCGGTGAGCGCGCTCGCCGTGCGGAGCAGCGTGCCGGCCCGCCCTGTCCGGTAGGTCTCCGCGACCATGCCGAGGCGCCGTTCGGCGGCCTTGGTCACCGCTTCGTCGGCGACCGCGGCCAGGACCGCGGCGCAGCGGGCGGGTGCGGTCTCCCGTACGGGGCCGACGACGAGCGCCATCCCGGAGGCGGCGGCCGTCGCCGAGGCGGCGAACAGGTACGGGAGTTCGCGGTGGGCGCCGTGCCACGCGGGGACGGCGGTGTCCGCCGCGAGGACCGCTGTGTAGGTGGCGACGGCCGGGCCGAGGAGCGCCGCGGCGCCGGTGGCCAGGGCGCCCGTCCTGGGCAGCTTCCCGGTGACGGCCGAGGCGGCCGCGGCGCCCGCTGCCGGCCCGTAGGCGGCCAGCAGCCAGGAGCCGACGCTCATCGGCGAGGTCGGCTTGACGACCCGCAGCATGTTCGCGAACCGGCCCGGCCTGCCGAGGTCGTTGACGAGCGCGGCGGTGGACAGGGTGACCGCCGCGACGGAGGAGATCTTCATCGCGGTCGCGGTGGTGGTGCGGCCCGTCGCGTGGGCTCCGGCGGCCAGTACCGATCCCGCGCCGGCCAGGCCGCCGAGGAAGAAGTACCCGGCGATGTCCCGGGCGCGCCAGGCGGGCGCCTTGATGATCGGCCTGCCGTAGTACGACTGGAACTCGGCCGGGGGCGCCATGAGCTGTTCACCGCGGCCGCCACGGCCGCGCTTGCCGCCCTTGCGCCGCCCTCGCCCGTCGGCGCCCGGCCCGCCCCGCAGCATCGCCGGCGCGGCGTCCCGGCCCGGGCGTTCGCCCTCCGGGCCCTCGCGGGTGACATCGGAGCCGGTCATCGCCATCCCTTCCGTCCGGTGGACCTGGCCAGGTGGTGCAGTGCGGGCACGGCGAACGACAGCGCGACGCCGCCGGCCAGCGAGAACGCCGCGGTGCCCGCGTGCTTCCACATGGCGGGCAGGTCGCGGGTGGTGACGACGGGGTCCGGCGGCAGGCCGTAGACCTCCGGTTCGTCGAGGAGGAGGAAGAACGCGCCGTCCCCGCCAACGCCGTCGTCCGGTTCGTGTCCGTACAGGCGTGCGTCGGTGACGCCTGCCGCGTGGAGCTGGTCGACGCGGAGCGCGGCGCGCTCGCGGAGTTCGTCCAGCGGCCCGTACTGGATGGATTCGGTCGGGCAGGCCTTGGCGCAGGCGGGTTCCTGTCCGGCGCCGAGCCGGTCGTAGCACAGGGTGCATTTGAAGGCGCGGCCGTCTGAGGGGCGTTGCTCAATGACGCCGTACGGGCAGGCGGGTACGCAGTAGCCGCAGCCGTTGCAGATGTCCTCCTGGACGACGACCGTGCCGAACTCGGTGCGGAAGAGCGAGCCCGTGGGGCAGACGTCCAGGCAGGCGGCGTGGGTGCAGTGTTTGCAGACGTCGGAGGCCATCAGCCAGCGCAGTTCGCCGCCCGAGCCACCGGAGCCAGCGGTTTCCGGCGAGCCGTCGTTGTCCGGTGTGCCGGCGAGCGGCAGTTCCGTGCGTCCCTCGGGCGCGGGCACCGGCTGTTCGACGAAAGCCACGTGCCGCCACGTCGACGCGCCCAGCCCCTGGGTGTTGTCGTAGCTCATCCCCGAGAGGGACAGTCCGTCCTCGGGCAAAGCGTTCCACTCCTTGCAGGCCACTTCGCACGCCTTGCAGCCGATGCACACCGACGTGTCGGTGAAGAAGCCCGTGCGGGGCGGGGCGTCGGGGTGGCCCGCGTCCCCGGCCGGGTCGGGTTCGACGCCGCTGAGCAGGCGGTCGCCGAGCAGGCGGTCACCGGGCGAGTGGTCGCCGAGCAGGTGGTCGGTCACGGGCGGGGCTCCGTTCCGGTGGTCGCGTCGATGCCGGCGCGCTCGCGGTAGGCCGCGACCAGGTCCGGCAGGCCGGGTCCGCGCGGCCGGCGTCCCGGCCGGATGTCCGCGGTGAGCGCCTTGTCCTCCTGGATGTGGGCGTTGGGGTCGAGGGCGATGGCCACCAGTTCGTTGGCGGCGTCGCCGGTGACCACGCCATTGGGTCCCCAGTGGAAGGGCAGGCCGATCTGGTGGACCGTACGGCCCTCGACGGTGAGGGAGGAGATCCGGCGGGTGACCATGACGCGGGCCTCGATGGCGTTCCGGGCGGTGATGATGGTGGCCCAGCCCATGTGCTCCAGGCCGCGTTCGGCGGCGAGCTGCGGGGAGATCTCGCAGAACAGCTCCGGCTGGAGTTCGGCGAGATACGGCGACCAGCGGCTCATGCCGCCCGCGGTGAAGTGCTCGGTGAGCCGGTGGGTGGTGACGATGTACGGGTAGACGTCGGCGCCGGGTTCATCGCCGCTGGGGTGGTAGCGGTTGCCTTCGTGGGGGTGCAGGCGGCGGACCGGTGAGCGCGGTGTGGACGGGTAGAGGGCGTTGCCGAACGGGGAGTCCTGCGGCTCGTAGTGGGTGGGCAGCGGCCCGTCCACGAGGCCGGCGGGTACGTACAGCCAGCCCTTGCCGTCCGCCTGCATGATGAACGGGTCGTCGCCGCGCAGTGCGTCGGGGCCGGTCGCACCGTCCGGCGGCTCGAAGTCGGGGGCGCGGTCGGGGATGAAGTCCGGGACGTCGTGGCCGGTCCATGTACCTTCCGCCGCGTCCCACCACACGTACGCCTTGCGTTCGCTCCACGGTGTGCCGTCCGGGGCGGCCGACGCGCGGTTGTAGAGGATGCGGCGGTTGGCGGGCCAGGCCCAGGCCCATTCCTTGGCGACCCAGTCCTGTTCGGTGTGCGGCTTCTTGCGGGCCGCCTGGTTGACGCCGTCCGCGTAGACGCCGCAGTAGATCCAGCAGCCGCACTTCGTCGAGCCGTCGTCCTTCAGCTCCGTGTACGCGGTCAGCGGGGCGCCGTCCGGGCCGGTTCCGTTGATCTCGGCGAGCACGGCGTCGGCGACCGGCTCCCGCAACGGCCCTTCCACCGGGTAGTCCCAGGTCAGGTCCTGTACCGGCCGGTCCATGGGGTCGGTTGAGGCGGCCAGCTTCGCCTTGATGCGCCGGCCGAGGTGGTACATGAACCACAGGTCGCTGCGGGCGTCGCCGTCCGGTTCGACGGCCGCGTGGTGCCACTGCACCCACCGGTTGGTGTTGGTGAAGGAGCCGGACTTCTCGGTGTGCGCGGCGGCCGGGAAGAAGAACACCTCGGTGCCGATGTCCTCGGTGCGCAGTTCGCCCGTCTCGGTCTCCGGGCCGTCCTGCCACCAGGTCGCCGACTCGATGAGCGAGAAGTCCCGTACGACCAGCCACTCCAGGTTGGCCATGCCCAGGCGTTGCAGGCGGGTGTTGGCGGAGCCGACGGCGGGGTTCTCCCCCATCAGGAAGTAGCCCTTGCAGGTGCCGTCGAGCTGCGCCATGACGGTCTCGTATGTGGCGTGCGCGCCGGTCAGGCGCGGCAGGTGGCCGAAGCAGTAATCATTGTCGGCGGTGGCCGCGTCGCCGTAGTACGACTTGAGCAGGCTGACGAGGTAGGCGCGCATGTCACCCCAGAAGCCCTTCACGGTACGGGTCGCCTCGACGAACGTGTCCAGGTCCTCGTGCGCGTGGGCGTGCGGCATGGGGAGGTAGCCGGGCAGCAGGTTGAAGAGGGTGGGGATGTCGCTGGAGCCCTGGATGGAGGCGTGGCCGCGCAGGGCCTGGATGCCGCCGCCGGGGCGGCCGATGTTGCCGAGGAGCAGTTGCAGGATGCTCGCGGCCCGGATGTACTGCGCGCCGACCGAGTGCTGGGTCCAGCCGACCGCGTAGCAGAAGGCGCTGGTGCGGTCGCGGCCCGAGTTGGCGGTCAGGTCTTCGCACACCCGCAGGAACGTTTCCTGCGGCACTCCGCAGATCCGCTCCACCATCTCGGGGGTGTAGCGGGCGTAGTGGCGCTTGAGGACCTGGTAGACACAGCGCGGGTGCCGGAGCGCCTCGTCGCGCGGCGCCTGCTGCCCGGTGCGGGCCCCGCCGGAGCCGTGCGACTCCGAGCCGCCGGCCTCCTGGACGCGGACCTCGTACAGCTCGTCCACCTCGCCCGACGGCGCCTGGACGTCGACGCCCTCGTACTGCCAGCTCAGGGTGTCGTAGTGGGTCCCGTCCGCGTCCAGACCGGAGAAGACACCGGCCAGGTCCTCGGTGTCCCGGAAGTCCTCGCCGACCAGGGTGGCGGCGTTGGTGTAGTTCAGGACGTAGTCACGGAAGTCCTTCTCCTCGGTCAGGACATGGTTGATGATCCCGCCGAGGAAGGCGATGTCGCTGCCCGCCCGCAGGGGGACGTGCAGGTCGGCCAGGGCGCTGGTACGGGTGAACCGCGGGTCGACGTGGATGACGCGGGCGCCGCGGGCCTTGGCCTCCATCACCCACTGGAAGCCGACCGGGTGCGCCTCGGCGAAGTTGGAGCCCTGGATGACGATGCAGTCGGCGTGCTGGAGGTCCTGCATGAAGGTGGTCGCGCCGCCGCGCCCGAAGGAGGTGCCGAGACCGGCGACGGTGGAGCTGTGGCAGACCCGGGCCTGGTTCTCCACCTGGACCACGCCGAGGCCGGTCAGCAGCTTCTTGATGAGGTAGTTCTCCTCGTTGTCGAGGGTGGCGCCGCCCAGGCTGGCGATGCCCAGGGTGCGTGCCGTGTACAGCCCCTCGTCGGACTCCCACTCCCAGGTGCGGCGGCGGGTCTCCACGACCCGGTCGGCGACCATGTCCATGGCCGTCTCCAGGTCCAGCGGCTCCCAGTCCGTGGCGTACGGGGGCCGGTACAGCACCTGGTGACGGCGGGACGAGCCGGTGGTGAGCTGGAGCGTCGCCGACCCCTTGGGGCAGAGCCGGCCACGGCTGACGGGCGAGTCCGGATCGCCCTCGATCTGTACGACCCGCTCGTCCTTGACGTACACCTGCTGGCCGCAGCCGACCGCGCAGTACGGGCAGACGGAGCGCACCATCCGGTCGGCGGAGTCCGTCCGCGGGCGCAGCCGCTCCGTGTACGGCGACATCGCGGCGCGGCCCCGGCCCAGCGGGTCGCCACCGGTCAGCTGCCGGTACACGGGCCAGTCGCGAACCCGTTTGCGCACGCCCATCGCTTCTCCTCCAGCGCGTCTGCGGTCCGCCACGGCGATCGGCCCGGCGGCGGGTGCCTCCTCAAAGGCTCGCCCGCCGGAGCCCCGGCTGCGAGCGGGGGCGGCAAGCGCGGCCCCGGTGGCGGCAGGCCGGTGCCGCCGGTGCCGACCGGCGGCGCGAGGGCGGGTTCCCCGCGCCGGTCAGGGAAAACCCGTACCGGCCGGCAAAGATCCACGAGCGCCGGGGCGCGCCCGGACCGTGCCGCCGCGGACCCGCCCGGGTGCCCGTTCCGTCGCCGTACGGGTGAGCCGCGCCACGGGCGGAATCGGACGGTACGGTGATTGACCCGTCCGGGCCCGGGGAACCCCTGGCGCATGGCTGTCGATCACACACAGGCACCGGTTCTGGAGGCGCTGGCCCGATACCGGCAGGCCGGGGAGGTCTCGTTCACCCCGCCGGGGCACAAGCAGGCCCGCGGCGCCGACCCGCTGGTGCGGGAGGTGCTGGGCGACGCGGTCTTCCTCAGCGATCTGCTGGCCTCCGGCGGTCTGGACGACCGGCTGGGCACGGGCCGGGTGCTGGAGCGGGCCGAGGCGCTGATGGCGGACGCGGTGCACGCCTCGCACACGTTCTTCTCCACCTGCGGCAGCTCCCTGTCCGTCAAGGCGGCGATGCTGTCCGTCGCTGGGCCGCACGAGAAGCTGCTGGTCGGCCGGGACGCGCACAAGTCGGTGGTGTCGGGTCTGATCCTGTCCGGCGTCCGGCCGATCTGGGTGGACCCGCAGTGGGACGAGGAGCGCCGGATCGCCCATCCGCCGTCGGTCGAGGCGTTCGAGCGGGCTTTCGAGGAGCATCCCGACGCCCGCGGCGCGCTGGTGACCAGTCCGACGCCGTACGGCACCTGCGCGGACCTGGACGGGCTGGCGGAGGTGTGCCACCGGCGGGAGCGCCCGCTGGTCGTGGACGAGGCGTGGGGAGCGCATCTGCCCTTCCACCCAGATCTGCCCTCCTGGGCGATGGACGCCGGCGCCGATGTCTGTGTGACGAGCATCCACAAGATGGGCAGCGGCCTGGAGCAGGGGTCGGTGTTCCATCTCCAGGGCGACCTGGTCCGGCCGACCGTGCTGAAGTCCCGGGCGGACCTGTTCGGTACGACCAGCCCTTCGGTGCTGCTGTACGCGGGCCTGGACGGCTGGCGGCGGCAGATGGCCCTGCGGGGCCACGACCTCGTAGGCCGGGCCCTGGACCTGGCCGCGCGGGTACGGGCCGCCATCGAGGAGATCGACGGGCTGCACGTCAACGACCGGGCCGACTTCTGCGGTCCGGGGCTGGCCGACGACTTCGACCCGCTGCCCGTGGTGATCGACGTCAGCGGGCTCGGCACGTCCGGCTATCGGGCCGCCGACTGGCTGCGCGAACACCGCTCCGTCGACGCCCACCTCGCCGACCACCGGCGGATCAGCGCCCAGCTGACCCACGCCGACGACGACTCGACCGCCGGGATACTGCTCGACGCCCTGCGCGACCTGTCGCGGCACGCCGCCGAGTTGCGGCCGGCGCCCGAGGTCGAGGTGCCGACGCCGGGTGAACTGCGGCTGGAGCAGGTGTGCCTGCCGCGCGACGCCTACTTCGGCGAGGTCGAGGACGTACCGGCGAGCGCGGCGGCCGGCCGGATCGTGGCGGAGATGCTGACGCCCTACCCGCCGGGCATCCCGGCCGCGCTGCCCGGCGAACGGCTCGACGAGCCCGTGGTGCGCTATCTGACGAGCGGGGTGCGGGCCGGGATGAACGTGCCCGACGCGGCCGACCCCGAGCTGAAGACGGTCCGGGTGCTCGTCGAGGGGAACGGCTGACATGCGTACGGCGCTCATCGTGATCGACATGATCAACACGTATGAACACGCGGACGCCGAGCAGTTGCTGCCGTCGGTACGTGACGCGCTGCCCGGCATGCTGCGGGTGCTGGAGCGGGCCCGTGCGAAGGGCTCGGACGTGGAAGTCATCTACGTCAACGACAACTTCGGCCGCTGGCGTTCGCACCACGACGAGATCCTCCGCACGGCGCTGGACGGACCGCACGCGGACCTGGTGGAGCCGCTCCGCCCCGACGACTCCTCGCTGTTCGTGGTCAAGGCCCGGCACTCGATCTTCTACGAGACGCCGCTGGAGTACCTGCTCGGCCAGCACGGCATCGGGCGGATAGTGCTCTGTGGCCAGGTGACCGAGCAGTGCGTTCTGTACTCGGCCCTCGACGCGCACATCCGCCACCTGGACGTCACGGTCCCGCGCGACGCGGTGGCACACATCCACGCCGACCTTGCCGACGCCGCGCTGCGGATGATGGAGCGCAACATGGGCGCGAGCGTGACGGACTCGACGGCGGAGGAGCTGTTCGGATGAGGCGCGGCAGCCCCTGAATTGACGGCTGGTCAGCTGTGGCGGGCTCCGCGCCACCCGCCCCGGCACCGCGGGCATTGCCCCTGCGCACAGGCGATCCCGCCGGCCGGAACTCCCTTTGCACACGAATGGTCGATTTGTCGACATAGGAGTACTTTGGGAGGTGGCATCGGGGGCATCACCGGACCTTGGTGATGACATCTCTTCGAGGGAGCGAATGATGCTTGCCCAGACTCTCCAGCCCACCGGCCTCACACTCGACAAGGAAGCACTGGGGTGGGTCGCGGCCCAGCCCGAAGCCCCGCTGAGCGACGCACCGGTCCCCGCACCGCACGGCGCCGCATGGGGCGTCCTGCTCCTGGGGCTCCTGATCTCGCCCAAGGAGCCGAAGGAAACGAAGCGCCGGTGATCTCCGAGCGTTCACGGACCGCCCACAGCGAATCGGCCGACCAGTTGGCCCGTCGCGCCCTCGATGCCCTCCGGGGCACCGGGGGCGCAGCCGTGGCCGCGCTCCACGTGGAAGCCGCGGCGGCGGAGTCCGGAGGCGACCCGGCGGTGGCGCTGGGCGCCATCCGCATCCTGGGGGCGGACGTCCTCGCGCCGTACGTACTGAACGGTCAGGCCCCTCCCGCCGGCGAAACGGACGCCATCAGCCTGGCACTCAGTGCCCTGCCGCCGGATGAGGCGCCCGTTCCGGCGCCCCCCGCGGGCACCGAAGAGGCATGGGTCATGGCCTGGATCGACTGGGGTCTGGCCACCGTACTGGCCCGCCTCGACCCCGCCGGCTCGCCGGTACGGGCTGCGCCCCTCCCCCAAGGCCCTCCGCTGTGCGACGACGCCACACCCCGCGGCCTGCCACCGACCACCGAAGCGGCCGGTGACGACCGCCCGGGCGGCCCCGGCGCCTTCGCGCGGGAAGGCTGGGTGTCCTGGTCCGTACGGATGGGAAAACTGGCCTCACTGGCCCTGCCGGGGCTCGACGGACCGGTGCACGCCGCCGCCCGGACCGGCGCCCTGGGCCTGGCCCGCGGTGCCACCCGCGCCACCCTGCGGCGTGACCACCCCACCGCCGCCCGGATCACCCGCTGGCTCGCCTGGCTCCGGGCCGACGGGACCGAGCTGCCGCTGGACCCCGTGCCCCTGACCGAACACATCGGGCTGCTCGGCGGCGGCGACCGCCCCGCCCTGGACACCGCCGTCGCCCGCCGGCTGCTCGGCCTGGAGGAGATATGAGCCCGGCCCCGGCGCGGACCGCGCACGCCATCGGCTCCCGGGCCCTGACCTGGCTGCACGCCAACCGCGAGTACGGCAAACTCTCCGACTGCCCCCGGGCCGACCTCGTCGACGACGCCGACGCGTACAAAGGCCTCGGTGAGGCGGCCCTCGCGGCCTCCCTGGTCCTGCGCAGCGGCGTCGCGGGCACGGCCGAACTGGCCCTGGCCCGCGAGCTGCTGGAGTTCTGCTGGCAGCAGGTGGACAGCGGTGCGCTGCTGTACGAGCGACTGCTGCGCCACCCGCTCAAGACCGACCCGATGGAGACCTACGCCCACTTCGTCCGCGGCGGCTACCAACACCCGGAGCTGGACCGCCTGCTCGCCCACACGGTCACCCTGCGCTCGACACACGCCGTGGAGCACGTACCGAACCGGCGGCTCGCGGTCGCCAACTCCGCGCGCGTCATCGGCCTCGACCAGGGCACGGCAGCCTACGACTGGGCCACCCTGACCGAGGCCACCTGGCTCGGCGCCAGGCCCGAGCCCTGGCACATCGACTGGCTGACCGGTTACGGCGTCACCCACGCCGCCTTCCACCTCACCGACTGGGGCCGCCTGCCCGCCCGGCTCCCCGCCGAGCTCGTGGAGTACCTGACCCGGTGGCTGCCGGTGTGGACCGACATCTGGGCGGAGTGCGGCCAGTGGGACCTGGTGGCCGAGCTGATGATCGTCGGCACCTGTCTGCCCGAGCCCTGGGCGGAGACCGACGACTGGCAGCGGCTGGCCGGCCTGCAGCGCGACGACGGGCTCGTGCCCCGCGACGACCAGCCCGTCGAAGGCGACCCGGCCGAACTCTTCGACGCCCACCAGCACCCCACCGTCGTGGCCGTCGTCGCGGGCACCATCGCCCTCACCCGGGCGCTGGGCGACGCGGGACAGCCCGGCCCATGACGCCGCCGGGGACACCGGCCGCGCCGGAATCCGGCCCGCCCGAGGCACTGCCGCCAGGCCTGCCGGCATCGCTGCTGTCGGCCGCCCCGGACGCGAGTGCCGTCGCCGTCGGCCTGTACCGGCGCGGGCAGCGGTCCTTCCTCGTCCGGGGCAGCACCGTGTTCGAGGGCGGGATGCCGGTGGAACCGTCCACCCGCTTCGAGGTCGGCTCGCTCACCAAGACGTTCACCGCGCTGCTCTTCGCCGAACACGCCGCCCGGGGCGAGGTGGGCCACCACGATCCCGCCGCCCGCCACCTGCCTCCGGGCGCACAGGTTCCCGTACGCGGTACGGACATCACCCTCACCCACCTGGCCACCCACACCGCGGGCCTGCCCCGCCTGCCTCCGGGACTGCTGCACTCCGCCGCCGGCCGTCTCCTGACCAACCCCTACGCCGGATTCACGCGCGCGGATGTGCTGCGCGCCCTGGCCCGCACCCGGCTGCGTGCCCGGCCGGGCACGCGGATGCGGTACTCCAACTTCGGGGTCGGCCTCCTGGGACACGCCCTGTGCGGCGCGGCCGGCGGACTCCCGTACGAAGACCTGCTCGCGGCCCGCGTCCTGCGGCCCCTCGGCCTGCACGACACCAGCGCCACAGCCGATCCGCCCCCCGGAACCACCCAGGTCACCGGCTACTGGCACCGCCGCCCCCGGCCGCCGTTCAGCATCCCGGGCCTGCCCGGCGCCGGCGCCGTCCGCTCCAGCGCGCGCGACCTGCTGACCCTGGCCGAGGCGCTGGTCAGCCCGGGGACCGCCGACGTCACCGGCGTACCGTCGGCGCCGTTGCGCACCGCCCTGGAGGACGTCATCCGCCCCCGGCTCGTCCTCCCCCGCAAGACCTCCCGGCTCGCCCTGATCTGGAACATCCGCCCCCGGCCCGACGGCCACAGCCTCTACCACCACACGGGCGGCACCCGCGGCTGCATGGCCTTCGTCGGATTCGCCCCACAGGACGACACCGCACTGGTCGCACTGGCCAACTGCGCGCCGGGCCTGCGCGTCGCGTTCGTCCAGCAGGCGTACGACACGCTGACGGAGCTGCTGCGCGCCTAAACCTCGGAAGAACTCAGACCCCGAAAGGCTACGAAGAACTACCCGTAAGCCTCTCCGCCCAGTTCCAGACCCGCCGTGCCCGCCGTCGCATCGGCCAGCCAGGCGCGGAAGGCGTCCAGGTCGGACTCCGGCAGCCCCACCTCGATCCGTACGTCAGACCCGTACGTCACCTCGCGCACGGCCCGGCCCGTGGTCCGCAGATCGTTCTCCACCCGCCCCGCGCGCTGGTGGTCCACGGTGACGGTGACCAGGCGGAAGCGCTGCCGGGTGACCGTGCCGAGCGCGTCCAGGGCCTCCCCCACGACACCTCCGTACGCACGGATCAGGCCGCCGGCCCCCAGCTTGACGCCGCCGAAATAGCGGGTGACGACCGCGACGACGTACCTGACCTCGCGGCGCACCAGCATCTGGAGCATCGGCACACCGGCGGTCCCGCCCGGCTCGCCGTCGTCACTGGCCTTCTGCACCCCGCCGTCGGCCCCGAGGACGTACGCGAAGCAGTGGTGCCGCGCGGTGGGGTGCTCCTTGCGGATACGCGCGATGAAGTCCTGGGCCTCGGTCTCGGTCGCGATGGGGGCGAGCGCGCAGATGAAGCGGGACTTGTTGATCTCGATCTCGTGGACACCCTCGCGCGCGAGAGTCCGGTACTGCTCCTGCATCAGGCCACCTTATGCGCCGCCGCAACCACCCCGTCCCCCAGTACGGCCACGGCACCCGAGGGCGATTCTTGTCGCCCCCGGATGAATTCCGGCGGCCGCCGGTCCGGGCACGGCAGCATCGGGCCCCTTGCACCCGGCGGCCGGCCGCGCCCGAGGCGGGCGGCGCGGCGGCCGGGCGGCCCGCCACCGGAAACGAGGGGTGTTCTCCGTGCCCGACCTCCGCGGCCAGCGGTCATCGCGCCACGCACTGCCCGACGCCGCTCTGACCCGTGCGGTGCGCGGCGGGCAGGTGGGGCACTTCCCGGAGCTGTACCACCGGCACTACCCGGGAGGCGGTGGCGCGACTGGGCCTCAGCGCGGCCGCTCCACTGGAGGACGGCAGCGCGGCGCACTTCCGGCTCCGCCCCCTGTCCCATGCCCCGTCCGTGCTGCTTCTCTCCCCCGCCCCGGCCTCACGTGCCGTCCTGGCAACGGTCGTCTTCATCGCGGGCGTCGTCCTCGGCAGCGTGACCGCCCCGTCCTGCGGCACCCGGGCGGAGACCCACACCCAACGCGAACCGGTACCCGTGGGAATCTTCGTCCCCTCGCACACGTTGACCGGTGCAGAAGGCCGCCGACGTACGGCCACAACCAACGGACCCCGGTCCGACCCACAGGAGGCAGCTGTGTACGGCGATCCGGCGACGATCCGCAGGATCCTTCGGGAAACCGGCGACACCTGGGCCGTCGTGGGCCTGTCCGGCAACCGGAACCGCGCGGCGTACGGCGTCGCCGGCGTCCTCCAGCGCTACGGCAAGCGCATCGTCCCGGTCCACCCCAAGGCCGAGACGGTCCACGGCGAGCAGGGGTACCCGTCCCTGGCTGCGATCCCCTTCCCGGTCGACGTGGTGGACGTCTTCGTCAACAGCGACGTGGCGGGCGGCATCGCCGACGAAGCCGTGGAAATCGGCGCCAAGGCGGTCTGGTTCCAGCTCGGCGTGATCGACGAAGCAGCGTACGACCGGGCACGGGCCGCGGGCCTGGACATGGTGATGGACCGCTGCCCGGCCATTGAGATACCCCGTCTCGCCGGTTGATGTTCCGGTCCGTCAACGGGCGGGAGTTCAGGGCGTAGGCGTCGGCGCGGCGTCGATGAGGAATGTCTGGTTGTCGCGGCCGGTGCACCGTTGCAGTGTCACTTCGGCGCCGGGGGTCGTACGGGCACCCCGCACGCCGAGGCACTGGCCGCCGTCGGTGCGGAAGACGTAGCGGCCGGACTTGGGCTCGACGCGGAAGCCGCTTGCCTGGGCACAGGCTTCCCACGGTTCCAGCAGGCCGTCCGCCGCTCCGCCCGACAGGGCCTTCAGGCAGCCCTTTCCGTGGACGGGGTGCACCCAGGCGATGCGGTAGGTGTCCGTACCCACCGGTTCGAGTGCGGTGCGCTGCGGGGCCACGCCTTCGCACGGCCGCTGTACGGCCACGAGGGAGGGGTAACGCTCGTCCTGGACGCGTCCGTCGGTCACGCACAGGCCGGGGGCCGCGGCCGGGCGGATGCGCAGCCAGCCGGCGGGGACCGCGGCGCCCCGGGCCCGTGCTTCGGACTTGGCGCCTGCCGGAGTGTCGTTGCGTTCGGTCCGGTGGCCGCTCTGCCGGTCGGCCGGCCCGTCGGCTGCGGGGGCCTTCGTGGAGGTGAGGGCGTCCGAGGTCAGTATCCAGGCGGTGGTGGCGGCGAGGACGGCGGCGACGGCCGACGCGATCAGCACCGGCGTCCGGCGGGCCCGGGTGGGGAGCGGCCGGCGCCGGGGGCGGTGGTCGGCGGTGTCCGGCGTCGTCGGTGGCGTGACCGGTTCCGTCGTTGCCGTGCGGGCCCGGGCGGCGACGTTCTCGCGGGCGTCGAGCCAGGCCGTGGCCCGTTCGTCGTCCTCGCCGCAGGCGCGTACGAAGACGGCCAGGACTTCCGGGCGGGGCAGGCGCCGGCCGCTCAGCACGTCCGCGAGAGTGCTGCGGGCCAGCACCTCGCCCCGCGCGGCGGCGCGTTGTTCGAGCTGGCGGTATGTCAGTCCCCGGTGCTCCTTGAGTTCCCGCAGCATCGCGAGGAATGCGGCCACATCACGGGCCTCGGCCGGGTCCGTGCTCCCCCTGGTGTCCATGGCGCGAATGATCGGGCCACGCATCCCCGTACGGCTATAGGAGATTCCGCCAAGAGTGCATGCTTCCGGACGTGGACCGGACGTGGACCGGACACGGGTCAGACAGGAACCGGACACGGGCCGGACGTATCCGGTCCCCTCCGGACAGGGCGCTCATCAGCTCGGACAGCCGACGGCGCGCGCCGGACACCCGGACCTCCCGACGCCGTCACCGATCGCGGTGGAGGCGGCCGCAGCCCTACTCCCCCGGGGCCGTCCCCAGCCCGTCGAGGACGGTCGCGCCCGGCAGTTCGGCCAGTGCCTTGCCCGGCACGATGAGTTTGCCGCGGCGGCTGCCGCTGCCGATCAGCGCGTACGGAGTGTCCGCCACGGCCGCGTCCACCAGCAGCGGCCAGCCCGATCGGGGTGATGCCGCCGTACTCCATGCCGCTCTCCCCCACGGCGGTGTCCATGGGCGCGAAGGACGCCTTGCGGGCGCCGAGTTGGCGTCGTACAGCGCCGTTGACGTCGACCCGGGTGTGCGAGAGGACCACGCAGGCTGCGAGCGTGACGGCGCCGCCGCGCTTGCCCGCCACGACGACGCAGTTCGCCGACTGCTCCAGGAGCCACGAGCCGTGGTGTTCGACGAGGACGGCGGTTTCGGCGATCGCGGGGTCGGTGTCCACGTAGTGGAACTGTTCGACGGGTACGGTGCCCCGCCAGCCGCGGATCGCGGCGGCGACCGGTTCGGGCAGCAGGTCCAGGCAGTCGGTGGCGGCGCGTACCCCGTCGAAGGCATCCATGGGCTCGGGCATGCCGCCCAAGCTAACAGCGCGGCTGGTCAGCGGGGCGTGCCGTCCCAATGGGCGAGCGGGACGCGCACGGTCATCGTCGTGATCCGCGGCCGGGGCTGCTGGTGCGGGGCCTCAGCGGTGCCGTTCGATGAGGGCACGGGCCATGTCCTGTGCCCGCCGGGCGGCCTCGGTGTCGCCCTCGGCCGCCGAGATGATCGACCCCTTCATGAGGATGTGCCAGGAGCGGGCGAAGTTGTCGGTGTCCCGGAGCCCGGCCTCCTCGGCCAGGGACCGCACGATGGCGCGGATGTTCTCCAGGTGACCGATGCACGCCCGGCCGAGCGGGTGGTCCCAGCCCATTTCCAGCAGCACGTTGATGAAGGTGCAGGCGTCAAAGCCGGACTCGCGGAACCACTCGTCGAACACATCGAAGACGGCGAGCAGCCGCTCCTCCGGGTCCGCGCCCCGCCGCCGCGCGCCGGCCTCCACGAAGCCCCGGGTCCAGCGCTGCTCGCGGCGCTCCAGGAACGCCAGCACCAGGGCGTCCTTCGAGGGGAAGTTGCGGTAGAGCGTGGCCTTCGCCACTCGGGAGCGGGCGATCACCTCGTCGACGCCGACCGCGCGGATGCCGCGCCGGGAGAACAGCTCGTAGGCCGTCTCCAGGATGCGCTCGCGTGCCTGGGCGGGCGGACGGGCTGCCGGCACCGTGGTTTCGGTGGCCGTCGCGTCCCCTGGAGCCATCGGGTCCCCCTGACGAACGTGGTGGTGATTGTGGACAGGCTCGTCCGACCCTGACACGGTAAGGGCATGGCCCCTGAGACAGAACTGTCTGGCCCGGACTTCGTAGACATCTTGACGGTCCGCACCCGCCTGCACGGCCACCGGGCCGTGCTCAGCCCCCGAGGAGAGATCGACTGCGCTTCCGTACGCCTTCTCGACCAGGCCCTGGACGAACTGCCGACCGTGACGAGCAGCGTGACCCTGGACATCGCGGAGGTCTCCTTCATGGACTCCGCGGGCCTGCACTTCGTGGAGCGCCTGCATGCCTTCGGCGACCGGCGCCGCATCCGGGCCCGCACCCGTAACTGGGGCAGCCAGCCGAGCCGTCTGCGCGAAGTCGCCCGCCGCCCCTGATCCCCCGAACCCGCATCACTCCTCCAGCACCGGTGCGCACCACCGCATCGGCGCTCGTCGGTCAGTGGTCCGGGCGGGACGGGCGGATGTACGGGATGGGCGGGGCCCGAGTGGCCAGGGGGCCGGGTCGTTCGCCCAGCGGACCAGCAGCCGGTCGAGGGCGGCGAGGCTCAGCGGCTTGGCCAGGTGGGCGTCGAACCCGGAGCGGGCCGACCCGGCGCGGTCGGCGTCCTGGCTGAAGCCGGAGACGGCGATCAGCCGAGTGCGGCCGGGCGGAAGCGTCTCGCGCAGCCGGCGGGCGATCTGATGCCCGTGCACGTCGGGCAGGGCGAGGTCGCTGAGGATCAGGTCGTACGGTGCGGCGCCGGCGGCGGCCAGGCCGTCGCGGCCGGTGAGGCAGACCGTCACCGTGTCACCGTGCCGTTCGAGCAGGGTGCGGTAGGTGGTGGCGAGGTCGGTGTTGTCCTCGATGACCAGGATGTTCAGGGGCGGACGCGGTACGGCCGGGGCCTGCTCGTCCGCCGGGCGGCCGGGGGCCGGGGAGGGCGCCGCGACCGGGAGCCGTACGCGGAAACTCGCGCCGCTGCCCGGACCGTCGCTGTGCGCCCGTACCGTCCCACCGTGCAGTTCGGCGATGCCGCGGACGATCGGCAGCCCCAGGCCGAGCCCGCCCGCCCCGGCACCGACGGCCCCGGCGGCCCGCACGAACGCCTCGAACAGGGTGTCGGCGGTGGCCGGGTCGAACCCGATGCCGTCGTCGCTGACCGTCGTCACGGCGTGGCTTCCGCCGCCGGGCGCGGCCGCCGTGTCCAGCGCGATGGTCACCGTCCCGCCGGACCTGGTGTACTTGCGGCCGTTGCTGAGCAGATTGGCGGTCATCTGGGCGAGGCGGACGCGGTCGCCCTCGACGGGCACCGGCCGGGACGGGAGCGAGACCCGCAGTTCGCGGGCGGCGCGGACGTATTCGGGCCGGATGTCGTGGACCGCGGTGGCGATGACGGCCCGCAGGTCGAGGCGTTCGCGGACCAGCAGGAGGCGGCCGGTCAGCGCCTTGGCCGCGTCCAGCAGGTCGTCGGTCATCCGGACCATGTCGGTGAGCTGCCGTTGCAGTACGGCGAGCGCCGGGTGCCCGGCCGGGTTGTCGAGGGCGAGCAGCTCGACGGCCGCCTGTACTGCGGCCAAGGGGTTGCGCAGTTCGTGCGAGAGGGTGGCGATGAACCGGTCCTTGGCCGGAAGTCATGGGCGTCTCACCTCGTCCCGCGTTCCGTGTGCCGCTCAGTGGTCCTGCGCCGTGATGTCGAGCCGGTAGCCGAAGCCGCGTACCGTCATGATCCGCGGCGTACGGACACCGCTGGCCGACAGTTTGCGCCGTACGCGGTAGACGTGTTCGGCGACCGTGGCCGGTGTCTGCCAGCCGTCCCTGTCCCATACCCGGTCCAGCAACTGGACGGCGGAGAAGGTCTGTCCGGGGGCGGTCGCGAGGAACTCCACCAGCGCGTATTCGCGTGGGGTGAAGGCGATCGGCCCGCCCGGGGTCCGGACCTGCCGGGCTCCGGTGTCGACGGTCAGCTCGCCCAGCCTGCGCACCGGTCCCGGCTCCCCCGCCCGCCCCGCGCCGTGGCCGGGCGCCGTCCGGCGCAGCACGGCCCGGATGCGGGCGGCCAGTTCCCGCTGGGAGAACGGTTTGACCAGGTAATCGTCGGCGCCCAGTTCCAGCCCGAGCACCCGGTCGGTCTCCTCGCCGCGCCCGGTGACGATGATCACCGGCGGCCCGTCGGTGTGCCGTACACCGCGCAGCAGGTCCAGGCCGTTGCCGTCCGGCAGCCCCACATCCAGCACCACCAGGTCGACCGGCTCGCCGCGCAGTACGGCGCGCCCCGACCGGGCGTCGGGCGCCGCCACCACGGCGAAGCCCTCACGTTCCAGACAGGCCCGGGACATCGCGACGAGGTCGCTCTCGTCGTCGATCAGCGCGATCACCGGCCGGGCGCCCGGCGGCACGCCGGCCGGGGGGGGGGGGGGGGGGGGGGAGGAGGAAGGGGGGGGGGGGGGGGGGGGGGGGAGAGGGGGGGGGGAGGGGGGGGGGAG
>NZ_JBVIQN010000051.1:0-45524 GCF_055577005.1 Streptomyces sp. NPDC033221 | reverse complement strand
GCGTCCGGCAACGGCAAGGGCCAGATCTTCGTGAAGGGCGAGGTCATCAAGACGGTGCCCGAGTCGAAGATCGTCGAGACCCTCATCGAAGAGGCCATGAAGATCGCGGCGGGCATGGAGGCCGAGGGAGTGATACCGGGCGCCCCCGACATCACCGTCAGCTGAACCCGTAGAGCTGTACCCATGGAGGGGGACCGAGCATGTCGATGCTGGAACAGATCCGCCACCCGCGCGACCTCAAGGAGATTCCCGGCGAAGCCCTCGGCACACTCGCCGAGGAGATCAGGCAGTTCCTCGTGCACGCGGTGGCGCGGACCGGCGGCCACCTCGGGCCCAACCTGGGCGTGGTGGAACTGACCATCGCCCTGCACCGGGTCTTCGACTCGCCCGCCGACCGCATCCTGTGGGACACCGGCCACCAGTCGTACGTGCACAAACTGCTGACCGGCCGCCAGGACTTCTCCAAGCTGCGCGGCAAGGGCGGACTGTCCGGCTACCCGTCCCGCGAGGAATCCGACCACGACGTCATCGAGAACTCCCACGCCTCCACCGTCCTCGGCTGGGCCGACGGCCTGGCCAAGGCCAACCAGGTACGCGGCCGGGCCGACCACGTCGTCGCCGTCATCGGGGACGGCGCGCTGACTGGCGGCATGGCCTGGGAAGCGCTCAACAACATCGCCGCCGCCAAGGACCGCCCCCTCATCATCGTCGTCAACGACAACGAGCGCTCCTACGCGCCCACCATCGGCGGCCTCGCCAACCACCTCGCCACCCTGCGCACCACCGACGGTTACGAGCGCTTCCTCGCCTGGGGAAAGGAGGTCGTACAGCGCGCCCCCGTCGTGGGCCGCCCGCTGTACGAATCGCTGCACGGCGCCAAGAAGGGCTTCAAGGACGCCTTCGCCCCCCAGGGCATGTTCGAGGACCTGGGCCTGAAATACGTCGGCCCGATCGACGGCCACGACATCGCCGCCGTCGAGTCCGCGCTGCGCCGCGCCGCCCGCTTCCACGGACCCG
Source organism: Streptomyces sp. NPDC033221 (assembly GCF_055577005.1). Taxonomy (NCBI): domain Bacteria; kingdom Bacillati; phylum Actinomycetota; class Actinomycetes; order Kitasatosporales; family Streptomycetaceae; genus Streptomyces; species Streptomyces sp. NPDC033221. The sequence continues at coordinate 44,507 of NZ_JBVIQN010000051.1, read as the reverse complement.
TCCTCGTGCACTGCCGTACGGAGAAGGGCCGCGGCTACCGCCCCGCGCTGGAGGACGAGGCGGACCGCTTCCACACCGTCGGCGCCATGGACCCGCTGACCTGCGCACCCGTCGCGCCGCCCGGCCCGCCCTCGTGGACCTCGGTCTTCGGCGACGAGATGGTGAAGATCGGCGCGGAGCGCCCGGACGTCGTCGCGATCACCGCGGCGATGCTGCAGCCCGTCGGCCTCGGCAAGTTCGCCGCCGCCTTCCCCGACCGTACGTGGGACGTGGGCATCGCCGAACAGCACGCGGCCGTCTCGGCGGCCGGCCTGGCCACCGGCGGCCTGCACCCGGTCTTCGCGGTCTACGCGACCTTCCTCAACCGCGCCTTCGACCAGGTCCTGATGGACGTCGCGCTGCACAAGTGCGGCGTCACCTTCGTCCTCGACCGGGCCGGCGTGACCGGCACCGACGGGCCGAGCCACAACGGCATGTGGGACCTGTCGGTCCTCAACGTCGTCCCCGGCCTGCGGATCGCCGCGCCGCGCGACGCCGACCAGCTGCGCGCCCAACTGCGCGAGGCCATCGACATCGACGACGCGCCGACCGTGCTGCGCTTCCCCAAGGAGTCGGTGGGCGAGCCCATACCGGCGCTGGAGCGGACCGGCGGCGTGGACGTGCTGGCCCGCGGCGAGCGCGCGGACGTCCTGCTGGTCTCGGTGGGCGTACTGGCCCCGATCTGCCTGGCGGCCGCGGAACTGCTCACCGAACGCGGCATCGGCGTCACCGTCGTCGACCCGCGCTGGGTCAAGCCCGTCGACCCCGCCATCGTCCGGCTGGCCGCCCGGCACGCCGCGGTGGCCGTCGTGGAGGACAACAGCCGCAACGGGGGAGTGGGCGCGGCGGTCGGCCAGGCGCTGCGCGACGCGGACGTGGACGTACCGCTGCGGACCTTCGGCATCCCCGAACAGTTCCTGGCGCACGCCAAGCGCGGCGAGGTGCTCGCCGACATCGGGCTCACCCCGGCCGAGATCGCCGGCCGGATCAGCGCCTCCCTGGCCCGTAAGGAGAACGACTCGTGACGGAGAACGGCTCGTGACCGGATTCGACCTGACCAAGCTGCTCGCCGAACGCGGCGCCGAGCGCTACGACCTGCACGCCAAGCACATCAACCACCAACTGCCGCGCATGCTGCACACCATCGGCTTCGACAAGGTCTACGAGCGGGCCGAGGGCGCCTACTTCTGGGACGCGGACGGCCTGGATTACCTCGACATGCTGGCCGGCTTCGGCGTGATGGGCCTGGGCCGGCACCACCCGGTCGTCCGGCAGGCCCTGCACGACGTCCTCGACGCGCAGCTGGCCGACCTCACCCGCTTCGACTGCCAGCCGCTGCCCGGCCTGCTCGCCGAGAAACTGCTGTCCCACACACCCCACCTGGACCGCGTCTTCTTCGGCAACAGCGGCACCGAAGCCGTCGAGACCGCCCTGAAGTTCGCCCGCTATGCCACCGGCAAACCCCGCGTCCTGTACTGCACCCACGCTTTCCACGGCCTGACGACCGGCTCCCTGTCGGTCAACGGCGAGGACGGCTTCCGGGACGGCTTCGCACCGCTGCTGCCCGACACCGGCATCGAGATGGGCGACCTGGACGCACTGGAGCGGGAGCTGCGCCGCGGCGACGTGGCGGCCTTCATCGTCGAGCCCATCCAGGGCAAGGGCGTACACCCCACACCCCCCGGCTTCCTGCGCGCTGCCCAGGAACTGCTGCACCGGCACAAGGCCCTGCTCATCGCCGACGAGGTGCAGACCGGCCTCGGCCGTACCGGCGACTTCTTCGCCTACCAGCACGAAGACGGTGTGGAACCCGACCTGGTGTGCGTGGCCAAGGCACTCTCCGGCGGCTACGTACCGGTCGGCGCGACCCTGGGCAAGGACTGGATCTTCAAGAAGGTCTACTCGTCCATGGACCGCGTCCTCGTCCACTCCGCCAGCTTCGGCGCCAACGCCCAGGCGATGGCCGCCGGCCTGGCGGTCCTCACGGTCATGGCGGACGAACAGACCGTCGCCAACGCCCGCCACACCGGCGACCTGCTCCGCACGAAACTGGCGGCCCTCGTCGACCGGTACGAGCTGCTGCACGACGTACGCGGCCGGGGCCTGATGATCGGCATCGAATTCTGCCGCCCCAAGTCCCTGAAACTGCGCGGCCACTGGACCATGCTCCAGGCGGCCCGCAAGGGCCTGTTCGCCCAGATGGTCGTGGTCCCTCTCCTCCAGCGCCACCGCATCCTCACCCAGGTCTCCGGCGACCACCTGGAGGTCATCAAGTTGATTCCGCCGCTGACGATCGGCGAACGGGAGGTGGACCGGTTCGTGGCGGCGTTCACCGAGGTGATGGACGACGCGCACCAGGGCGGCGGCCTGATGTGGGACTTCGGACGGACGCTGATGAAGCAGGCCCTGCAGACGCGGTAGCGCCGAGACCCGCCCACGCCCTGGTGCCACGTAGGGTGAACGCCCAGGTCGCCGCGCCGCAAGCCGACGGCCGAGGCCGGACGGCCGACATGGAGCGACGCGGCCGTGGCCTGCGAAGCCGGGCTGCGTCCTGGGCGGGAAGGACATCACGGGGTGATATCGGCGCGTACTCTCCGCGCGGCGGGCAGCACGGTGCTGGCGGGAGTCTTGCTCTTCGGAGCCGCCCCGGCCGCGTCGGCGGAGGCAAGGACGATGGTGACCACGGCACGAGCATGGCCTCCATCATTGGGCCCTACGCGCCGCCGCCCGCTCCGTACCCGTATCCGCCGCAGCCGCCCGTCGGGCCTCCGGGGGCGTGAACCCGCGCCCTACGCGGAGTCCTCGTTCAGGAGCGGGAACAGCCTGGTGACGGCGGCCACCGCCACCGTGCCCGCCGGGCGTGTGGCGGGCCGTTGGTCGCGTTCGCCGTAGGGGGCCAGCAGGGCGCGGACGGAGGCGGCGAGTTCGGCCATTTCGGCCGGGGTCAGGTGGACGACGGCGCTGAACGATGCGTCGTGCTGCCACTCGGCCGGTGCCCGGTCCCGGTGGGCGAGCCAGCGTTGGTAACTCTCGTCCTCCAGTCCGCGTGCGAGCACGTCGAACTCCTCCGGCGCTTCCTGTCCGGAGGGGGGCGGCGTGCGGGAGGACGGGGACTCCCAGCGGAGCCGCCACGGCCGGGCCCGCCCGCCGGTGTGCGGGACTTCCTCGATGAGGCCGTGCCGGGCGAGTTGGCGCAGGTGGAACGAGCAGAGGCCGGAGCTGTGGCCGAGCCGGGCAGCGGCCTGTGTGGACGTGACGGTGCCGACCTCGGCGAGCAGGTCCAGCAGGGCGATGCGTACGGGGTGGTCCGGGAGTGACTGCCGGGCGCGGTGCGACGGCGGTCCGGTGGGTGCTGTTCGATGGTTCTCCTCGCTCACTTTGCAAAGGGTGCTACTTTGCAAAGCGTTCGGTCAAGTCGGCTTGCCGTCGGGGCGGGGTGCCCGCCCCGGCCGGCTCAGGCCTGTGCGAAAGGCGTTGATACTCCATGGCTGTCGGTTCCGGTGACCTCTCACAGGACCGCCGGGTACGTGTGCAGGGCGTACCCGTGGACTCCTACCCGCGGCTCGCGCCGGAGGTCGAACGGGGTGCGGTACGCCGTATCACCGTGGTCGGGGAGGAGGTGCTGCACCGCCCGTGCCGGGAGGTCACCCGGTTCGGCACGCCGGAACTCTCGCGGCTGATCGACGACATGTTCGCCACCAACCAGGTGGCGGAGGGCGCCGGACTCGCGGCCAGCCAGGTCGGCGTGGACCTGCGGCTGTTCGTGTGGGACATGACGGACGACTGGGGGGTGCGCCACGTCGGGCACATCGCCAACCCGGTCCTGGACGAGGTGCCGGCCGAACGGCGCAGGCTGGTCGAGGAGTCCGAAGGGTGCCTGTCCGTGCCCGGCCCCTACCGTGTCGTGCCCCGCTTGGACCACGCCGTGGTGCGGGGCCGGGACAAGGACGGCAATCCGCTGGTGATCGAGGGCCGGGGCTACTTCGCCCGGTGTCTGCAGCATGAGACGGACCATCTGCGCGGCCACCTGTATCTGGACCGGCTCGCGCACCGCGAGCGCAGGACGGCGTTGCGTGAGATGGCGGAGGCCAAGGAGGCGAAGTTCGCCCGGCGTGCCGAACTGGCCGCGCAACTGGGCAAGTGACGCGGCGGTGACGCCGCGTCAGCTCCGCCCGTAGAACGCGTTCACCAGCGTCTCCATGCTCTTGCGGAACGAGCAGCTGAGCGCGATCCACGATCCGTCGACGAAGACCAGGTCGAAGCGGCCGCGGGGGAAGGTCGTTCGCGGCCTGGGGCGCAGTTCGGCGATGTCGGAGCGCGGGACCTCCACGGCGAGTTCCAGCTGGGGATCGCGGGCCCGCCAGCCGGTGGCGTGGTCGGTGACGACGAACAGGCGGCGGTCGGTGACCGCTTGGTGCACGGGGGAGCCGCCGGCGTTGGTGACCCGGACGTGGAACCGGCCGGCCATGCTCGTCCAGCCGCCTTCCATGGGCTTGCCGTACATCATGTGCTCGGCGGCCCTGTCGACGGCGTCCTCGAAGTTCTCCTGGGCTTCGCTGAGCCCGTCCGCGAAGTTTCCGGCGGTGCGAGTCAGCCGGTGGTTGGTGAAACGGTTGTCCGTGGCGATGCCGAGCGGCCGCGACGCCTTGCCCAGGACGCTGCCCAGCGCGCCGCGGAGCCGCTTCTCCAGAGGTGACTGCTTGCGCGGCACCCGCAGGTGGGCGGGAACGAGCGGCAGCGACGGGTACACCTCGTACTGCTCGCTCCGCAACAGGACTTCGCCGGGCTGGAGGAAGGGGAGGCAGGGAGTCGTGTGGTCGATCACGCGCCCATTGTCCCCGGGCGCGGAAGGGCACGGCCGGCAGGACCCGGCCGGCCGTGCGGACGCGGGCCCTCAGTCCTCCAGGAGCTGGAAGCGCAGCCGCTCGCGGGTCTCGGGGGACAGCTTCAGGCCCTCGCTCAGGTATGCGTCCGTCGAGCCCCAGGTGGTCCCGATGGCGTCGAGGGCCGCGGACAGGTATGCGGCGCGGGCGTCGAAGAGCGGCGCGAGCAGTTCCATGACCTCGGGGGACATGCCGGCGGCCGACTTGTCGGAGCGGCGCACCTTGTACCGGCGGTGCGCGGCGTTGGACTCCAGGTAGTCGGCCTCGATGGCTTCCGGCTCGACACCGACCGCGAGCAGCGTGACGGCGACGGACAGGCCCGCCCGGTCCTTGCCGGCCGCGCAGTGCATGAGCGCGGGGACGCTGTCCTCGGCGAGCGCGTGCAGGACGCGGCTGTGGTCGGCGGTGCGGGTGGTGATGATGTGGCGGTACGTCTGGGCCATCCGGCCCGCCGCCTTGCCGTCGCCCAGCGCCGTTCGCAGATGCCCCAGCTCGCCGTCGCGCACCATCGCCCAGAACTCGGCGCCGTCGGCCGGGTCGGTCAGCGGGATGTTGACGTTCCGTACGCCGGGCAGCGTGACGTCCGGGCCCTCCAGCCTGATGTCGGCGGCGTTGCGGAAGTCGAAGATCGTGTGCAGCCCCAGGCCGGCGAGGAAGGCGGCGTCCGCCTCGGTCGCCGCCGCCAGGTGGCCGCTGCGGAACAGCCGGCCCGCGCGCACCCGGCGCCCGTCCACGGTCGGCAACCCGCCCACGTCACGGAAGTTGCGCACCTCCGCGAGTTCGGCGTCGGTCGACGGGACCTCCGGGGTCTGCTGCGTCACGGGCGCTCCTCGGGATCGGTCGCCGACGCTGCTCGTCGACGAGGCGGGCCACTCCGACGATACGACATTGGTGCACTCCGCAATCAGGACGGTGACGGCGGGGGAGCGGGGCCCGGACCTGCTGCCACCGTCCCGATCGCACACCGGAACGAGCGCGGTCGCCCGGCGCCTGCGGACGCTCCCGAGCCCGCCCGCCGCCCGGGCCTCCGCACACCCCGCCAAACGGCCGAAAAAAGTCGTTTATCACCCCTGATTCTTATTCCGACTTGATCAGAATTTGACCGGGTGGCATTAATCACCCCACGTCAACCCCTGGTTACGGTGGCGTAAGTCACTTCCCGGGGTGAAGTATGTCCTGACGTGGCAGACGATTCGAAGAAGATGAGCAGTGGCGCATATGGCGCCATCGGGTCGTACGCAGCCGTCGGCGACAGCTTCACCGAGGGAGTCGGGGATCCCGGCCGTGACGGGGCGTACATCGGCTGGGCGGACCGGCTGGCGGTCCTGCTGTCGGACCGGCGTGCGGAGGGTGAGTTCCGCTACGCCAACCTCGCGGTCCGCGGGCGCCTGCTGGACCAGATCGTGGAGGAGCAGGTGCCGCGGGCCAAGGAGCTGGCCCCCGACCTGGTGACGTTCTGTGCCGGCGGCAACGACATCCTGCGTCCGGGCTCGGACCCGGACGCGGTGGCCGAGCGGTACGAGGCGGCCGTCGCCGACCTGCGGGAGAAGGTCGGGACCGTGCTGCTGTGCACGGGGTTCGACACCCGGGGCATGCCGGTGCTGCGGCATCTGCGCGGCAAGATCGCGACGTACACCGCACACGTACGGGCGATCGCCGACCGGCACGACTGCCCGGTCCTGGACCTGTGGTCGCTGAAGTCCGTGCAGGACCGGCGGGCCTGGGGTGACGACCGGCTCCACCTGTCGCCCGACGGGCACACCCGGGTGGCGCTGCGTGCCGCGCAGGTGCTGGGGCTCGACGTCCCGGCCGATCCGGACCAGGCCTGGCCGCCGGAGGCGGAGCGCACCGCCGCCGAGGCGCGCCGGGACAACATCCACTGGGCGCGCGAGCACCTGGTGCCCTGGATCGGCCGCCGGCTGCGCGGCGAGTCCTCCGGTGACCATGTGGAGCCGAAGCGGCCGGACCTGCTGCCGCTGTAGCGGAGGCAGCAGTCGGACGCCGCCGCCCGCCGTCGAGGCGCGGGCGGCGGTTTCAGTGTGCGGCGGGGCGTGCGTAGGGGAGGTCGGCCCAGACGGTCCGGCCGCGGCCGGAGGGGTCGGGGCGGACACCCCAGCTTTCGGAGAGGGCGCCCACGAGGAACAGGCCGCGGCCGCATTCCTTGTCCACGCTGCCGGGCTGGACGTGCGGTGCCGAGTCGCCCCGGCCCTGATCGGTGATCTCCAGGCGCAGGAAAGCGCCGACGATCGTCAGTTCGCAGTCGACCTTTTCGCTGTCGGTGTGCCGTACGGCGTTGGTGAACAACTCCGACACCACCAACTCGGCGTCGTCACAGACTTGTTCTGCCGCGCCCCACTCGTGCAGCACGGCGATCACGCGTCTGCGCGCCTCCGGTACGGAGGTGCGGCGCGCCGGCAAGTGGAACGCGTCCCGGAGACGCTCGGCGACGAAGCCGCCACAGCGCCCTAACGAAGGAGCGTTGTTGGAGGAAGCCACTCCGCAACTATGTGCGATGTTGGTCACCGATGGCAAGGATCAATGTGTAATTTGCAGAATCGCAAGCGCAGTCTGTTCGCTCTGCTGACGGCATGACACACTGCTGATCACTCATGTTGGTGGTGGGAGGGGAGCAGAAGTGGCGGAAGCACGGTCGGGTGGCGCTCCGACCGTCCTGCGGGTGGTGCTCGGCAAGAGGCTGCAGGACCTGCGCGAGAAGGCGGGGCTCTCCTACGAGCAGGCGGCCGCCGCCCTCGATGTCACCCACGCGACCGTACGGCGCATGGAGAAGGCCGAGGTCGGCCTCAAGATCCCGTACGTGGAGAAGCTGCTGGCGACCTACGGCGTCACCGACCGGGAAGAGATCGACGGCTTCCTCAAGCTCGCCCGCGAGGCCAACCGGCCCGGCTGGTGGCACAACTACCGCGACGTGCTGCCCGAGTGGTTCAGCGCCTACGTGAGCCTGGAGAGCGAGGCCAACCTCATCCGGGGTTACCAGCCCCACTACGTACCGGGGCTGCTGCAGACCGAGGAGTACGCCCACGCCGTGCTGCGCGCCGGCATGCCGCACGCGGCGCGGGAGGAGATCGACCGCGCGGTCGCGCTGCGCCTGGAACGGCAGTCGCTGCTCACCCGCCCCGACGCGCCCATGCTCTGGGTGGTCATGGACGAGACGGTCTTCCGGCGCCCGATCGGCGGACCGCGGGTGATGCGCGAGCAGATCGCCCGCCTCGCCGAGGCCACCACCCTGCCCAACGTCCGGCTCCAGATCATCCCGTTCGCCGCCGGACCGCACCCCTCGATGTACGGGCCGTTCCACATCTTCCGCTTCCCGATCCCGGAACTGCCCGACATCGCCTACGCGGAGAACCTGGTGGGCGCCGTGTACTTCGACCAGCGCGACGACGTCTCGCAGTTCCTGGAGGCACTGGACCGGATGTGCGCGCAAGCCGCACCGGCCCAGACCACCGAGGCCCTTCTGGGCGGCTTTCGCAAGGAGATCTGAACCATGGATCGCATACGCATCTACAACGGCATGCCCGCCACCGAGCTGGGCAGCGACGGCTGGCACAAGCCGTGGAGCGGCGGCAACGGCGGCGAGTGCGTCGAGGCGCTGCGGCTGGGCGACGGACGGGTGGCGCTGCGCCAGTCCACCGACCCGGGCGGCCCGGCCCTGATCTACACCCACCGCGAGATCAAGAGCTTCATCGAGGGCGCGAAGGCCGGCGCCGCCGACTTCCTGCTCACCGCCGCACCGTGCGGCTGCGGCTGCGGAACCGACCGGAGGACGGCGTGAAGGAAACGGAGTTCTCCCGGGCCGTGATCGGCTCGTGGGACGAGGACGGCTCGCAGGGGCTGCAGGACGCGGCCGCCTTCAAGGCCGACGAGATCGACACCAGCAAGCCGCACCCCGCCCGGATGTACGACTACTACCTGGACGGCCGGGACAATTACGAGGTCGACCGGGAAGCCGCGCAGCGCGTCATCGAGGTGCACCCGCAGGTGCGGCTGAGCGCCCGCGCCAACCGGGCGTTCCTGCACCGCGCGGTGCGCGAGGTGGTCGCCGGCGGCATCCGGCAGATCATCGACATCGGTACGGGCATCCCGACCTCCCCCAACACCCACGAGGTGGCCCGGGAGACCGCACCCGGCGTGCGGGTCGTCTACGTGGACAACGACCCCATCGTCGCCACGCACGCGGGCGCGCGGCTGACCACCACCGAGGACACCGGCTTCGTCCTGGCCGACGTGCGGGACCCGCAGGCCATCCTCGACCACCCGACCGTGCGCGAGCTGATCGACTTCGACCGGCCGGTGGCACTGCTGCTGGTCGCCGTCCTGCACTTCGTCCGCGACGACGAGGACCCGGCGGGCATCGTCGCGGCCCTGGCACGCGCCCTGCCCGCCGGCAGCGTCCTCGTGCTGTCGCACGCCACGGGTGAGCCGTACGAGGAGTACGAGCAGGGCCGTACGGACGAGCGGGCGCGGGACGGCGTGCTGGACGTCTACAAGAACGCGACGGCCACCCTGAACCTGCGCACCAGGACCGAGGTCGAGCCGCTCTTCGGGCCGTTCGAACTGCTGGAACCGGGCGTGGTGCGGGTGCCGCTGTGGCGTCCGGACGGGCCGCCCCCGGGCCCGGCCGAGCTGAACAACATCATCTTCTACGGTGGGGTGGGCCGGAAGCCGTAGCGCCCACCGGCGCCGCGCGTGCGGGACGTCCAAGTGCGCGGGCGGCACGAGTGGTTGACAGCGCCACCCCGCGCACTGAGGGTGATTCCGTACAGGGCCGGTGGTGCGAAGGCCGCCTGCCGGACGTGAGGGTCGCCCGAGGGGCGGAACGGGGGCAGCGGTGGAAGAGACCGCCGAAGTGGCGGGGGAACGGCACGCGGTCGTCATCGGCGGCGGACTCGCCGGGATGCTCGCGGTCACCGCCCTGCTCGGGCACGTGGACGCGGTCACCGTCGTGGAACGCGACCGGTACCCGGCGGGACACGCCTTCCGCAAGGGGGTGCCACAGGCCCGCCATCTGCACGTCTTCCTCACCGGCGGCCAGCGTGCCCTGGACGAGCTGCTGCCCGGCACGGTGCGGGCCCTCACCGACGCCGGAGCGCGCACCCTCCACATGCCGCGCGACCTGGTCACCCGTACGGCGACAGGCTGGCAGCGCCGCTTGGACGAGCGGCGCAACACCTGTGTGTCGGTCACCCGCCCGGTGATCGACGGCATCGTCCGGGACCGAGCCCTGCAGGCGGCCGCCGGGTCGAAGACCCGCCTGGAGGTGCTGGAGGCGACCGAGGCGGTCGGCTTGACCGGCGACGCGGGGCGGGTCACGGGCGTACGCGTACGGGCCCGCGGCGGGCGGAACGACGCGGGCGACGGGCGGCCGGCCGACGGAAGTGCCGCGGGCACCGCCGATCGGATCATCCCCGCCGAGCTCGTCGTCGACGCCTCCGGCCGTACCTCCAAGACGCCGAAGTGGTACGCCGACCTGGGCCTCCCCGCCCCGCGGGAAGAGACCGTGGACGCGGGCATCGCCTACGCCACCCGCATCTTCCGGCCCACCGGCCCCGCCGGCGCACCGGACATCGGCGTCAACATCCCCGGCTGGCCGGGCAATCCGCGCGGGGCCGTGTACGTACCGGTCGAGGACGGCAAGTGGCTGATGACCGTCTCCGGCACCCGAGGCCACCAGCCGCCCACCGACGACCAGGGGTTCGCCGACTTCACCGCCACCGTCGGCGACCCGTACATCCACGGCCTGCTCCCGTACATCGAACCGGTCTCGCCCGTGCACGGCTTCCGCGACACCTCCAACCGCCGCCGCCACTACGAGCGGCCCGGCGGCGTACCCGAAGGCTTCCTCGTCCTGGGCGACGCCAACTGCACCTTCAACCCCGTCTACGGGCAGGGCATGTCGGTGGCCGCGCTCGGCGCCCGGGCGCTGCGCCGGGTCCTGGAGTCCGGCGGACTGCGGCCGGGGTTCGCGGGCGAGGCGCAGCGCGCGGTGGCCCGCGCCTCCGACGCCGCCTGGCTCGGCGCGGTCGGCGCCGACCGCCCCTACGCGAGCGGCGCCGAGGCCCGGGCCGGCCTGCGCGAACGGCTGACCACCTGGTATCTGCAACGGCTCATATCCCGGGCGACCACCGACCCCGTCCTCGGCGCCGCCTTCCGCGACGTCTTCTGCCTCACCGCGCCGCCGTCCCGCCTGATGTCCCCGCGCGTGGCCCTGCGCGTCCTGCTGCTGCCGCTCCGGCTCGGCCCAGGGGCACCGCCGGCGGACGTCGAACCGCCGCGCAGGGCGGCCTGACGGCCCGTCACTGGCTCCCGCCCGGCAGGAACAGGCTCACCGCGCCGGTGGCCAGGGGCGCGAGGATGCCGAACGCCGGGGCCAGCACCTTCGGCAGTGAGATGTCCAGACGCAGGAACGCCACCAGCCGCGCCCGGCGCTCGATCCAGTCGACGGTCAGCTCGTCGGCCTCCGGAATGCGGACCGTCGCCTCGACCAGCCGGCCGGCGACCGACCGCCACAACACCACGACCGGCACGAAGACCAGCGCGAACATCACGCTGAAGAAGGCGCCGTAGAGCAGCACGGACGACGCCGGGAAGGTCTTCTCCGGCACGCCGTACGCCAGCAGGGCGTTGCGCAGCGCACCCGCGTCGACGACCGCGGTCGAGATGATCAGGCTGCCGCCGGTCAGGAAGCGCACCGCGTCCCGCCACGCGCGGTGCAGCTCCCGCAGCGCCCCCACCGGCGCGAGGACGTCCGGCTCGGTGGGCAGCCGGCGGCTCAGCCGCAGCAGCCGGACCTGGACGTCCCACAGGCCGACCGCGCCCGGCGACGCCGCCAGCATCCCCAGGACGAGCAGCAGCGGAATCCGCCACGCCAGCCCGTCGAGCGGTACGGGCACACTGCCGGGCGGCGTGAAGAAGCGCAGCACACCGAAGACGGCACCCATCAGCACGACGGCCCCCGCCGCCAGCACCGCCACGGCTTGGGGCGCCGGCCGGTCGACCGGCTCCCGCCAGCGTTGGCGCACCGCGTACGACATCGCGTACGCCACCGCCACGTACAGCGCGATCGAGGCACCGACCAGGGCGCTCCACAGATCGAACTCCAGGAGCGAGGTGAAGGCGCGCGCCTCGGGCGACTCCGCGGCACGGAACCGCCCGACGAAACCCGTACCGAGCGCGGCGACGGCCAGCAGACCGAGCGTGACCGCCAGGGGCATGGCCACCAGCCGCACTCCCGGCCGGGACAGCCGCGGGGCGGCGCGGGCCACGGGCGGCGGCAGGTCGGCCGGGACGACCGTCTCCGTATCAAGACCTTCCGCGGCTTCCAGGGGCCCGGCCGCCCCTTGCGGCGGTAACGGTGACGGTGGCCCATCGCCGCCGGGCAGCCCACCGCCCAGGGCGTCTTCGCGTTCCGGTGGCTGCCCGGGCGGCAGCGTCTGACTCATACCATGAAGGTAGGGCCGGACGGCCCGCCGCGGAATGCCCGGGAGGGCCGAGTGGTTCGGAACGGTCAGGGAACACGTGTCCTGTCCGGGCGTCGCGGTGTTCGCGGCGGGCGCCACCTGCCCGGACGCCGGCGTGCCGGAACCCGTCACCGCGGCGGTCCGTTCACTGCGCGGCGACTCGTTGACAGCGCTACCCCCCGAACCATGGAGGTGCCGTGCCCGGCTACCGACCCCGCAGTGAGACCCCGTCCGCCCCGCGCTCCGCAGAGCGGTTCGCGCTGCGCCGCCCCGCCGTCTTCGGCGCGTGGCCCACCGGGGAGCGGCTGGCGCGGATACAGCGGTCACCGCAGTTCGTGGACGGCCAGTTCCGCAATCCCCGGCCGACCCGGCAGATGGCGCAGGGCGCCGCGCTGGCCATGGCCCGTACGCAGCTGAGCCGCGAGGGCAGACTGCGCCGGGCACCGGTCGGCCGCATCCCCGTACACCGGCCGACCGCCGCGGACTGGGGCGAGCCGCCCGCCTCCGGGCTGCGGCTGACGTGGATGGGGCATTCGAGCGTGCTCGCCGAGATCGACGGGCACCGGGTGCTGTTCGACCCGGTCTGGGGCGAGCGCTGCTCACCGTTCACCTGGGCCGGCCCCAGGCGCCTGCACCCCGTACCGCTGCCCCTCCGGGACCTGGACCCGGTCGACGCCGTGGTGATCTCGCACGATCACTACGACCACCTGGACATGCCGACGGTCAAGGCCCTGATCCGTACGGGCACCCGCTTCGTCGTACCGCTCGGCATCGGCGCCGACCTCGAACTGTGGGGCGTACCCGAGAACCGGATCACCGAACTGGACTGGCACGAGTCGACGGCCGTCGGGGACCTGACACTCACCGCGACGCCCGCACAGCACTTCTGCGGACGCGGACTGCGCGGCCCGCAGCACACCCTGTGGGCGTCCTGGGTGGTGGCCGGCCCCGCGCACCGCGTCTTCCACAGCGGCGACACCGGCTACTTCCCCGGCTTCGCCGAGATCGGCGCCGAGCACGGCCCGTTCGACGCGACGATGATCCAGATAGGCGCGTACAGCGAGTTCTGGCCGGACGTCCACATGACACCCGAAGACGGCCTGCGCGCCCACACCGACCTGTCCCAGGGCACCCCGGCGGGCACGCTGCTGCCCATCCACTGGGGCACCTTCAACCTCGCACCGCACCCGTGGTCCGAGCCGGTCGAACGGACCGTCGCGGCGGCGCGTGCGGCCGGCGCGACGGTGGCCGCGCCGCTGCCCGGCAAGCCCTTCGAACCGGCCGACGAGCAGATCGTCGACCCGTGGTGGCGCGCGGTCGCCCTGCCCCCGACGCACGGCTGGCCGTCCTGGCCCGCCGGTGCGCCGTCCGGCGATGCTTTCGAGGTGGCGCAGTAGCGGCGGGCGGGCGAGAAGGCCCGCTCACGACGGCCCGGATGCCGCGCCGTGCCCCGGCCGTCGGCCCTACCGGCCGGCTCCCCGCGGCAGCGTCGTGTCCTCCGGGCTGGCCATGTCCAGCAGCAGCATCGCGTCGTGGTCCGGGGTACCGGGTGGCGCCTGGTAGGTGACCAGGCGCTGGCCGTCCGTACGGAAGATGGCCATGACCTCGAAGGAGAGGCGCATCGAGCCGACCTCCGGGTGCTGGAAGTGCTTCTGGCCGCCGCCGCGTGCCCGTACGTCGTACCGTTCCCACAGGCGGGCGAACTCCGGGCTCTTGACGACCAGTTCGCCGACGAGCTGGGCCAGCTCCGGCATGTCCGGGTCGGCGCCCGCCATCGCCCGCAGATGGGCCGCGCTGTGTGCCGCCATCTTCTCCCAGTCGCGGTACAGCCTGCGGCCCATGGGGTGCAGGAACATATAGCGGGTGATGTTACGGCGCTCCGGCGGCCACTCCGTGATGCCGGGAAAGAGGCGCAGGCCGGGCCGGTTGGCGGCCAGCAGGTCGTTGGCGCGGCTGACGACATACGCCGGGGAGGGCCGCAGCGTCTCCAGCAGGGAGCGGACCGACTCGCGCACCGTGCGCGCCGGGCCCGGGGACCGGGCCGGTGCCTGGCCCGCGGCGAGTGCCACCAGCTCGTGGAGCCGGTGCAGCGCGTCGTCGGAGAGCCGGAGCGCATCGCCCAGCGCGCCGACGACGGCGGGTGAGGGCCGGGTCTCGCGGCCGCGCTCCAGCCGCGTGTAGTAGTCCACGCTGACCCCGGCCAGCGTCGCCAGCTCCTCGCGACGCAGCCCCGGGGTGCGGCGGATGCCGGTTCCCGCGGGCAGTCCCACGTCCTGCGGGCGGATCTGCCCTCGGCGGGCGCGGAGGAAGCGGCCCAGTTCCGTGCCTTCGCTCATCCGGTCATTGTCGCAAAGGGCCGCCCGCGGAGGGGGGCCGTACCAGGGCCTGGCATGGCGTTCCCCCGCACGGTCCGGTCTGCCGGTGCCGTCCCCCGCCGAGGGAGGCTGCTCCGCGTATCCGACAGGGGCGGCACGGTGAGGAGCAGTGCACGATGAGCGCGACACGGTCCGGGGCAGGGGCGGAAGCAGGGGCGGATTCCACACCGGAACCCGGGGCGGAATCCGGGGCGGGCGCGGAGGCACGGAGCGGGCAGGGGCGGCCGACGGGCGCCGGCCCGGCGCTGGCCGCCGCCGTCCTCGGCTTCTTCGTGATCACGCTCGACGTATCGGGTGTCAATGTCGCGCTGCCCGCCATGCGGGACGAACTCGGCGGCTCGATGTCCGGGCTCCAGTGGGTCCTCGACAGTTACACACTGATGTTCGCGGCGCTGATGCTCTCCGCCGGCGCCCTCTCGGACGCGGTGGGCGCGCGCCGTGCGTACGGCTGGGGGCTCGCCGTCTTCACGCTCGCCTCGCTGGCCTGCGGAGCGGCACCGACGCTCGGGGCGCTGACGGCGGCGCGTGTCGTTCAGGGGAGCGCGGCGGCACTGATGGTGCCCGCCTCACTGGCGCTGATCCGGCAGGCGTTCCCCGAGTCCGGGGCACGGGCGCGCGCCGTCGCCCTGTGGACGGTCGGCGGCGCGGTGGCGGTCGCCGCGGGGCCCGTCCTGGGCGGACTGCTCACCACGGAATGGAGCTGGCGCGCCGTGTTCTGCCTCAACGCGCCTGCCGGACTGGCCGGAATCCTGATCCTGACCCGCGCGGCGCGCTCCCCGCGCCACCGTGTCGCGTTCGACCTGCCGGGCCAGCTGACGGCGGTCGTGGCGCTGGCCGCGCTGACCTTCGCCGTGATCGAGGGCGGACACGCCGGGCTCACCGGCACCGTACTGGCCGCTGCCGGAACCGCGGTGCTGGCCGGCGCCGGATTCGTGGCCGTGGAGGCACGGCGGCGCACGCCGATGCTGCCGCTGGAACTGTTCCGGCAGCGCGGCGTCACCGTCCCGGTCATCGCGGGATTCTCCCTCAACGCCGCTTTCTACGGTGGCGTGTTCGTGCTGAGCCTCTTCTTCCAGGAGCAGCGGGGACAGTCGGCACTCTCGGCCGGACTGATGTTCGTGCCGCTGGCAGCGATCACCGCCAACGTCAACCACGTATCACCGCGGGCGGTCTCCCGCCACGGCCCGCGGGCCGTGGTCGTCACGGGGCTGCTGGTCTGCGCACTGGGCTGCGGCGCACTGCTCACCGTCGGCACCGGCACACCCGCCTGGGTGACGGCCCTGCTGATGGTCCCGCTGGGCGTCGGCGGCTCGCTCGCGATGCCGGCGCTGACCTCCCTGATGCTGGACAGCGTCGCCGCCGAGCGGGCCGGTACGGCGGCGGCCCTGCTGAACACCAGCCGCCAGACGGGCGGAGCGCTCAGCATCGCCGTCTTCGGCGCGCTCCTCGCGGGGGACTTCATGCCGGGGATGCGGGAAAGCCTGCTGCTCGCCGCCTGCCTGCCGGCGGTCACGGCGGTGGGGGCGGCGGTGCTGCTGCCGGGGCCGGTTCGAGCTGAGGCCCGTTAGCCCGGGGCCCGTCAGCCGCCGCCGTGGGCGCCGGACGTCTCGCGCGGACGGGGTTCGCGTTGTGTGGACTTACCTCACTCGCGTACACCCTTCCGGGCCCGCGAGACGATCACTGCGGACCTGGTCGCCGAGAATCTGACCGGCCGCTCCCGCGGCCCCCCAACGCGGGGCCGCCGCAGTCTCCGCCACACAACCCCGCCGGCCGGTCGTTTCGTACGGCCGTCGCAGCTCGGAGAGCCGGTCGAGGAGGTGGTCGCGTACCGCGACCAGATCGTTGATGCGCTCCTGTATCAGAGCCAGACGCTGTTCGAAGACCTCGGCCTTGGGCGCGGGATCGGCGCAGGCGTGCGCGCCGATCAGCTCGTCGCGCAGGCAGCCGTCGATCAGGCGCAGGTCGTCGGTGGTGAGGCCGGAGGCCAGGAGCAGCCGGATGTTCTCCACGGCGCGCACCGCGCCGTCCCCGTAGCTGCGGTAGCCGTTCGCGGACCGGTCGGGGCGCAGCAGGCCCTGCTCCTCGTAGTAGCGCAGGGCCCGGGTTGTCGTACCGGTGGCACGGGCCAGCTCCCCGATGCGCATGGCGCCGTCCTCCTGATCGGTGCTTTCAGGAGGAAGCGTAAACCCTGCCGTGGACGTGAAGGTCATGGGTGGGTGTCCTGCCGGGTGAGCACCAGCACGGGAATGCGCCGCCCGGCCCGCTCCTGGAAGGCCGCGAACTGCGGATCGGCTGCTACTTGCCGGGCCCACAGCCGGTCCCGTTCCGCGCCTGTGGCTTCGGTCGCACGGACACGGTGGGTACGGGTGCCGACCTCGACCGTCGCCAGGGGGTGGGCGATCAGGTTGTGGTACCAGGCGGGGGCGGTGGGTGAGCCCCCGTTGGAAGGGAAGACGGCCAGCCGGTCCTCTCCGTCCGGCAGGTAGACGGCGGGATTGGTGCGCGGCAGGCCGGACTTCGCGCCGGTGGTGGTCAGCAGGAGCAGTGGCTGCCCCTCGAACATGCCGCCGACCCGGCCCTGGCCGGCGCGGAACTCCTCAATGATGCGCTGGTTGAAGGCGTTCACGCGGCCACCTCGCCCGGGTGGGCTGCCGGGGTGTCGAGAGCGGCCTCGCGCCTTCGGTCGCCACGGTGTTCGGCGAGGGCGATCGTCAGGGCGAGCAGCGCGACCAGTCCGCCCGTCAGGGGAAGCCGGCGCAGCGACATTCCGGTCGCGAGCACGCGGCCGCCCAGCCAGCCGCCCCCGGCGATGCCCAGGTTGAACGCCGAACTCTGCATGGTGAGTGCCAGGGTTCTGGCCCGCCGCGAGGCCACGTCCAGCATCCGGGTGTTCACGGCGGGGATGACGGCGTAATAGGCGGCGCCGAACAGGAAGAGGAAGATCACGGTGAGCGGCCTGGTGCTCGTCAGTCCCAGGAGCAGCAGGGCCGCCGCGAGGGCGGCCACCCCGATGCAGACCGCCGCCGTCACCGAACGGTCCGCCAGCTTCCCGCCGGCCAGGTTGCCGGCCGTCCCGCCGAGGCCGAAGAGCAGCAGGAGGACGGTGACGGCGGACGCGCTGAACCCGGCGGTGCCGGTGAGCAGCGGAGTGATGAAGGTGTACGCGGTGAAGGCCGCGGCGGCGCTGAGCGCGGTCACGGTGATGACGGTCTGCACCCGGCGTTCCGTGAGCACCCGGAGTTCGCCTGCGAGGTCGCTGCCCGGTCCGGCCGCGGCAGGGGGGTGCGGTGTGCGGGCCAGCGCCAGCAGTGGCCCGGCCGCGACGGCGGCGAGCAGGGCCACCGCGGCGAAGGTGGCCTGCCAGGAGAGCCACTGGCCGATCGCCGTACCGATCGGGAGGCCCGCAATCATCGCGAGGCCGAGCCCGAGGGAGACCCGGGCGACGGCCGCCCCGCGCCGGTGCTCCGGCACCGCGTCGGCGGCCAGGCCGAAGAACAGCGGCATCAGGGCGGAGTGGGCGAGCGCCGACAGGACACGGCCGGTGGCGATGACGGTGAAGGACGAGGTCAGCGCCGACACGGCGTTGCCGAGGACGAACAGTGCCAGCAGTACGGCCGGCAGCCGCCTGCGCCGCGCGGTGGTGGTGGCCAGGGCCAGCACCGGGCCGCCCACGACGACCGTCAGGGCGAAGACGCTGACCAGAAGGCCGGCGGTCGACAGTGACACGCCGGCGTCGGCGGCGATGTCCGGCAGCAGCCCGGCGATCATCATCTCGCCGGTGCCGAGGGTGAACGCGCACCAGGTCAGCACCGTCAGCGCCCATGGGGGCCCGTGATGCGTCCGGTGGTCGGTGGGGTGGTCCGAGGTGTCCATGGCGCCACCCTCAACCTTGACGTCGGCGTGAAGGTCAAGCCGGAGTCCGCGGCGCCGCGCGGTCCGCGGAGCCGTCTCTTCCGTTTTTCGGTGGTGTGGTTGTCGGTCCGATCCGCATCCGTGCTCGGAAAAGTGGGCAGTCTCCCTGCGGAGCGGGCCTGAGCGGACGGACCGGCCGGGGTGCTGTCTGCCGCCCGGCCGTGCTGTGCCGCGCTGCTCCTCAACTGCGCTCGGCTGAACGCGAGTTCGGATAGAAGCGCACGCGCGTGCGAGCGATCCCCTCGGGGGGAGGTGGCGCGGGGTGGCGAAACACCGAAGTGCGTCCGTACCCCACCTCCGCAACAACTAGCGTGCGTGCTCCGCGAACTGCCGACGGCCGATCCGGAGAGCGCCGATGCCTGCTGCATTCCCCCAGGGGACCCCTGCCCCCCAGGAGACCCAGGGTCCCCTGGGCCCCCATGGTCCCCGGGGGGCGGACCCCGTGTCGGCGGCCACGCGGCGCCGGGAGCGGGAGGGCGGGCGGCACGGCCGGGCCGCCTTCCCGGAGACCGCCGCCGATTCGGCCATACGGACCCGCCTGGTGCGCCTCGCCGCCGTGCCCTGCCTCCTCGTCGCCGCCACCTGCTCGGCCGCCACCGCCTTCGTCGTACGGGTCGGCGGCACCGGACTGACCGGCCGCGAGTGGGCCGTACTGCTCGGTGCCTGCGGCCTGGTCTGCGCCATCGTGACGGCCGCGGGCGCCGCGGCCAACAACGAGGCGCGCGCCGCCGTGGCCCGCTACGCCCGGCTGCGCGAGGTCTGCGCCCGCAGCCAGCACGACCTCTACGACCTGCTGGACCGCGTCCGCCAGGGCGAATGGCTCCAGCAGCGGGCGGGCGAACCGGCTGCACCGCCGACCGGCGACACCCTCGACCTGCTCACCCACGAAGTGGCGGCGGCCGGCCGGGCGGCCGAGGCGGCGGTCGTGGACGCGGTGGCCATCGCGCGCGGCAACGCCAGCGGCAACGAGCAGAAGGTCGAGGTGTTCGTGAACCTCGCCCGGCGCCTGCAGTCCCTGGTGCACCGCGAGATCGAGCTGCTGGACGAACTGGAGAACCAGGTCGAGGACCCCGACCTGCTCAAGGGGCTCTTCCACGTCGACCACCTCGCCACCCGCATCCGCCGGCACGCCGAGAACCTCGCCGTCCTCGGCGGCGCCATCTCCCGTCGCCAGTGGAGCCGCCCGGTCACCATGACCGAGGTGCTGCGCTCCTCCATCGCCGAGGTCGAGCAGTACCCGCGGATCAAACTGGTGCCGCCCATCGAGGGCACGCTGCGCGGCCACGCCGTCGCCGACGTCATCCACCTGCTCGCCGAACTCGTCGAGAACGCCTCCGTCTACTCCGCCCCGCACACCCACGTCCTGCTCCGCGCCCAACTGGTCACGGCGGGCCTCGCCGTCGAGGTCGAGGACCGCGGCCTGGGCATGTCACCGGCCGAGCAGACCCGGATGAACGGCCTGCTCGCCGACCCCGACCACGTCGACGTGGCCGAGCTGCTGAGCGACGGGCGCATCGGGCTCTTCGTGGTCTCCTCGCTCGCCCGGCGGCACGGCATCGCGGTCCGCCTGCAGAGCAACATCTACGGCGGGGTGCAGGCCGTCCTCGTGGTGCCGAAGGGCCTGCTGGGCCCGGAGGCCGAGCAGCCGCACGAGGGTGAGCAGTACGTGGACGCCGGGGAGATCACCCTGACGGTCGCCGAGCCGCGTTCCCTGACCGGCGCCGACTCCGCGTCCGGCCACCGGAGCGGGTACGGCGATGACGGCGCCGGCCCCGCGGACCCCGCCACGCCGCACGGACCGCGCCGCAGGCTCGTACGCGCCGCGCACGGGTCGCCGGTCGCCGGGGCCGCCGCCGGCGCGTACCCGGACACCGCGTACGGCGAGGGAGTGTGGCCCAGCGCGGCCGAAACGCCACCCGCCGGCACGCACGCCGTGCGCGCCCCCGCCGCACCGGCCGGCGGCCCGCCGCCCGCCGGCACCCACCGGGCCCCCGGCACCCACGGCGGCGACGGCCCGCACACCGGCCCGCACCCCGCCACGCCCGGCGCCGGCCCCGGCCCGGTCCTGCTGCCGCCCGCCCCGCCCAGCGCGGCAGACGACGGCGCCCGGCCGAGCCTGCCGCGCCGCCGCAAGCAGGAGCACCTGGTGCCGCAGCTGCGCGGCGAGCCGATCCTGCCGAACGCGGGGCGCCGCGACGGGCGTCCCGAACCCGAGCACGACCCCGGCCTGATGGCCGCGTTCCGGCGCGGCGTCAGCCTCGCCGACGACAGCTACGGCAGTCCCGGCGACCACGACGGTTACGACAGTTACCGGGCTGGCGACGACGCCGGCCACGACAGGCCCGAACCCCGCCGAGGAGACGACCGCGACCATGGTGAGTGACGTGCACGCGCAGGCACCTGCGCACCTGCAGGGAAGCCGGCAGACCGACCTGTCCTGGCTGCTGACCGGACTCGTGAACCGCGTACCGCATGCGACCAGCGCGCTGCTGCTGTCCTCCGACGGCCTGGTCAAGGCCGCCCACGGGTTCGACCCGGACAGCGCCGACCACCTGGCAGCCCTCTCCTCCGGCCTGTACTCGCTGGCCCGCAGCGCCGGAGTGCGCTTCGGCAACGGCGACGACGTGCTCCAGGTCGTCGTCGAGCTGGAGACCACCTTCCTGTTCGTCTCCACCGCTGGCTCGGGCGCCTGCCTGGCCGTGCTGGCCGGCCGGGAGGCCGATGTGGCCGTCCTCGGCTACGAGATGGGGATGCTGGTCAAGAGCGTACGGCCCTACCTGGCGACGCCGGTGCGGCAGCAGGCCCCGGCGGGTGGTCGCTGACCATGGGGGCGCGGCGCCGCCGCAGAGCGGGCCGGGAGATCCCCTGGCTGGACGACGAGGCCGGCCGCCTGGTCCGCCCGTACACGGTCAGCAACGGCCGTACCCGCCCGACCGCGCACTTCGACCTGCTGACCATGGTGATAGCCACCGGCAAGCCGCCCGTCACCTGCCAGGGTCCCGATTACGCCCAGGTGCTGGGGCTGTGCGGCGGGCCGATGTCGGTCGCCGAGGTCGCCGCGCACATACATCTGCCCGCCGTGGTCACCAAGGTCCTGCTGGCCGACCTGGTCGACTGCGGGGCGCTCGCCGCACGCGCGCCCGTGCAGGTGTCCACCTGCGGGTCGGGCCCCCCGAACCGTACCGACCGAGCCCTGCTGGAGGCGGTGTTGCATGGACTACGCACACGGCTCTGACGCCCTGTCCGCCGACGCCCGGCTCCCGTCGGCGGCGGGCTCGTCACCCGCGCGGGCCGCGGCGGACTTCGCCGCCGACCCGTTCCCGCTGGCGCTGAAGATCCTGGTGGCCGGCGGCTTCGGCGTCGGCAAGACGACCTTCGTCGGCGCGGTCAGCGAGATCGAGCCGCTCAGTACGGAGGAACTGCTCACCCAGGTCAGCGTGGGCACCGACGACCTGGCCGGGGTCGAGGACAAGAACACCACCACCGTCGCCATGGACTTCGGCCGGATCACCCTCGACCGCGAGCACATCCTCTACCTCTTCGGCACACCCGGGCAGGAACGCTTCTGGTTCATGTGGGACGAGCTGTCCAACGGGGCGCTCGGCGCCGTCATCCTGGCCGACACCCGCCGCCTGGACCAGTGCTTCGCCGCCGTCGACTTCTTCGAGCGGCGCGGCATCGCGTTCGTCGTCGCGGTCAACGAGTTCGACGGCGCGTACCACTACGGCCCGGACGAGGTGCGCACCGCCATAGACCTCGCGCCCGGCACCCCGGTCGTGCTCTGCGACGCCCGCCAGTGCAGCTCTTCCACCCACGTCCTGGTCTCACTCGTCCAGCACCTGCTGACCCCCGCCCTCGCCGCCACCCGGGAGTTCCCGTGACCCGTCCCGCCCCGCGCGCGTCGTACGTCTCCTACGACCCCACACGCCATCTGCTGCTGACCCCGGAGGATCACGAGGCGCCGGCCCGCGTCGCCCGGCTGCGCGCGCTGGGCATCGGCGAGGCGCCGCTGCCCGCCTTCGACGAGTTCGCGCGCAAGCTGGCCCGGACGACCCGGGCGCCGTACGCCATGGTCAACTTCATCGACGAGCACCGGCAGTACTTCGCCGGCCTCTACACGCCCGGCGGCGAGCAGGCGCCCGTCGAACTGGGCCCCGCGCCGCCGAGCGCCCAGCCCGGCCGGGTGATGGCCCGCGACCACGGCTACTGCCCGCACGTCATCGTCCGCCGCAAGGCGCTCGTCCTGGAGGACGTGTGCGATTACCCGCGCTTCGCGGGCAACCCGGTCGTGGACGAGATCGGCATCCGCTCCTACCTGGGCGCACCGCTCATCGACCGTACGGGCACGGCCCTCGGCACGGTCTGCGTGGTGGACCTCGAACGCCGCCCGTGGGGGCGCGAGGGGCTGGAGACGATCAAGTCGATGGCGGCCGAACTCGTTGAGCAGATCCACCGCATGGAGCGGCAGCGCACCGGGGAGGGCTGACGGCGGCACGGGCCACCGGGGCTCCGGGGCAGGTGATACGGGCTGTGGGGCGGTCGGCGCGGGTTCCGGGAGGACGGGTGGCGCGGGCCCCGGGAAGAAGGCCCGCGCCACCTCGCGCCGCTCTAACCGGTCGGCTGCAACTCCGCCCGCTCCCGCCGGGCGGAGGCGCACCGGCCGGCGACGGCGGGCTCCACGGCCCGGTCGTCGTCCGCGGCATCCGACGGCTCCCGGCGCACCAGGTTCGCCAGCCGGCTGGACCACTCGCCCTTGGCCGTGCCCAGCGCCAGCTCGCCCAGGCGCAGCAGCTGGATGTCGGAGGTGCCGGCCGGGGCGAAGATGTGGTGGGCGTCGCGCAGGTAGCGCTCCACCGGGCGGTCCGTGAACAGCCCGCACGCGGCGTGGATGTCCATCGCGTCGCGCGCCGACTCCAGCGCGGTCTCGACGTTGACCAGCTTGGCGTTCATCAGCTCCGCGTCGCAGGGCAGGCCCTGGTCGAGCAGGTGGACGGCGTGGTAGGCGGCCAGCCGGGCGATCAGCAGCCGGGACTGGATGCGCCCGAGCTTGATCTTGATGTTGCCGAGGTGCGCCAGCGGCTTGCCGTAGCGTTCCCGCTCAGCGCAGAAGCGCGAGGTCTCGTCCAGCACGGCCTGGTGGATGCCGAGCGACACCGCGGTCAGGTTCGGCCGTCCGTACAGCACGCTGGAGGAGTACGCGACGGCCAGCCCGTCGCCTTCCCGGCCGAGCAGATTGGCCGCCGGTATGCGGCAGTCGTCGAAGAACAGCTCGCCGAAGCTGAAGCCGTGCAGCCCCATCGCCTGCCGCTGCTCGCCGACCCGCAGACCCGGCCGGTCCGCCTCCACCAGGAACGCCGACAGGCCCTTGGAGCCCTCGCCCGTACGGACGACGACGCCGTGCAGGTCGCCGACGTGGCTGTTGCCGACGTAGATCTTGCGGCCGGTGAGGACGTAATCGCCGCCGTCCCGGACCGCACGGCTCGTCATGCCGAGCACATGGCCGCCCGACTGCGGCTCGGTGACGGCGATGGTCGGCAGGCACGCGCCGGTGGCGATGGCCGGCAGCCAGGCCTTCTTCTGTGCCTCGCTGCCGAAGTGGATGATCTTCGCGGCGCCGAGCTGGGACGCCTGCACCATGGCGCCCATGGCGCCGCTCACCCGCGACAGTTCCTCGATGATGAGGGTCTTGGCCAGATGCCCGGCGCCCATCCCGCCGTAGGCCCGGTGGACGGTCGCGCCGATCCACCCTTGGCGGGCGATCAGGCGCGACAGATCATGGCAGACGGTACGGGCTGCCTCCATCTCGGCTATCCGGGGCCGGACCTCGCGCTCGGCGAAATCCCGTACCCGGCGCCGGAGTGCTTCATGCCGCTGGTTGGTGAAGTAGCGGTGCAAGACGAGCCTCCTCCGTCGAACGCCCCCGCGCTGTGCTGCTCCCTGCTTGCCTGCCGGACGGCGCGCTCCGGGCGTACGCCGCCGGTCGCCCTGGTCCCCGACCCTGCCGTTCCGGACCGTCACGGGTTGCTTACCTCGTGCAATACCCGTTGGCATACCTGCTGCACGGCGCATAAAACATCAACTCCCTGCATTTATGCGAGCAATGGGAGCGCGCGGAACCCGTTCACCACCCCTGTGGTTTACGGTGCGTGCAACACGTCCGGCGGTGTTCCCGTGGGGTGGCGAAGGGAGGCGCGACGCCGGTGGCCCACTGCCCTCGCCGCCCCGCCGTTCCTTGGTCCCGCACCCCGCCGACCATGGAGTCCGTCAGCCTCTGGAGGCACCTCATGACCGACGATCTGCGCCTGGGCGTCATCGGCTTCGGACTGCGCGGCGATCTCGCGCTCACCGCCCACCGGCCGGGGTACGGCTCCCGGGTCGCCGCGGTGGCCGACCCCGACCCGGACGCGTTGGCGTACGCCACCCGACGCCTCCCCGGCGCCGAGACGTTCGCCGACCACCGCGCACTGCTGCACCACCCCGGTCTCGACGCGCTCCTGCTCCTGACGCCCGACCACACCCACGCGGACCTGGCGCGCCAGGCGCTGCGCGCCGGCCGGTCCGTCTTCGTGGAGAAGCCGCTCGCCACCACCATCGAGGACTGTGACGCCATACTGCGCACCGCCCACGAGACCGGTACGCGGCTGTACGTCGGCCACAACATGCGCCACATGCCCGTCATCCGCCTGATGCGCGAACTGATCACGCGCGGCGACATCGGCCGGGTCAGAACCGTGTGGGTACGGCACTTCGTCGGACACGGCGGCGACTATTACTTCAAGGACTGGCACGCCGAGCGGCGGCACACCAACGGGCTGCTGCTCCAGAAGGGCGCGCACGACCTGGACGCGCTGCACTGGCTCGCGAACGGTTACGCGCGGCAGGTGCAGGCGCTGGGCGACCTGACCGTGTACGGCGACCCCGGGATGAGGCGGGCGGCGGGGGAGCCCCGGCCGGCGGACTGGCTGGCGCACGACACGCACTGGCCTCCCGGCAGCCAGCGCGGCCTGAACCCGCGGATCGACGTCGAGGACGTATCCCTGGTCAACATGCGCCTGGACAACGGGGTGCTGGCCGCCTACCAGCAGTGTCACTTCAGCCCCGATTACTGGCGCAACTACACCGTCATCGGCGACGCGGGCCGGCTGGAGAACTTCGGTGACGGGCCGGGCGGTTCGGTACGGGTGTGGAACTCCCGCCAGTCCGGGTACCGCGCCGACGCCGATGCCGTGTACGAGCTGCCGTCCGGCGAGACGGACGACGAAGCCGGGCACGGCGGCGCCGACCCGCTGCTCGTGGACGAGTTCCTGCGGTTCGTCCGGCACGGCGGGCGGACCGACACCTCGCCGGTCGCCGCCCGGATGGCGGTGGCGGCGGGCGACCGGGCCACCGCCTCGCTCCGCGACGGCGGCACCCCGCGCGAGGTGCCGCCCCTCGACCCGGAGCTGGTGGACTACTTCGAGCGGGGGCAGACCAAGGAGGGGTGAGGGCGCGCGGGAGGACGGCGGGAGGCGCGGTGGGTGTTCGCCGCGCGCCGCCGTCCCGCCCCGCACGCCCCCTTTCACGCGGGCCCGGCCGCTCAGTCGGCCGCCCCGCAGCATGAGTCCCGCCGGTGCTGCCGCCCGACCTCCAGCCAGTGCGCCTCACCCGGCCCGGCCTTGACCGCACGGTCGGTCGTCGACGGGAACGCCTCGACCAGCTCCCGCGTCTCGAACAGCCGCCCGCCCCGCAGCGTCGCCGTCGTACGGACCAGCGAGTCGAAATCGGTGAACGGGTCGCCGTCCACGATCACCAGGTCCGCCAGCTTGCCTTCCTCCAGCGTGCCGAGGTCCTGGTCTGCGCCGAAGACGCGGGCGGGCAGGGCGGTGGCGGTACGCAGGGCCTGAGCCGCGGTGAGCCCGTACCGGTGCAGTGCGCGCAGCGCCAGGTGCAGATGCAGGCCGATCGGTGTCAGCGGCTGGTCCGTACCCAGGGCGACGAGACCGCCGCCGCGCAGCACCCGCCGGTAGACGCCGACCTCGGTCTCGATGTCGCCGAGCTGCTCCGGGGTGGGCCGCTGGCCCGCGTTCTCCCGCGCCAGCGCGGCGTCCCACGGCGGCATGAGGGACGTGACCCGGTCGTCGTCGGCGAGACCGGGGTCCTCTCCCAGCAGCACGGAGGCGGTGAAGGGGGTGGCGATGAGGTGGAAGTCCGTGTCGGTGTAGATCTCCTCCACGTCCTGGTAGGCATGGCCGGAGGCGGACACGGCGTGCCCGAACTCCAGTCGCTGAGTGGCTTGCAGATGGGTCGTCAGGTCTTGCCCGAGCTGCACGCCGGGGGACAGCAGATGGCTGCCGGACCGTACCCCCAGCCGCTGGTGCGCGAAGCGCGCGGCCTCCTCCATGATCCAGCCCGGGGCCCGTACGTACGTCTTGACGAAGTCCCAGTCCAGCGCCGCGCCGCGCTCCAGCGACCGGCGCAAACCCTCCCGCGTGGCATGGGCGCGGCCCATGCTGTAGGCGACGCGGCTGCCGTCCAGCAGTTCGCCGCAGGACAGCAGCCGGGGGCCGACCAGCGTGCCGGCGGCGACGGCCTCCCGGATGCGGGCCTGCTCGTAGGAGAAGCCGCCGAAGGAGACCGCGGTGGTGATGCCGTAGGCGAGCTGGAGCGCGGTCTGCCGGCCTCCGTACGTCGTCTGCCAGGGGTGGGTGTGCGAGTCCCACAGGCCGGGGATCACGGTGCGCCCGGACGCGTCGACGCGGCGGGCGGCACGCCGGCCGGCCGCCCGGCCGTGCGGCTCGACGCCGGTGATCCGGCCGTCCCGCACCACCACGTCGACGTCCTCGCGCACCTCCTCGCCGGTGCCGTCCCAGAACCGGCCCGCATGCACGACCGCGTCCCGGGCGCGCGATCCACGGTGGTCCAGGTCCACCCTGACCGTACGGGCGGAGCCGCCGTCCACACCGGTCAGCCGCAGCCGGCCGGCCGACAGGTACAGCAGGGTGCGGGAGTCGCCGGACCAGGACGGGTGGTCGGCGCTCTCGTCGGTCAGCCGGCGCGGGGCGCCGTCGGGGGTGCCGTCCGGGCGTACGGGGACCACCCACAGCGCGGATTCGGCGATCAGCGCCATCCAGCGGCCGTCCGGCGACCAGACGGGGCCCGAGTCGTAACGGTCGGCGATCGACCGCAGTGTGTGCCCGGGGTCCGGGGCGTGCAGCCGGTCCTTTCCGGTGCGGGTGTCGACGATCCGGATGAGGTTGTAGCCCTCGCGGAAGCGCCGGTTGAGGCGGTTGCGGTCGCAGAAGACGACGTAGCGGCCGTCCGGGGACCAGCTGGGCCGGCCCGGGACCCCGCCGCCGCCCAGGGGGGCGGTCACTGTCTCCTTGCCGTCGGCCAGATTCCGTACGACGAGATTTCCCGACATGTCGATGGTGGCGAGCCGCCCGCCGTCCGGCGACAGGGCGGGCTGCACCCGGCCCCCGCCCACCAGCACCGTCTCCTCGCCGGTCGCCAGGTCGTGCCGGCGGACCGCGAACAGTCCGTCCCGGTCGTCGGCGTACAGCAGGGAGCGGCCGTCGCGGGCCCAGCTCGGCCCGAGGACGTACCGGGTGGCGTCCGCCCGGACGAGCCGCCGCGGCCTGCCGCCCGAAGCGGACACCAGCCACAGCGAGTTGAGGGCGGCGAAGGCCACCTGGCGCCCGTCGGGGGAGAGCGCGGGCAGGTGCACGCCGCGTACCGGCCGGACGCCGGTGCGCTCGAAACCGTAGTCCTTGACCTCGTAGCGGGGCCGCCGTACCGGCAGGTCGGCGTTGAAGGGAATGGTTTCCGCGGAGTTCGGCGCGGCGGGCCGCAGCACCGTGAACTGTCCGCCGACGGTCAGCAGCAGCTCCTCGCGCGAGATCCAGCGCGGCGGTACGGGCTCCACGTCACCGTCCACCGGGATCTCCGCGCCGTCCACCACGAGGGCGCACGTCGCGCCGGGGCGCTCGGTGGTCCGCAGATAGGCGAGCCGGACTGCACCGCCCTTCGCGGCGGGCGCCAAGGCCGGAACCATGGCCTGGGTGCCGGCGACGGCCGTGTGCTCGGTGGCGACCTCGCCGCCGCCGTCGGCCCGTACGGACGCGATGGTACGGCTGTCCAGGGCCGTATCGGACACCGCGCCGCGCACGAACCACAGCCGTTCACCGTCCGGCGACCAGGTGGGGTCGAAGTCCTCCCACGCGCCGTCCTGGTGGGGGCCCTGCTGCCCGTCCCGCCCGGTGACGCGGGTCAGCTTCCGCGTCCGTACGTCCAGCACCCAGATCCGGTACGGACTGCCCGCCACCGGATCACCGCCCCGCTCGGACGCGAAGGCGATCCGGGTGCCGTCCGGCGACCAGGCCGGGCCGCGGTCGTCCCACGGCCCGTCGGTCAGCTGCCGCAGGTCCGAGCCGTCGGGGCGCAGCGTCCAGAGGTGGAAGCCGCCGCCGCGGTAGGCGCAGACGGCGAGCCGGCTGCCGTCGGGGGAGAAGACCGGCCGGGTGGGTTCCAGGTCCGGCGGCGTCAGCGCGCGGGCCTCGCCGCCGTCGCGCGGCAGGGACCACAGGACGTTCTGGACCTCGGCGATCAGCCGGTCGCCGGCGGGGGAGAGGGTACCGGCGCCGTTCGTGGCGGCGGTGAACGAGAGGGTGGGCAACCGGGCGGTACCGGCGGCGTGCGCGGTGGCGGCGAGCGGTCCCGGCAGCCCGGCCAGGCCCGTGACCGCCGCGGCGGACGCCGTGCCCTGCAGGAAACTGCGCCGGGAGAAGGGCCGCGGAAGGCGCGCGGTCCGGGAAGCGTTGTCAGATCTGTCCGTGGTGTCCAACGGTCCTCCAGCAGTGGGGGGTTGCGTGGGTCGGTGGCCTGCGGCGAGCCGACTGATCGTGTCACGCGCTGCTGGTCCGAGGTCAACACCTCGCGGAAGGCGCGTCCCGGCAACAGCCGGAAGAGCCTCTTGGCCGGTGGCGGGTTCCGGGGAGAGAGTGGGGCCGAAGATCCGCGGCGGAGGCCCGCAGCGGGCGGCCCGCCCACCTGCCACCTCCACCCCGCACCCCCTACGTTCCGGCAGTCAGGAGAGCGCGCCATGCAGGCCGTACAGCAGGACTTCCACCAGGCTCCGGACGGTGCCCGCATCGCCACGTACACCTGGCTGCCGGAATCCGGACCGCCGCGAGCGCTGGTCCAGATCGCGCACGGCGCGGCGGAGCACGCCCGGCGCTACGACCGGTTCGCACGCTTCCTGACCGGCCACGGCTACGCGGTGATCGCCTCCGACCACCGGGGCCACGGCGCGACGGCTGCCTCCACCGGCGGCCTGGGCGTCGTGGGTGACGACGCCTGGCGCGCCATCGTCAGCGACCTCAAGCACATCGGAGACCGGGCCGGCGCCGGCCACCCCGGCCTGCCGCTGTTCCTCCTCGGCCACAGCATGGGCGCGATGCTGGCCCGCGACTACGCTCAGGAGTACGGTGCCGACCTGGCCGGCCTGATCCTCAGCGGCACCTTCCGCAGCCTGCCCGGAGCCGAGATCGAGACCAGCGTCGCCACCCTGGAGGCGGAGATCGCCGAGAGCGGCCGGGCGGCCCGCTCCGGCTTCGTACCGCACCTCTTCAGCTCCTTCAACGACCCGTACGAGCCCCGCACCGGTTTCGAATGGCTCTCCCGCGACACCGCCGAGGTGGACCGCTACGTGGCCGACGAGGCATGCGGCTTCCCCTTCAGCGCCGGGCTGGCCCTGGACTGGGTACGCGCGGTCCGCAAGCTCAACGACCCGCGCAACCTCGCCCGCGTACCGCTCGGGCTGCCCGTCCACCTCGCCGTCGGCGACCAGGACCCGTGCAACCAGCGGCTGACGCAGGTCGCCGAACTCCTGGAGGACTTCCGCTACCTGGGCCTGCGGGACCTGACCTGGCGGGCCTACCCCGGGGCCCGCCACGAGATCCTGAACGAGACCAACCGCGACGAGGTCCAGCGGGATCTGTTGATGTGGCTGGACGAGCGGGTATAGCGGGCGTGGGCGCCAGGCGCCGCATGGACGACCGGCCTCACCGGCTGAGGAAACCGGTGATCCGCTCGCGCAGCGAGCGCGCGTCCAGGCCCTGGCCCGCCACGTGCTCGTCGAGCTGCCCGTAACGGCGCAGCTCCCGGCGCCCGACGCCGAGCCCGAGCACGCGGTGCGGCACGTGCGCCAGAGCGTCGTTCGCGTGCCGGGTCGAGGTGCCCTCGTGGTACGGCTCCACGATCACCACGTCCGCCGCCGTCGACCCGGCCACCGCGGTACGCAGCGCCGCGGCGTCGAAGGGCCGGACGGTCGTCGCGTACAGCACGGTCACGTCCAGGCCCTCGGTCGCGGCCAGGACGTTGTCCAGCATCGGCCCGACCGCGAGCACGACACCGCCGCGCCCCTCGCGCACCGTGAGGAAGCGCGCTCCGTCGACCGCCCGCGGCGCTTCGTTGCCCTGGACGGACAGCCGCACATAGACCTTGTCGTCACCGGCCGCGGCGGCGTGCCGCAGCAGCGTCTCGGCCTCGTCCGGGTGGCCGGGGACGTGCATCGTCCAGCCCTCCAGGCTGTCGAGCAGGGCGATGTCCCCCGGAGCCATGTGGGTGAAGCCACCGGCCGGCCAGTCGTACGAACCGCCGGCGCTCACCAGCACGCCGCCCACGTCCTGGTGCCCGAAGTCCAGCTTCACCTGCTCGAAGGGGCGTTCCACCAGAAAGCTGGCAAAGGTGTGCATGACGGGCCGCAGCCCGGACAGGGCCAGGCCGCCGCCCACCCCGACGAGCAACTGCTCTCTGATACCGACGTTCACCACCCTCCGGGGGTGGCGTTTCCGTGCGGACCGGAAGCCGTCCACGCCGATGTCGGCGAGGACGACCGCCAGTCGCGGGTCTTCGTCCAGCAGCTGGGTGGTGACCGAGGCGAAACGTTCGCGCATGGTGTCCATCAGAGTGATCCTTTGTGAAGTCGGTGGGGGCGGGTGATGCGGGGCGGGGCGATGCGGGGGCGTGCGGGTACGGGTACGGAGCCGGGGCTGGGGTCGGGGGCCCGCCTCAGGCCGCCTCCGCCTCTGGCTCCGTCTCCGGCTCGCCCGCGTGCTCCTTGGCCTCCACCCGGGCGATCACCGCGTGCGGCCGGTCCGGGTGCGGCGCGGTGAACGCCGCGTACAGCGCTTCGTGGTCGCGCCCGTCCACGGTCACCGCCGACCAGCCGGCGGCCTCGAACCGCGAGGCGATCCCGCCGCGCCAGCCGTGGGACGACGAGGAGTTGTCGACGACCAGCGTGTGCAGCCGGGACAGGCCCGCGGCACCCGCGTACGCGATGGCCTCGTGGTTGCTGCCCTCGTCCAGCTCGGCGTCGCCGATCAGCACCCACACCGCCGGGTCGGTGAGGCCCTGGGCATGCAGGCCCAGCGCCGTTCCCACGGCCAGTGGCAGCCCGTGCCCCAGCGAACCGCTGCCGATCTCCGCGCCCGGCACCAGCAGCCGGTCCGGGTGGTGGCCGAGCGGCGAGTCGTACGAGCCGAAGCCCGGCAGCCACGCGGTGGGGAAGAAGCCCTTGGCGGCGAGCACCGCGTAATAGGCCATCGGGCCGTGCCCCTTGGAGAGCAGGAAGCGGTCCCGGTCCGGGGCCTCGGCGGTGGCGGGGGAGACCCGCAGCACCCGGTCGTAGAGCACCCACAAGGCGTCGAGGGTGGAGGTGGCGGCCGGGCCGTGCTTCTCGTCCCCGGTCATCAGGCTCATCAGGCGCGGGAGTTCGGCGAAGTCCGCGTCGGGTGAAGCGGGTCCGTTCGTGGTCGCGTTCGTCATGGAAGAGAGCCTGCAACTTCAAGTCCACTTGAAGTCAAGCGCTAGTCTGACGGGCATGACCTCATCCCACGACCGCCTCCCGATCGGGGAATTCGCCGGGCGCAGCGGACTGGCCGCCTCCGCGCTGCGCTACTACGAGGGCCTGGGCCTGATCCACTCCGAACGCACCGGCGGCGGCCAGCGTCGCTTCGCCCGTGCCACCCTGCGCCGGATCGCCTTCATCCGGGCCGCCCAAACGGTCGGTCTCTCCCTGGAGGAGACCAGCGCGGCCCTGGCCAGGCTGCCGCAGGACCGCGCCCCCAACGCCACCGAGTGGAACAAGGTCGCCCGCACCTGGACCCGCCGCATCGACCAGCAGATCGCCGAACTCCAGAAACTGCGCGGCCAGTTGACCAGCTGCATCGGGTGCGGCTGCCTGAGCATGCGCAAGTGCGGCCTGTACAACCCGGACGACGCCGCGGCCGTGAAGGGGGCGGGCGCCCGTTACCTCATGGGCGACCGCCCCGAAACCGTCGGCGTCCGCACGCCGGCCGTCAGACCTGACCCGGCTTGAAGACGTCCTGCTCGATCAGGAGCTTGTCGATCCTGGCCTTGTCCACCCGGTTGGTGACCTCCTCGACCTCCTGCCGGTCCCGTACGCACTTGGCCAGCGTGAACGCCGACGAGACCACGAAGACCAGACCGAGCCCGAGAAACCCCCGCTCCCAGGCGCCCACGGGCAGCTTGGCGATCCCGACCATCAGAGCGACGAGGGAGAGCCCGAACGAGATCGCGGACTGCACGAAGAAGGCGGTGGTCGTCGGCCGCTGTATCGAAGGAGTGGTCATGCGCGTAGCGTCCCGCCACCTCGCCGGGGGCGCATGAGTACGCGTACTCATCACCCCGCACGCCCCTGCGGGCCGGTCCGCGGCGGCCGGGGCCGTGCCGCCACCCGGAACCTGGCGGTGGACACCCCCTGACATGCGGTATTGTTCTCATGCGCGGCCAGCCGGGGGAGAAACCCGCACCGGCCGGGCATCGGGACGTGGCGCAGCTTGGTAGCGCACTTGACTGGGGGTCAAGGGGTCGCAGGTTCAAATCCTGTCGTCCCGACCAGCGTTTTCGCAGGTCGTAGGCCGTTCTCGCAGGGATGCGGGGGCGGCCTTCGTGGCGTTTCCGTACGGGGCCGGCGGCCGGGGCGGGGTGCGGAGCCGGCCGAACGGGCCGGGGTGTGGCCGCGGTTCGGGGGACGGTCGGGTTGGGAATCCTTGGCGGCGGGTCGCCGTTTCCCGGTTTTTCACTGTCCGTAAGTGCACTGGTGCGCGATATCGCGCGCGTGACACGATGCGGGCTGCGGTTTCGGCGGTGACAACTGCGTGCGGGGCGCGGGCGGCCGGGATCCGGGGGAGCACAGCCGGGGGGCGGATGCTGATGGGGGGCGCGCGGACCGGAAACGGGGCGCGGAGTGTGCGCGCGAAGCGGTGGGGGCGGCTGCGCGCGGGCGCGCGGGCCCGGCGTGGACGGTATCGGTGTGAGCGGCTGGTCAGGGAGCTGGGCCTGCCCACTCCGACAGGTCTGGCGGACGTGTGCGATGCCGTCGCGGCGCGTCTGGGGTGTTCCGTGCGAGTGGCCCCGGTGCGGCTGGGCGGCGCGGCCTCCGGGCTGACGACCCGTGCCGCCGACGGGTACTGGATCTTCTGCGAACTCCGGACCACACCCTGGCACCAAACACACATCGTGCTGCACGAACTGGGCCGTCTGCTGCTGGACCACGGGACGGCCGAAGCGTCTGAGTGCGACACGCCGGGCCGCTACGGGCCCGGCCGCCGGGCGGCGGAGGTGCTGGGCGCGCTGCTCATGGAGCGGGTCGTGCCATCGGCGGTGGACCGTGAACCAGAGCTGACGGGGCAGGACGCCGCCCTCGCCGCCGCTCTGGCACCCGCGCTGCGGCACCGGCGCGCCGAGTGGGACGGCAGCACGGGCCGCGACAGTGGCGGAGTCGGCAGGGAGGGCGGCGCCGGCGGGAAGGACGGATTCGGCGGGGAGGGCGGCGCCGTGGATGGTGCCGGTACGGGTGACTCGGACGGGGGATCGAGTGTTTGACGTGCTGTATCTGTGTTTCGGCGCGGTGGCCTGGACGGTCGTCGCCTTCAAGATCCGTGCCTGGCTTCACGACCGCGGCAACGCGGACCTGGGGCTGACCTGTGTGATGAGCGTGGGCGTGGCGACGGTGTTCGTCTTCTCCGCGCCCAGCGTCTACCAGGGGTTCGACCGGCTGACCGGCGTGCCGAACCTGGCGATGGTGTGCGTCTACTCCTCGGTCGTGGTGTTCGCGGCCGGCGCGTTCGTCCTGCTGCTGCGCTGGAACGGCGGCACGGGCGCGGAAGGCCGGGCGCGGGCCCGGCAGCGGTCCCGTACGGCCGTGACGGTCGTGGCCGCGGCCTGGGTGGCGGCGGTGGCCTGCTTCGTCTTCGGGCGGCCCGACGACGTCGAACACCCCCGCGACTTCAGTACGGCGTACGCCGGATCGCCGGGAGTGATGGCGTTCCTGGTGCTGTATCTGGCCATTTTCGGCACGAGCCTCGCGGGCCTGGGCACCCTCTGCCCGCGCTACGCCCGCCGGCTCGGCCCGTCCTGGCTCGCCGGCGGGCTGCGGGTGCTGGCAGCGGGCTGCTGGCTCGGCCTGGTGTACTGCGCCTGCAAGCTGGCCGGCTTCGCGCTGTCGTGGGCCGGGCACGAGGCGCTGTGGCTCTCCAACGGGGTGGCGCCGCTGTGCGCTTCGGTCGCCGCGGTCCTGGTGCTGGCCGGGCTCGCGCTGCCCGCCGCGGCCACCCGGGCGTGCGCCTGGCGCCGGCTGCGCCGGCTGCACCCGCTGTGGAAGGACGTCGCGGCGCAGGCCTCCGAGGTGACCGAGCGGCATGCCGCCTGGTCCGGCCGGTGGCCGCTGACCGGCCTGCAGTGGCGCGCCGACCAGCAGATGGCGGAGATCCGGGACGTCCAGCGCGGCATCCGGCGGTACGTGGAGTCGGACACGATCGACATCGCGCGCGAGCGCGGGCGTGCGGTCGTGGC
This sequence comes from Streptomyces sp. NPDC033221, assembly GCF_055577005.1. NCBI lineage: Bacteria > Bacillati > Actinomycetota > Actinomycetes > Kitasatosporales > Streptomycetaceae > Streptomyces > Streptomyces sp. NPDC033221. The sequence goes on along the minus strand of NZ_JBVIQN010000051.1, from coordinate 8,966 downwards.
GGACGAACGGCAGCTGGCTGCCGTCGCGGAGGCCGCCGCGCTGCGCCGGGGGCTGGAGAACCGGGCGATCGGGCTGGTGCCCGTCCTCGGGGCCGACAGCGTGGTGGTGACGGCCGACGAACGGCCCGGGGCGCGCCCGCCGCACTGGGCGGCCGGGGCGCGGGAGCAGCTGCCGGAGGGCCGGTTCGGTACGTGCGGGCCGAGCAGGGTCGCCGAACTGGCGGCGGAGTACGAGCACTTGGCGCGGGTCGCGGACGTCTATCATTCACCGCTGACCGACACGGTGCTCACCGAACTGCGGCAGCGCAGCGCCATGCAGCAACACTGAAGCCGGTGGCGCCGCCGGGCGCCGACCGTCCCGGCGGCCACCCCCTAGAGTCGTGGACCATGCAGAACACCGCCGAGACCGGCCCCGACGACCTCATCGATGTGACGTACCTTCTGGACGACCCGTACACCGGCTACGACGCGCTGCGGAAGGCCGGGCCCGTACACCGCATCGCCGGCCCCGACGGGCAGCCCGCGTGGCTGGTGACCCGGTACGAGGATGTGCGCCGGGGCCTGGCCGATCCCCGGCTCTCGCTGGACAAGCGCCACGCTCAGGGTGGTTACCGGGGCTTCTCACTGCCGCCCGCGCTGGACGCCAACCTGCTCAACATGGACCCGCCGGACCACACACGGGTGCGCCGCCTGGTGGCGAAGGCGTTCACCCCCGCCCGGGTCGAGAAGCTGCGGGATCCCGTGCGGCGGCTCGCGGACGGCTTGCTGGACGCGGTGGCGGACGCGGGCCGTACCGACCTGATGGAGAGTTACGCCGGTCCGCTGCCCATCGTCGTCATCTGCGACCTGCTGGGCGTACCGGAGGCGGACCGCCCGGACTTCCGGAGCTGGACGGACGCGCTCATCACGCCTGACCCCGCCCGGCCCGAGCAGATGAAGAAGGCGGTCGGGGCGATGATGCGCTATTACACCGGCCTGATCGCGGCGAAGCGGACCGCGCCGGGGGACGATCTGCTGTCCGATCTGATCATGGTCAGGGACGGCGGTACGGAGGGCGGTGGTACGGACGGCGGTGCGGGGCCGGACGCCGCCGGGGACCGGCTCACCGAGGACGAGTTGACCTCGCTGGCCTTCCTCCTGCTCTTCGCCGGCTACGAGAACACCGTCCATCTCATAGGCAATTCCGTACTCGCCCTGCTGGACCACCCCGACCGCCTCACGGCGTTGCGTGCGAATCCGGCCGAACTCTCCGGGGCGGTGGAGGAGTTCGCACGCTACGACGGGCCGGTCGCACTGGCCATCCGCCGGTTCCCCGTGGAGGACGTGGAGTTCGGCGGCGTACGGGTGCCCGCGGGCGAGACTGTGCTGCTCTCCCTTGCCTCGGCCAATCGGGACCCGCACCGTTTCGCCGATGCCGGCGTGCTGGATCCGGGCCGCGATGCCGGGGGCCACCTCACGTTCGGGCACGGCATTCACTACTGCCTCGGCGCGGCCCTGGCACGGTTGGAGACGGAGACCGCGCTGGCCGCTCTCATCAGCCGTTTTCCCGGGCTGCGGCTCGATGTTCCGCGGTCCGCGCTGCGTCACCGGCGGACGCTGCGCGCACGTGGCTTGATCTCGCTCCCCGTCGCCTGGTAATCGCGGGGCGAACAAGTTTTTGAGGCATAACCGTTCCTTCATGCGGTAGAAAGGTCGTGAGGCCCGCCCGGTGTGCATCCCCCGTCGCACCGGGCGGGTCCTCGTGCGTACGGGGCCGGTGCGGCCCGAGCGTCGCGCCGCGGGCCTGGTCGGCGGCCCCCGGCCCCGTCGTGGCCGCCCGTGAGCCTTTGGCCTCTGCTGTGCGAGATGTGCGTCGAACCCCCGCATCCCGCCCGCATCCGTTCCGCTTTCCGGCGCTTCGGCCGTCTGGCGTAGGCCCGTCTGCGGTCCGCGTGCGCGCTTCCTAGCGTGAAGGCATGGCACTTCACGCGCTTTTGTCCCGGAAAGCCGGTGTGCTGGCCGTCATCGCCGCCACCGGGCTGACGCTCACCTCCATACCGGGGGCGGCCCACGCCGGGCAGGTGACGGCGGGCCGGCGGGCCGTGGAACCGGGGGCGGGGGCGGCCGAGGGGCGGGCGGCGGACCAGCTGGGCGACCGTACGGGACGCGAAGTGCTGGGGGCCGGGGCCCCCGCGCTGCCGGACGGCGTGTCGGCCCGGGCCTGGACGGTGACCGACGTCCGTACGGGCGATGTGCTGGCGGCCCGCAACGCGCACCAGCGGCTCGCGCCGGCCAGCACCCTCAAGACCCTGTTCGCGGTCACCGTGCTGCCGAAGTTCCGCGCGGGGGCCGTGCACAAGGTCACCCCGCAGGAGCTGGCGGGCATCGGCCCGGGCAGCAGCCTCGTCGGCATCAAGGAGGGCCGCAGCTATCAGGTCGCCGATCTGTGGCGCGGTGTCTTCCTGCGCTCCGGCAACGACGCGGTACGGGTGCTTGCCGCGATGAACGGCGGCTGGGCGGCCACGGCCAGGGAGATGCAGGCCCGGGCGCGGCAGCTGGGCGCCAAGGACACCACGGTGAAGTCCCCGGACGGGTACGACAGCCCGGGGCAGGTCTCCTCGGCGTACGACCTGAGCGTGTTCGGCCGCGCGGGCCTCGCCCACGCGGACTTCGCCAGGTACTGCGGCACGACGACAGCCCGGTTCCCCAGCAGGGGCAGTCCCTCGTTCGAGATCCAGAACACCAACCGGATGCTGTCCGGCGCGAACGGGACGCGGCGCTACCCCGGCATCGTCGGCGTCAAGAACGGCTACACCAGCAACGCCGGCAACACCTTGATCGCAGCGGCCGAACGGGGCGGTCGCACGCTCCTGGTGACGGTGCTGAACCCGCAGTCCGGCGCGTCCAACGCCGTGTACAACGAGGCGGCGGCACTGCTGGACTGGGGCTTCAGCGCCGTGGGCAAGGCGCGCCCGGTGGGCTCGCTCCAGGCCGCCGCCGCGCCGGGCGGCCGGGCAGCCCCGACGGCCGACGGAGCGCGGAGCGGGTCCGGACACCGCTCCGCCTCGGCGCGGCCGGTCGCCGCACAGGTCTCCCGGGAGCCCGGACGGTGGTCGGACACCACGGCGTGGGCGGTCGCCGGCGGTTTCTCGGTGGCCCTCGCGGTGGGAGCGGTGTACGGCTGGCGGATGTACGTACGCGGCCGGCGCACGCCCGGGGACGGTTCCTGAACGGCTGATCCCCAGGGACGTACGGGTGCTGGGCACCGTCGTGTTCCGGCCATCTCGCGGCCGGCCCAGAGCCAGGCGCAAAGGGGTGTCCGACTGGGACTCGCTGAAGAAGCCGCCGCTGGGCTGGGGTGCGGACGAGGCGGTGGCGAGCCGGACAGGGGTCTGCACCCCTTCGTCCGGGGTGATGGCGATCGGCCGGAACAGCGGAGCGCTCAACCGCATCGGCCCGCCGGCGTTGCTGTGCCGTCCGCTGTCTGCTCGTACCGGGGGAAGGCCGCCCCCGCGTTGTTGATGAGGATGTCCACCGGGCGGCTGTCGGCAGCGAGTTCCGCGGCCAGGGCCCGTACCTGTGACCACTGATCCAGATCGGCGGTGAACGTCCTCGGCGGGCCTGCTTCCCGCTCCGAAGAGCCCAGGCCGTGCAGGCTTTCAGCGGCGTCCCGGGTGCGCTTCGCGTCCCGGCCGACAAGGACGACGCTGTGCCCGGCCTTGACCAGGTGGTGTGCAGGATGACGCGATCACGCAGCGCGCAGCCCCCGGGGGTGAGCTGATGACTTTCACGCGGCGGTCGGTGGGGTGGGGCATACGGCGGACCAGGCCACACTTCTCCAGCCGGTCGATCCTTGGAAACTCCCTGCGCTTTGCCGACGGTCCCGCCCGGCGCGGACCGGTCCGCGGGGACGCCTCCTGTCGGTTCCGGCTACGGCCCGCATCACTTCGCGGCAGTCTCGGGAGAACAGGGCCCGGTCACACCCTGCACAATCGAAACCGTGAACGTGACACGACACGACGAGGGCGGCGACCCGGCCTGCTGGCTGGACCGGGTGTGCCGGGAGTGCGGCCGGATCACGGACCGACCGGCGGAGCCCGGCTGCGAACACTGCGGAGCCGGAGCTGGAACCGTAGGCAGGTCCGGAGCCGGTGCCGGGGCCGCCGACGCTCCCGTGGCGGCCCCGCCGCAACCGGAAGGACGGACCATGGCTGCCCGCGACCCGAACCGAGGACTGGACACCGGCCTGCCCGAAGCCCCGGGCGCGGACCCGGCCGGTGTCCGGGACCGGGACCCCGAGGGCCGGGCCCGTAACGCCCGGCCGCGGGACGGTCTCGGGCGCCCGCTGCCGTACGGCGCGCCGGGCGTGGCACGCCAGCCCGAGGGTGTCGAACGCAGTCCCCGCGAGGCCCTCACCGAGGCACAGGACCTCCTGGACCGCGGACTGCCCTTCCACGCCCACGAGGTGCTGGAGGACGCCTGGAAGATGTCCCCCGAGGCGGAGCGGCAGCTGTGGCGCGGTCTCGCCCAGCTGGCCGTCGGCCTGACCCACGCCGCCCGGGGCAACGCCAAGGGCGGCGCGGCGCTGCTGCTCCGGGGCGCCGGTGCCATCGGCCCGTACGCGGACACCGTTCCGTACGACATCGACGTGTCCGGCCTCACCCGCTGGGCGCAGGGGCTGGCGGACCGGCTCGACGGGCCGGTGGACGCGGCCGGGAGCGCGCCTCGCCTGTGCGTCGGCGAGGGTCCCCGGACGGCGGGTTAGCCGCCCGGCGGAGCAGCGCCCGGTCTCGGCCTCGGCCAGCGTCTCGGCCTGGGCCGGAGCCCCGGCCCAGGCCCCCGCCCCGGTCAGCGCACCAGCGCCGGCGACGAGGCCCCGGCCACCCGTAGCGCCGGGGCGCCCGTGCCGTCCGCCGGGACGGTCCAGATGTCGCTGCCCTTGCCGCCGCTGCCCGGCAGCGCGTAGCCGAGCGTGTGGTCGTCCAGCCAGGCCGCCTGGTCGTCCACGCTGCGCTGTTCCGCGAGCGGATGTTCGCGCATGGTGCGGAGGTCGAGCACGTACAGCCGCCAGGGGTCGCGGGCCGCCTCCCGTACCCGCTTCTTGAAGGCGAGGCGGGTGTTGTCGGGCGAGAGCGACGGGCACTCCAGGTTCTCGCGCAGGGTGCGGGCCTCCCAGCGGCGCATGTCGCCCTCGACGAGGTGGGTGCGGCCCTTGGTGGAGACCGTGGCGTAGAAGCGGTTGTCGTCGCGGGCGAAGGTGACGCCCCAGTAATTGACGTCGGGGGAGTGGTAGCGGCGGCCGTCGAGAGTGAGCGGGATGTCCTCCATGTTCTTGATCAGGTAGCCGGTGCGGGTGTCGAGGATGGACGTACGGGTGGAGAAGGACGTGGTGGCGTAGGAGTCGCCGGTGGCGAACATCGTCCAGGACAGCATCCGGCCCGAGGCGGAGACCCGCGCCCGGTTGGGGATGCCGGTCAGGGCGATACGGCGCTTCTCCCGCAGCCGTTCGTCCAGTACGACGGCGTACGAGGCCGGGGGGATGCCGGGGCGGCGCTGGAGGCACAGGGCGGTGCCGCCGGCCGCGTAGAAACGTTCGCAGGCGGGGCCGCCGGTGGTGCGGCGGTCCGGGGCCGGGGACGCGTCCGCTGTCAACGCCGCAGCGGCGGCGCCGGGACCCGCGGCAGGGGCGGCCACGCGCGCGATCCGCCCCGCTCCCTCCCCGTCCCGCGTACTGCGGAAGTACAACTGCCCGCGGTCCAGGCCGAACGCCGAGGGTGTGTCGGCGGAGTCAGCGCGCCGGGCCGCCGACACCGTGTAGACCACGGCGACCGTGGTGAGGACGGCCGTGGCCACCGCGATGGCGATGATGCGAGCGCGCATCGAGAACCCGGCGGGGTGGCTTCGGCGGGCCGTGCCCGTTGCGTCCTCCGTCTCCGGGAGGTCTGCCGTATCCGTCACGACCACGAGGACCGCCTTTCCGTACGGGGGAGCAGTGCGGCGGCGCCCGCCAGGGCGGCCGCGAGGACGAAGGCGGCGGCGACCAGCGCCGCCCGGCTGCCCCACAGTGTCCAGACGGCACCGAACCCGGCCGCAGCGAGCAGCCTGCACAGCGCCTGGCCCGTTTGCAGCAGGGCCATGCCGCTCGCCTGGCGCGCCACCGGAAGGACCGGCCCTGCCAGAGCCATCAGCACGCCGTCGGTGGCCGCGTAGAACACACCGACCAGCACCAGCACACCGGCCAGCAGCACAGTGCCGTCGCCGACGGTGAGCAGCAGCAGGTAGGCGGCGAGCAGTGCCGCGTGGCCGAGGAGGAACGGCACCCGGCGTCCGATGCGGTCACCGAGCCACCCGGCGGGCACCGCGAGCAGCAGGTAGACCGCGGCGGTGCCGAGCGGCAGCAGCGGGAACCAGCGCACCGCGAAGTCCAGTTGCCGCTGGAGCAGCAGGTAGACGAACGAGTCGCCGATGGTGGCCGCGCCCAGGAGGGCGGCGGCCAGCATGATGCGCCGGAAGGCGGCGTCGCGCAGCGGCTCGGCGATCCGGCTGCGCAGCGGGACCCGCGGCCCGGCGGCGGGTGCGGCGGCCGCCGGGCCCAGGGCGTCGCGCCCCGGCACGAACGCGACCAGCAGCAGCACGCCCAGCAGCCCGACGCAGAAGCTGACGACGAACACCGCGTCGTAGGCATCGGCGGTCGCCCACAGCAGGGCGAACGCGGCCAGCGGTCCGAGCAGCGCGCCCGTGGTGTCCATCGCGCGGTGCACGCCGAATGCCCGGCCCAGCGCGTCGGGCGGGCTGCTGAGCGAGATCAGCGCGTCGCGCGGGGCGGTCCGTACGCCCTTGCCGATGCGGTCGCCGGCGATGGCCGCGCTGATCCCGGCTGTGCCGCCGCCCGCGAGCAACAGGCCCAGCCGGGAGAGCGCGGACAGCGCGTAACCGGTGCCGGCCACGAGCTTGTGCCGCCCGCCGCGGTCGGCGGCGTGTCCGCCCACCAGCCGTACGAGTGCGGTGACGCCGTTGTAGAGCCCGTCCAGGAACCCGAACTGGAGGGGCGAGAGGCCCAGTTGCAGGACGAAGTAGAGCGGGAGTACCGCGGTGACCATCTCCGAGGAGATGTCGGTGACCAGGCTGACCGTGCCGAGCGCGAGGACCGGTCCGGCGACGCGGCCGCGCGTCAGCTTCGAGGTGGCGGCGGCCGCGTCCGTGGTGGCGAGATACATGGCGGGTGGGTCCCGGGCCGGTCAGTGGCACTGGTAGGACGGGCTGCTGTCCTTCGTCTTGCCGTCCGTGCCGATCAGGTCCCAGGAGAACCCGTCCTCGGTGAGGTTCAGCTTGACCACGCCGAAGGTCTTCGTCAGCCGCTTCTCGCTGTTCGGCTGGACCTCCTCGATCGTGTACGGGTTGGCGCCGCCCATCCCGGCGAGCAGTTCGACCAGGCCCTTGGGGTCGGCCTTGCCGTCCGCGTCCTGCGGCGCGAAGCGCTCGTAGTGGTGGTCGTGCCCGTTCAGGACCAGCTCCGCCTTGGCGTCGTACAGCAGCTTCCACACCGAGCGGCTGACCGGCTGGTTGCCGTGCTCGCCGGAGGAGTACAGCGGGTGGTGCCAGTAAGCGGCCACGCACTTCTTGGAGTTGGCGGCGAGGTCGTCCTTGAGCCACTTGGCCTGGGTGGAGTTCAGGCTGTTGGAGTCCAGCGCGACGAAGTGCCAGTTGCCGTGGTCGAAGCTGTAGTAGCTCTTGCCCTTGGGGTAGGCGACGGAGCCGAAGTAGGACTTGTAGCCGGCCAGCTTGCCGGCCGGGTCGTACGTCTCGTGGTTGCCGGCCACCGGGTGGGTCTTGGCCTTGAAGGCGCCCCAGGAGGTGTCGTAGTACTTCTGGAAGTCCTCCAGCCGGGCGTCGTCGTACTGGTTGTCGCCCATGGTGAGCACGAAGGCCGGGTCGATCTTCTTGACCTGGGCCGCGGTCTTCGGGTGCACACAGCTGCTGCTGCTCGCGGTGCAGCGTTCGGCGATGTCACCGGCGGCGACCACGGTGAAGGCACCGGCCTTGGCGGCCGTCCGCTCGGGCGCGGCGTCCGCGCGCCCGGCCGGCGACCACAGCAGCGCACCGCCGACGAGCGCGAGGACCGCGCCCGCGGCGGTGGGTATGCCGGTGCGGGGGTTGGTGAGGAAGGGCCTGGCCGGGCGGGTGGTGCGGGACTTCGCGGCGCGGGGGGTGGGCGTCATGTCCGTCTCCTCGGTCGGCGGAGGTGCCGTTCGGAGGAATCTTGACGACAGCGCATGTACGCGTCAATAAGCCTGACGGGGAATAGTTAGGAAACTTTCCTACTCACCGCCGTGCCGTGCCCCTACCCCAACTCCGCCTCGTAGAAGCACAGGTGATCCTTGATCTGCGCGACCGCGGACTTCGGCGCAGGGTAGGCCCACGCGATGTCCTCCGGACCACCGGAAAGTGACCAGTAGGAGGCATCTCCCTTGAACGGGCAGTGGGTACGGGTGTCGGACGGAACCAGCAGATCCGTCCGTACATCCTCGGGCGGCAGGTAATAGCGCACCGGATAGCCGGTCTCGTGAAGCAGCAGCGGACGGCGGCTGTCGGCGACGACCTGGCCGTCGTGGACGACCCGGACGTGGTCGGTGCCCTGCTCGACGGTGATGCGGTGGCCTGGTACGGACGGCATGACGGTTCCTCTCCGGACGGGGGTGCGGCACTCCTAGAGTCGCACCGCGCGGCGGATGGACGGCCGACCCGGGACGGCGCGCCCCCGGCCAGCCGGGGACACGCCGTGCAACGCCGCCCTACACCTCCCGGAGCTGCGGCCTTGAGCCGGGTGGCCTCGACGACCGCGGCGAGTTCGTCGTCCTTCAGCCCGTGACGGTGGCCTTCACGCCAAGCCGCTTACTGACCTTGAATGCGTGATGTCGTCATGGTGGGGCGGGGATGAGTCCGGTGCCGGTGAGGCAGCCGTCGATGACGTCGCTGCGGTACTGGAG
>NZ_JBVIQN010000050.1:0-47707 GCF_055577005.1 Streptomyces sp. NPDC033221 | reverse complement strand
GAGCCCGCACCCGCACCAGCCACTTCGCAGCACTTCGCCCCGCCGAACTACTCGGCGAGGCGAAGTGATCAACACCCCGATTAACCAACAGCGTCACATATGTGGTCGGGGGCCGTCCTCGGTGTGACGCGACGTCCGGCCGGGTCAGCCCACCCGGCCCGGCAGCTCCGCCGGCACCTCGTCAGCGTTCTCACTGCTCGCGACGATGCGCGACGACGCGGAGCCGCCGCGGTCCAGCAGCCCGGCGGTCACCGCGATGCCCAGGCCGACGACGGCCAAGACCGCGCCGACCAGCGCCGGGGAGGTCCAGCCCCAGCCCGCCGCGATGGCCACGCCGCCGATCCAGGCGCCGCCCGCGTTGGCCAGATTGAACGCCGAGTGGTTGGAGGCCGAGGCCAGGGTCGGCGCGTGCCGGGCCTTCTGCATGACCAGCATCTGCAGCGGTGTGGTCGTCATGAAGCCGACCGCGCCCAGGATGACGACGCAGACCAGGGCCGCCCACTTGACGTGCACCGCGTAGTTGAAGACCACGAGGGTCACGGCGAGGGCGCCGAGCGCCCCGTACAGCGTGGGCCGCAGCGCGCGGTCGGTCAGCGGGCCCGCGGCCAGCGCGCCCAGCGTCATACCGGCGCCGAAGAGGGCCAGGACCAGCGGGACGGACGCCTCGGCGAAGCCGGACACCTCGGTCATCATCGAGGCGAGGTAGCTGTAGACGGCGAACACGCCGGCGAACCCGAAGACCGCGGTGACCAGGCCGAGGACGACCTGCCGGTTGCCCATGGCGCGCAGCTCGTGGGCCACGCCGCCGTGCTCCTCGTGCGGCATGTGCGGCACCAGGCGGGCCAGCGAGGCCATCGCGACCAGGCCGATGGCGGCGACGACCAGGAAGGTCGCGCGCCAGCCGAGGTGCTGGCCGAGCAGGGTCGCGGCGGGTACGCCGACGATGTTGGCGACGGTCAGGCCGAGGAACATGGTGGCCACCGCGCGGGCCTGCCGGCCTTCCTTGACCAGCCGGGCGGCGACCACCGCGCCGACGCCGAAGAACGCGCCGTGCGGCAGTCCGGCGAGCAGCCGGCCCGCGATGAGCAGGCCGAAGTTGGGTGCCAGGGCGGAGGCCAGGTTGCCGACGGTGAAGACGGCCATCAGCAGCAGGAGCATCCGCTTGCGCGGGATGCGCGAGCCGAGCGCGGTCAGCAGCGGGGCGCCGATGACGACGCCGAGGGCGTAGGCGGAGACGAGATAGCCGGCCGTGGGCACGGACGTACCCAGATCGCCCGCGACATTGGGCAGCAGGCCCATCATCACGAACTCGGTGGTGCCGATGCCGAAGGCGGAGACGGCCAGCGCGAGCAGCGCCAGGGGCATGAGAGACCTTTCGAAAACGGTGCGTACGGGGTCCCGGGCAGGGTGGCGCGGTGCGGCGGGGCACCGGCGGTGCGCAGGGGGTTCCGTACGTCGTACGCGGCTGGATGTCCGTAAGTTCTTCTACGGAACAAAGTCTCTCAGCCCATTCATTCCAGCGGGAGAACACAATGTTGCGCGGCAGCGTCGGGCAACGCGCGACACCCCGGCACAGAGCGGGAAGTCCCTGCTCGGCCGGGGTGCGGGAGCCGTCCGGGCTTTGTCAGATCTTGACCGAGGCGGCGAGCGGAAGGTGATCACTGCCGGTCCGGGGCAGCGTCCAGGAGGACACCGGGTCGATCCCCTTCATCATGATCTGGTCGATCCGCGCCATCGGGAAGCCGGCCGGGAAGGAGAAGCCGAAGCCGTCGCCCGCCGCGCCCTGGGCCGAGCGCAGCTGCGAGGTGACCGGCGCCAGCGAGCGGTCGTTCATCGTGCCGTTGAGGTCGCCGAGCAGGATGACCTGCTTGACGCTCTCCTTGGAGATCGCCTCGCCGAGAGCCGCCACGCTGTTGTCGCGCTGGTTGGCGGTGAAGCCCGCGTTGAGCTTGACCCGTACCGACGGCAGGTGCGCGACGTAGAAGGCGACCTCCCGGCCGCTGGGCGCCTTGACGGTGGCGCGCAGGGCCCGGGTCCAGCCCATCTTGATGTTCACCGGCGCCGCGTCGGAGAGCGGGTACTTGCTCCACAGCCCGACCGTGCCCTGCACCGTGCGGTACGGATACGCCTTGGCCAGCCCCTCCTTGTACTTGGGCAGCGCGTCCCCGGTCAGCTCCTCCAGGGCCACCACCTCCGCGCCGGACTTCACGATGTCCCTGGCCGTACCGGCCGGGTCGGGGTTCTCGTCGCTGACGTTGTGCGTGGCGACGGTGAGGTTGCCGCCGGAACCCTTCTTGTCCGTGAGCTGCCCGCCGAAAAGGCTGACCCAGACGATGGCGGGCAGCAGCAGCGCGACGACCGCGGTCGTGGAGCGCCGCAGTACGGCGGCGACCAGCAGCACCGGGACACCGATCATGCCGAGCCACGGCAGGAACGTCTCCAGCAGGCTCCCGAGGTTGCCCACGGTGTTGGGGACGTGCGCGTGCACCATCATCAGCAGGCCGAGCAGGACCGCCAGCACCGCGAGCACGATGCCCCGCCGCCACATGCCCTCCGGGCGCCACCAGTCGCGCAGGCGCCGCGCTCCGGAGGCGGTCCGCTCAGGGTCTTGGCCCTGCCCCGACTCCGTCATGTATGCCTGCGCCATGCCGCCGTCCTCACTGCCTTGCTCCGTACGCCCCGCCTGTGGTCTCCGACCCTAGGCGATGGCCCGTAATGCGCTTTCTTAGAAGTAGGGACGGCACCCCGACGGCTGCGGGTTCCGGCTCCGGAGGACACGGCGGCGGCTGTGACAGAACGGGCATAGTCCCGTCATGGAGCGGTCAGGTGGTGTCACCTTTTGCGGCTGCTTGTCGCTCGATGGGGCGCTGTGGCCGATCGGTTGACACCCGGCCTGCTTCGCCCGGCCGGCCGGGCGCCGGGCGGTCAGCCCCGCGGCCGTACGCCGTCCAGCACCGTGTCGACGATCTCCTCGGCCAGCCCCTCCGGCAGGTCCGCCCACTCGTGCAGCACGGCCCGGGACAGCACCGGGCCGACGAAGAGGTCGGCGAGCAGGTCGATGTCCCGGTCCGTACGGATCTCCCCGCGCGCCATGCCGCGGCGCAGCACGGACAACAGCACCTCACGGCGGGCCTGGACGACCGTCTCGTGGTACTCCCGCCAGAGCGCGGGCTGCGCCTTGACGTGGGTGACGACGGTGCGCAGCAGCGCCGAATTGCGCTTGGCCAGGCCGCGGATGCGCAGGAACTCGATGATGCCCACGAGGTCGTCGCGTACGGACACACCGGCCGGCGGCGGGATGTCGGTGTCCAGCGAGCGCATCACGTCCAGCATCAGGGCGCTCTTGCCGGGCCAGCGCCGGTAGACGGTCGCCTTGCCGACGCCCGCCTCGCGGGCGATCCGCTCCATCGACATCTCGCCGACGGAGACGCCGTCCTCGATCATGCGCAGTACGGCTTCGATGATCGCGGTGTCGGCGGCGGGGCTGCGGGGGCGCCCGCGGCGGGGGTCCGGGGCAGGCGCGGCGGCCGGGGCAGGGCCGGCGGCCGGCGTGGCACCCGCCGGGTCCGTCCTCGTCGCGTCCGCCGCCGCCGTCCCGCTCATGACCGTGCCTCCGTCTTCTCCCGCTCCGCCCGGTCCGTACCGCGCGCGCCGGACCCCGGCCTGCCGGGCAGGAAGGCCGCGACCACCACGGCGCCGACGAGCGCGACGGCGGTCGAGCCGAGCGCGGTGATGTGCATGGCGTGGATGAACGCGGCGTTCGCCTCGTCGGTCAGCGCCTTGCCCGCCGGGCCCAGGTGCCGGGCGAGGCCGAGCGTCGCCTCGATGGACTCGCCCGCCGCGTGCCGGGCGGCCTCCGGCAGGCCGGGGACGGACTTCAGCGTGTCCTCGATGCCGTCGCGGTAGACGGTGGACAGCAGCGAGCCCAGTACGGCGACCCCGAGCGTGCCGCCGACCTGGCGGAACGTGTTGTTGAGCGCCGATCCGGAGCCCGCCTTCTCGCGCGGCAGCGCCTGCATGATCGAGACGGTGACCGGCGGCATGATGTGCGCCGTACCGGTGCCCTGGACGAAGAAGAGCACCTCCAGCACCCACATCGGGGTGCCGGCGTCCAGCAGCAGGAATCCGGCCATGCTGGCGGCGACCAGCAGCATGCCGCCCGTGCAGACGGCGCGCGAGCCGAACCGGTCGACGGCGTGCCGGGCCCGCGGCGAGAAGATCATCTGGGAGACGGCCAGCGGCAGGATCATCAGGCCCGCCTGGAGCGGTGTGAAGCCGCGCACGCTCTGGATGTAGAAGACGATGAAGAACGTGACGCCCATCAGCGCGAAGAAGACCAGGGCGATGGCGCCGACGGCGGCGGAGAAGGCCGGCTTGCGGAAGAGGTTGACGTCGATCGACGGGTGATCGATCCGCTTCTCGTAGAGCACGAAACCGATCAGGACGAGCAGCCCGCCCAGGACCGTGCCGAACACCTGCGGATCGGTGAAGTCGGCGAGCTGGCCGCCCTTGATGATCCCGTAGACCAGCAGCACCAGACCGATGACGGAGAGCAGCACGCCGACCGGGTCCAGCTTCCCGGGCCGCGGGTCCCGGGAGCCGGGCACCAGGAGAAGCATCGCGGCCAGCGCCACGAGCACGATCGGAACATTTACGAGGAAGACCGAACCCCACCAGAAATGGTCCAGCAGCAGACCGCCCGCGATCGGCCCGATGGCGATGGCCAGCCCCACGCCGCCCGCCCAGATGCCGATCGCCCGGGGCTGCTCGTCCCGCTCGAAGACGTTCATCAGGATGGCGAGGGTGGACGGCATCACGAAGGCGCCGCCCAGCCCCATCACCGCCCGGAAAGCGATCAGCTGGCCGGGCGACCCGGCGACGGCGGCCAGCACCGAACCGGCGCCGAACACCAGCAGACCGAAGATCAGCACCTTTTTGCGGCCCAGCCGGTCACCGAGCAGCCCGGAGGTGAACAGCAGCCCCGCGAAGACCAGCGTGTAGGAGTTGATCGCCCACTCCAGCTGGCTCTGGGTGGCGCCGAGGCCGGTGGGGGCCGGGGTGGCGATCGTCTTCATCGCCACGTTGAGGATCGAGTTGTCCAGCACCACGATCAGCAGGCTGAGCATGAGGACGGACAGGATCGCCCAGCGTCGGCGGTGGATGTGCTCGGGTACGTGCCGGGGCGCGTCGGCTATGCCGGAGGTCGGTGAGCTGGCCATGACCACCACCCTACGCCGATTCCGATACGGCCCCGTTCCGTATCGCTGAGCGGCGGAGCCCCTCCGGACGGCCGCCGACGCGGGTCCTCCGGCGCCTCTTCCACTCCACCCGCAGCGCGTGCCAGCATGGAAGGGAGTCCGGAGACGCCGTCAGGGCGCTTCGAGATGACGAACAGGAGCCGTCGCCATGACGCAGCTTTCGCCTGCCCAGAACCCGCCCGCGGACGGGACGCCCGCGACCGGCGGGCCCGCCGCCAAGCCCGCGACCGACAGCAGCAAGTCGCTGTACGGGGGCAAGAGCTCGCGGCGGGTCACCGTACGCGACATCGCCGCCGCCAAGGAGCGCGGCGAGAAGTGGCCCATGCTCACCGCCTACGACGCGATGACCGCGTCCGTCTTCGACGAGGCCGGCATCCCGGTGCTGCTGGTCGGCGACTCGATGGGCAACTGCCACCTCGGCTACGAATCCACCGTCCCGGTCACGATGGACGAGATCACGATCCTGTCCGCGGCCGTCGTCCGCGGCACCAAGCGCGCCCTGATCGTCGGCGACCTGCCCTTCGGCGCCTTCCAGGAAAGCCCGGTCCAGGCCCTGCGCAACGCCACCCGCCTGGTCAAGGAAGCCGGTGTCGGCGCGGTCAAACTGGAGGGCGGCGAGCGCTCCGCCCACCAGGTCGAACTGCTGGTCTCCTCCGGCATCCCGGTCATGGCCCACGTCGGTCTGACCCCGCAGTCCGTCAACGCGTACGGGGGCTACCCGGTGCAGGGCCGCGGCGAGGAGGCGGCCCAGCAACTGCTGCGCGACGCCAAGGCCGTACAGGACGCGGGAGCCTTCGCCGTCGTCCTGGAAGCCGTACCGGCCGAGCTGGCCGCCGAGGTCACCCGCTCCCTGCACATCCCCACCGTGGGCATCGGCGCGGGCATCGGCTGCGACGCGCAGGTCCTGGTCTGGACGGACATGGCGGGCCTGACCAGCGGCCATGTGCCGCGCTTCGTGAAGCAGTACGCGAATCTGCGCGACGTCCTGGGCGGTGCGGCCAAGGACTTCGCCGAGGAGGTCGTCGGCGGCACGTTCCCGGCCGCGGAGCACAGCTTCCGCTGACGCGGCACCGGTGGCGGCGCCCTCCCGGCGCCGCCACCGGTCCGCCGGATTCGCCCCCCGCACAGCCCCCACCTGGGCTGTCGGCCGTCTATCGGCCGGCTGTCGGTGGTTTGTCAGTGGCGGCTGTCATCGTGGGGGCATGACGCGAAAGACGACATCCAACGGCGCGGGGAACGCCGTCGAAGTGCGGGGGCTGGTCAAGCACTTCGGCAACGTGAAGGCCGTGGACGGGGTGGATCTCGATGTAAGGGAAGGCACCGTACTCGGCGTGCTCGGGCCGAACGGCGCGGGCAAGACGACACTGGTGCGCTGCCTGTCCACACTGCTCGTGCCGGACGCCGGCACGGCGACCGTCGCGGGCTTCGACGTGGTGCGCCAGCCGCGCGCGCTGCGCCGCACCATCGGCCTCACCGGTCAGTACGCCTCGGTCGACGAGAAGCTCTCCGGCCGCGAAAACCTCTACATGATCGGCCGGCTGCTCGACCTCTCCCGCAAAGACGCCCGCGCGCGGGCCGACGAACTGCTGGAGCGGTTCTCCCTCACCGAGGCCGCCGGCCGGGCCGCCGCCAAGTACTCCGGCGGCATGCGCCGCCGCCTGGACCTGGCCGCCTCGATGATCGGCCGGCCCGCGGTGCTGTATCTGGACGAGCCGACGACCGGCCTCGACCCCCGCACCCGCAACGAGGTCTGGGACGAGGTCCGCAGCATGGTGCGGGACGGCGCCACGGTCCTGCTCACCACCCAGTACATGGAAGAGGCCGAGCAACTGGCCCATGAGCTGACGGTCATCGACCGCGGCCGGGTCATCGCCGAAGGCGAGGTCGACGAGCTCAAGACCAAGGTCGGCGGCCGTACGCTCCAGATACGCCCGACCCGGTCCGACGAGCTGGACCGGATGGTCGGCGCCATCGCGCAGGCCGGCCTGGACGGCGTCGCGGGCGCCACCGCCGACCATGAGGACGGCGTGGTCAACGTGCCGATCGTCAGCGACGAGCAGCTGTCCGCCGTGGTCGGGATGCTCGGCGAGCGGGGCTTCACGATCTCCGGCATCAACACCCATCTGCCCAGCCTGGACGAGGTGTTCCTGGCCATCACCGGCCAGAAGACCTCGGAGGCCGGCAGCGGCGGGCAGGACGGCCCCAAGGGCCCGCAGGACGTCCAGGACAAGCAGTACGAGGAGGTTTCGGCATGAGTGCCGCGACGGTGGCGGCGCCGGGCAAGCCGCAGCGGCCGGGTGCCGACGAGGGCAGCATCGGCCTGCGGGCCCATCTGCGTCACACGAGCGCCCTGATGCGCCGCAACGCGATGCAGATCAAGAACGACCCCGAGTCGATGATCGACGCCCTGTTGATGCCGATCGTCTTCACCCTGCTGTTCGTGTACGTCTTCGGCGGCGCGATGGGCGGCAGCCTGGGCGGCGACCGCTCCGCGTACGTCAACTACATCATCCCCGGCCTGCTGGCCATGGGCGGCCTGAACATCGCCATGTCGGTCGGCTCCGGCGTCAACGACGACTTCAACAAGGGGGTGATGGACCGCTTCCGCACGATGCCGATCGCCCGCTCCTCGGTGCTGACGGCGAAGATGCTCGTGGAATCCGGGCGGATGCTGGTCTCCACCGTCATCCTGCTGTCGCTGGCCTTCCTGATCGGCTTCGACCTGCAGACCGGCCCCCTGGAGCTGCTGACGGCCGTCGCCCTGGCGCTGCTCTTCGGCTCCTCGCTGACCTGGATCTTCATGCTGCTCGGCCTGACCATGAAGACCCCGCAGGCGGTACAGGGCGTCGGCTTCATGGTGCTGATGCCGCTGCAGTTCGGCTCCTCCATATTCGCCCCGCCCACGACGATGCCGGGCTGGATGGAGGCCTTCACCAAGATCAACCCCCTGTCGAACCTGGCAGACGCGGCCCGGTCCCTGATGATCGGCCACGGCGCGGTCGCCCAGCCCGTGCTGATCACCCTGGCCTGGACCGCCGGCATCACCCTGGTCTTCGCCCCCCTCGCGGTGAACAAGTTCCGCAAGAAGACCTGACGCGTCACCTTCGCCCGGCTCGCGTCAGACGAGGGCGGTGGCTTCCCCGAGGGAGAGGCCGCCGCCTTCGGCATACGCCCGGTCGTAGGCCGCGTCGTCGAGCACCGCGCGGGCCTCGGCCTCGGCGGCCGCCCGGTTCTGCCGGACGATCCGCGGCGGCCGGTGGGAGCCGCTGCGCAGCACGTCGTACGCGCCGATCAGCCGCGCCGCGTCCGGTCCGGCCACCGCGCCCCGTACGCCGAGCAGCGCCCGCGCTCCGGTGAGGAGCTGCATGACCGGCAGGTCGGGCGCGACCATCTGCGCGAGCTGGTCCTGCATCATCGACAGCGCCGTACGGAGCCGGGGCAGCGCGTCAGCATACTGCCCCTCTTCGACGTCCAGAGCGACCGTGGACGCCAGCACCACTCCCCGGAACATCTCCGGAGCGCGCTGCCCGAACACCTCGCGCACCGCGTCCAGATGCTCACGCGCCTCCCCCAGGCGCCCGGCGCAGCTGAGGTGCATGGCGAGCGTGAGATGGGCGAACGGCACCGCGTCGCGGCCGCCGTTGCCCTCCTTCGCCAGCCGCAGCACCTTGCGCAGCAGCCGCTCGCCGTCCGCTTCCGCGCCGTCCTCGACGAGGACACTGCCCAGCCGGGTCCGCAGCATCAGGGACTGGCCGGACGCGCCGAGGTCCTCGGCGTAGCGGATGGCCGCCCGGTAGTCCTCCGCCGCGAGCGTGTACTCACCCCGGCCCTCGCGGGACTCGCCGCGCCCCGACAGCGCCTCCGCCGCGCCCCACGCGTCACCGAGCCGTACGAAGATCTCCAGGGATTCGTCGGCGTCCCGGCGGGCCTGGGCCAGGCCGCCCGGCCGATCGTTGAAGATCTTGGAGCGCAGTTGGAGGACGAAGGCCAGCTCCCAGTCGTAACCGAACTTCCGGCAGGCGCGCACCGCCTCGTCGGCCAGGTGCGCCAGGTCGGCGAACCGGCCCGTCAGCAGCACCGCGTAGTACCACAGCACCCCCGGCACCTTGCAGGTCTGCGGCAGACCGCTGCGGTACGCGGTCAGGATGCCGGTCAGCTCGGCACGCCGCTCCGGCCTGCGCAGCACCTCGATGTCGCTCTCCACACTGGCCAGCTCCACCAGCCGGACCTCGCGTCGCGCCTCCTGCAGCTGCTCCGGGTCCATCGGCGGCGGCGCGTCGATGGGCCGTGCGTGCAGCTCGGGCGCGGGCTCGACGGGCAGCGCGAAGGGATCGGGCCCGAGGGCCGACACGGCGGCCGCCCAGGCGCGGGCGTCGGCGCGGTGATCGCGCAGCGACCAGAACCACTGGAGCGACAGCACCAGGCACAGCGCCTCGTGCTCGTCGTGGGCCGCGACGGCCCGGCGCAGCGCGGTGCGCAGGTTGTCGTGCTCCATCTCCAGGCGTTCGAGCCAGGTGCACTGGGCCGGCCCGCGCAGCAACGGGTCGGCGATACGGGCGAGTTCGCGGTAGGCGACCAGGTGCCGGCGCTCGGCCACGGCCCGCTCGCCCGCCTCGTCCAGCCGCTCACCGGCGTACTCCGAGACGGTCTCCAGCAGCCGGTAGCGCATCCGCCCGTCCCGCCCGGGCGCGGCGACCACCAGCGACTTGTCGATCAGCGAACCGAGCAGGGCGGCCACGTCACGGGGCCCGACACGGACCCGGGAAGCCGTACGCCCGCCCGTACCGGTACCACCGTCCCCACCAACTTCATCCGCCCCAGCCGTCTCGCCCGATCCACCCACCTCATCCGGACCGTCCCCGCAGACCTCCTCCGCCAGCGCCAGGTCGCAGCCGCCGGAGAAGACGGACAGGCGGCGCAGTACGGCCCGTTCGGCGTCGTCGAGCAGATCCCAGGACCAGTCCACCACCGCGCGCAGCGTCTGCTGCCGGGGCAGTACGGTGCGGCTCCCGCTCGTCAGCAGCCGGAACCGGTCGTCCAGCCGGTCCGCGATCTGCCGCGGGGTGAGCAGCCGCAGCCGT
This sequence comes from Streptomyces sp. NPDC033221, assembly GCF_055577005.1. Lineage (NCBI taxonomy): Bacteria > Bacillati > Actinomycetota > Actinomycetes > Kitasatosporales > Streptomycetaceae > Streptomyces > Streptomyces sp. NPDC033221. Next base: position 37,368 of record NZ_JBVIQN010000050.1, on the reverse strand, counting down.
GCCGCGGCCAGTTCGATGGCGAGCGGCAGCCCGTCGAGCCGCCGGCAGATCTCGGCACACGCGACCGGGTCGTCCTCGACGCGGAACCCCGGCCGGGCGGCGGCGCCACGGTCGGCCAGCAGCCGCAGCGCGACCGGGTCGGGCAGCGGCTCCACCGGCCGCAGCGCCTCGCCCGGCACCGCGAGCGGCTCCCGGCTGGTGGCCAGCACCGTCACGCCGGGACACTCGGCCAGCAGCCGGTCCGCCAGCTCGGCGGCGGCGCCGATCACATGCTCGCAGTTGTCCAGGACGAGCAGCATCCGCCGGCTGGCGCAGTGCTCGGCGAGGCGCGCCATCGGATCGTACGCGGTCGGGTCGGAGACGGCGCGCAGTTCCTCGGTGGTGGTGCCGCGCAGCACGGTCTCACGGGCCCCGAGAGCGGTGAGCACCGCCTCCGGAACGGTCTGCGGATCGTCCACGGGCGCCAGCTCCGCGAACCACACCCCGTCCGCCCACCGGCCGGGCGCCGCGGCGGCCGCCGCCTCCGCACTCTCCTGCGACAGCCGCGTCTTGCCCGCCCCGCCCGGCCCGAGCAACGTCACGAGCCGGTGCGCGGCCAGGTCGGCCCTGATCACCGCCAGATCGTCCTCCCGCCCGACGAAGGACGTCGGCCGGGACCGGAGGTTGCCGGGGTGGGGGCTGTGACCAGGGTGAGAGGCGGGTCCCCCGGCGCGTGCGGCGCCGTTCGCGGAAGCCGCTGCCGCAGGCGCGTCAGCCCCGCCTGAGCCGTTCCCGTACGCAACGCCCTGCGGCGCATACGTATCTCCCTGCGGCCCGTACGAAACGCCCTCCGCCACGTGCCCCTCCCCACCCAAGGACGATCCGCCATCGGCAGCCCCCGCCCCAGCGGAAGCCGAACGAAGCCCCGCACGCCCGGCACGGTCCGCCCGCCCCGCCCGATCGACGGAACCCGCTCCCCCACCCCCGGAATCCCCCAACTCCCCGAACCCCCCGGCCTCCATGGAATCCACCCGCAACAACTCCGCATGCAACCCACGGAGTTCCGGCCCCGGTGCCGCGCCCAGACGGTCGGCGATCTCGGCCCGTACCGATGCGTACGCGTCGAGTGCCTCCGCCGTGCGTCCGGCGGCCCGCAGCGCGCGCAGGCGCAGGGCCTGGAGCGGCTCGTCGAGAGGGTGGTCCGCGCACAGGGCCGCCAGCGCGGGCAGTGCCTGGCCGGGCCGGCCGAGGGCGACCTCGGCGGCGAGCCGCGTACGCCGGGCATCCAGGTGACCGCGCGCCGCGCGGGCGGCCTCGCCCGTAGCCTCCGGCAGGTCGGCCAGCGCCGGGCCGCGCCAGAGCGCGAGGGCGTCGTCGAGCAGGGCGGCGGCCTTGACCGGATCATCGTCGGCCAGCGCCTGCGCCCCCTCGTCGGCCAGCTGCTCGAAACGGTGCAGGTCCACGTCGGCGGGGGCGGCACACAGCCGGTACCCGCCGTGTACGGAGGCGATCGCGTCCCGGCCGACGGTGCGGCGCAGGCGCGCGATCAGTGCCTGCAGGGCGCCGGTCGCGTCGGCGGGCGGTTCCGGGCCCCACACGTCGGCGATCAGCAGCTCGGCGGTGAGCGCGCGGCCGGGCCGCAGCGCGAGTGCGGTGAGCAGTGCGCGCAGGCGGGGGCCACCGAGGGCGACGGGCGTACCGTCGCTCCGGTGGGCCTGGGCGGTCCCGAGGATTCCGTAGCGCACCGAACCATTGTCCTGTACGGGCGAAGGCTTCACGGTCCGCACCTCCCGCACGGCACGTCCACCGCGACGATCACGCCACACGCGGCCCGATGGCAGGCGCGATCGCCCCCGCCCTCTCCCCTGCCGCCGAACCGCCCCGCGAACCACCTCGCGAACCACTTGGGGCAGCGTTCCACCGGGTGCAGCCACCGCTCACCGGCAACCGGCTGCCGGTCCGCGCCGTACCCGACCACCACCACCTCGATCGACCGGACACGCCCGGCCGGCCACGGCGCCCCGGAGCCTTTCTCCGGCGCGTCGCCGTGCAGCGTGACCACCCTCAGCAGCCCCCGCTCGTCCAGACAGTCGGCCCAGACGGCCGCGTCCGCCTCCGGAACGCTCTCGAAGTTCAGCGGCCACGCGACCTCGTCCCCCACCGCGAACGGCATGCCGCAGCACTCCATCTCCCAGTCGCGGTGGAACACGCGTACCGTCCGCCCCGCGCCCGTATCCGTCATGGGGCCAGAGTGCCCGGAACCTCCCGCCCACCGCCCGTCGTTTTTCCGTGCACGGCCGTGGCGTCCGCCGATACGGTCATGGCTGCCCGCAACGGCACCGCACACCGACACCGCGCCCCACAGCACCCTCCAGGAGACCCGCACCATGACCACAGCAGCACAGCGCGCCGACCGCCGCGTCAGCCCGGTCTTCCTCGCGCTCGTCGCCGTCATGGCGGTGTCGGGGTGGGCCGTCTGGACGGGCCGGCTCGCGGCGAGCCCCGGCTTCGCCGTCTTCCTCTTCGTGGTCTCCGGCTGGATCGTCTCCCTCTGCCTGCACGAGTACGCGCACGCCCGCACCGCCCTGCACAGCGGCGACATCTCCATCGGGGCGAAGGGCTACCTCACCCTCAATCCCCTCAAGTACACCCACGCGCTGCTCAGCATCGTGCTGCCGGTGATCTTCGTGATCATGGGCGGCATCGGCCTGCCGGGCGGCGCGGTCTTCATCGAACGCGGCCGGATCAGGGGCCGCTGGCGGCACAGCCTGATCTCCGCGGCCGGGCCCCTGACGAACATCCTCTTCGCGGCGGTCGTCTCGGCCCCCTTCTGGCTCGGCGCCATGGACGGCGTCCCCCAGCCGTTCCGCTACGCGCTCGCCTTCCTCGCACTCCTCCAGGTCACGGCCGCCATCCTCAACTTCGTCCCGGTCCCCGGCCTGGACGGCTACGGCGTCATCGAGCCCTGGCTCTCCCACAAGATCCGCCGCCAGGTCGAGCCCTTCGCCCCGTTCGGCCTGATCGCCGTCTTCGGCCTGCTGTGGATCCCCGAGATCAACCACATCTTCTTCGACGCGGTGGACGCGATCCTGCGCGGCCTCGGCGTCACCAACTGGGACACGTACTTCGGCCAGCAGCTGTTCAGGTTCTGGCAGGGCGAGCCGCAGATCCCGCAGCCGGGCGGGCTGGGCTCGGCGTAGCGGCTCCGCACGGGCCCGGCCCGTGAGCGCACCTTCGCTCACCGACCGGGCCCGGAGTCGCGGCGCTACTCAGGCTGCCTCGGGGCGGTGTCCGGAACGATGAAGCCGCGGACCGGAACGTCGTCGCGCTCTTCGTCCTCCTGGGCTGCCCGGTAGGACCGCACCAGTTCGGCATACCGGGAGTTCGTCCACTCAGCCATGCAACCTCCTGTCGATGCGCCGAGTGTGGCAGAAGTCCGCTACGGCTTGTCGCGGCATGGCGGACGCGGCGCGGGCATGGGCTTGATCGGCCCGTCGTCCGGTGGCGAGTGCTGGCACTGGGCAGCGACCGTGACCAGCCCCTTTCCCGCCGGAGGTCCCCACAGATCGGCGTCGACGTCGTATCCGGCCGCCCTGATGGCGTCCTGTGTACGTTCCAGGATCGCCGGATCGTAATTCTCCGGCGCGTACCCCGGGTAGTAGTGGACGCGATGTCCCAACCCGGCGCACAGTTCCTCGTACACGGCAGTGTGCAGGATGAGCGCGTGCCAGCCTTCGTCGACGGTGCGGGACGGCGCGAGCGGTGCGTCAGGGGTCGCAGCGCACGCTGAGACGAACTTCAGCCCTTCGTCGGTGATGCGGCTCGCTGTGGTGACGTCCACGCCCGGGTTGTTGTCCTTGACGGTGCTCACGATGCTGACGTGCGCGGCAGCGCTGATCAATTCCCGTGCGTTCTTCACGTGCGGCTCCTTTTGCGATCAGGTCGGAGTCTGCGGATCCCTCGTCAAGCGCCGGCGTCGTCACCGCTGGCCGTTCGTCTTGCCGTTCGGGTGGGGGTGGCGCCGGATCTCGATACTGGCGTCGACGGCCGTGGCCGGCAGGCCGGCTGCGCGAGCGACAGCTCGGCGCCGGTGTTCTTCGGCGCAGCGCGCACAACCGGGTTTGGGGGCAGGATCGATGTCCTGCGCGTACGGGTCCGTCAGGTGCACCGGAGGGTCCAGGGTGCGGCGGGGTTCGTTCACGGGAACACCATGTCGCCCCGGCACAGGGCAACCCAGGCCCGCTGCGTGGTAGTTCGGCCCGGAGAGCCGCGCAACCACCACACACCGTGGTAGTCAGCCGTTGATGCCCAGGTGGTGAGCCAGCGTTCGCATGTCCTCGGTCAGGGTGCGCGTCCGGGTGTCCAGTACTTTCTGCAGTACGCGACGCGCCATCGGCTGGTGCCGCAGCCACTCCGGGTGTGACCGGTAGATGCCCATGAGTTCGCCCGTGGCGTCATGGTGCGCGCCGGTCAGGCTGTGAGCCCGCGCCACGTCCAGCCGGTACCGGCCCCACACATTGCTGGTGGGGGTGCCATGTGTCTGGAGACTGTCCAGGTGCAGTGCTCCGACGTCCGCTCGCCGCAGCACGCCCCGCGCGTCCCCCTTCAGCGACAGGTCTTCGATGACTTTGATCTCCGCCGTGGCCGGTCCGAACGGCCCCCAGTGGGTCCGGAAGTCGGTGTGTTCGCGGCCGATGGCGTACGCGGCCGTGGCGGCCATCCTGCGGGCGTCCTTCGCCTCCGCCTTCCGGTTGTTGCGCACGGCGGCAGCGGCGACGCGGAGCAGCAGTTCTCCCCAAACGGCCAGTTCCTCCGGCATCGCCTTCGAGATCCGGGGCTCCATCGCGTCAGCGGTGTCCGATGCCAGGTTCGCGCATTCGGTGAAGCGGTCCTGCCGCAGCAGGAGCCAGCACATCCCGATGATGCCGACGGCGGCTGTGGACGACGCTCCGACCTCACGGGCGTCCCGGATGCCCGAGGCCAGCGCCTGGTACGCCAAGTCGTACTGCCGCACCTGGGTCAGGTACTTGCCCGTCAGAAACAGAGCGCGAGCCCGGGACACCAGGGCCTGATGCCGCTGCTCGTCCCCGTCGGCCACGCACGCACTTCCCCCGGCGGCGGAGAGGATGCCGGGCAGCTGCCGCGCGACCGCGTCGTACCGGTCGGCCTGATAGAGCGCGTGCGCTTCGTCGATGTCCTGGAGCAGCGCGCTCCGGGGTACGCCTTCCGCAGGCGACCCGGCCGCATCGACGAGCCCCACGGGCGGCATCAGGTGACGGCGGAGATCCAGCAGCTGCTGGCGGCTGGGGCCATCGTCACGGACCGGTTCGGGGCTGGCGGCCGGGGCGAAGAGCGCTGCCGTCTCGGCGTCCAGGGCCTCCGCGAGCTGCACCAGCGTTTCGACGCGGGCCACGCCGCCCTGCTCCAGTTTGCGCACGGTGCCCAGGGACACTCCAGCCGCCTCGGCCAGTCGTTCCTGGCTCCACCCCAGGCAACGGCGGTGTTTGCGGATGTTGGTCGAGATCTCCGGAGACATGACCATCACCTACCTCTGGCACCAGGGTAGGGCGTGGCGCGACGCCGAAGAGCTGGTGGCCGCGACAGTGCCCACCGTCGGCGAGACCGCGTCCGTACGTATCCGGCGCCTACTGGACGAAGCCGTACAAAACGGCCTCGCTTCGGCCAAAGTTCCACCCCGGCTCCGCGACGCCCTCAAGCACCTCGGCGACGCCGTGCACACTGATCCATATGCGCTCTGACCGGGCCGGCCGTCAGCCGGCCGCCGAGGTCGCCGCCTCTTCGCGCCGTGTGCGGTCCATCTTCGCCTTGCGTACGTAGAACCAGGCCATGTTGCTGGAGATGCCCGCCATCAAGATCCACACGACGCCGAGCCAGCTGCCCTGGACGAAGGAGACGACGGCCGCGGCGACGGCGAGGGCGCAGACGACGAGGGCGAAGACGGCGAGGCGGGGCATGGGGTCGGCTCCTGTGCGAGGGGGTGTGGCGTTTCTTCCAGTGTCCCTCATGGTGTCGGAGACGGGCTCCGGGCCCCGGCCAGCCGGGACGTACGGGCGCATTTCCGGGGCCGACGGGCCCGAAGGCGAGGGCCGGAGGGGGCGGCCCCACGGCCGCCCCCCAAGACTCAGTCGGTCAGCTCTCCGGTGACGTAACCCCGCGCCTCGCGCCGCCCCGCGTGGCGTTCCCTGCGATTGCCGGCCTTGACGTACTGCTGCCACTCCTTGCCGCAGCCGCGCCGCCGGCAGCCCGCGCAGCAGGTGGAGCCGGAGAGGATCATGCCGGGGTCCTCCCAGCGGCAGCGGGTGTCCGCGCGCTCCCGCGTCGGGTGCGGCGGCAGGTCGCAGGGGCCGTAGCGGTGGTCATGGACCGGCCGGGGGTCGTGTTCCGCGTGGCGTACCCACAGGGGTTTCGTGCTGTCCGTACGGGACATCGCGTTCCTTCCGGAACCCGCCGCCCGGACTCCCGGGCCTTCCGGGCGGGCGGCCGGGGCAACCACCGCATGGCGTCACACTCCTTCCCTCGGCCGCCGTACCGGCCGTAGCACCGCCCGCGGAAGTGGGCAGCCTTTCAGGATATGGGTGTGGAGGGAGCAGAGGCAAGAAGTTGCCCGGCCGGCGCCGGAGTTGGGAGCGCCTCACACGTCCGTGACGCGCAGCCCCGCGTGCGCCTTGTAGCGCCGGTTGGTGGAGATGAGGTTGGCCACCAGGGACTCGACCTGGTGCGCGTTGCGCAGCCGGCCGGCGAAGACGCCGCGCATGCCGGGGATGCGGGCGGCGAGGGCCTGGACCTGGTCCGTGTCGGCGCGGGACTCGCCCAGCACCATCACATCGGTGTCGATCTCCTGGGTCTCCGGGTCCTGGAGGAGGACGGCGGAGAGGTGGTGGAAGGCGGCGGTGACGCGGGAGTCGGGGAGCAGGGCCGCGGCCTGTTCGGCGGCGCTGCCCTCCTCCGGCTTGAGGGCGTAGGCGCCCTTCTTGTCGAAGCCGAGGGGGTTGACGCAGTCGATGACCAGCTTGCCCGCGAGTTCTTCGCGGAGGGACTGGAGGGTCTTGGCGTGGCCTTCCCACGGGACGGCCACGATGACGATGTCGCTGCGCCGCGCGCACTCGGCGTTGTCCGCGCCCTCGACGCCGTGGCCCAGTTCGCCGGCGGCGGCCTGGGCGCGTTCGGCGGCCCGGGAGCCGATGATCACCTTCTGACCGGCCCGGGCGAGCCGGTAGGCCAGGCCGCGTCCCTGGTCACCGGTGCCGCCGAGGACACCGACGACGAGGCCGGACACGTCGGGGAGGTCCCAGGGGTCCCTTTTGAGCGCCTTCTTGGCTTCGGTCGCGACATTCACGGGCTGCGCGTCGTTGCCGGTCCGCGCGTCGTCAGAAGTAGTCATGACAGCGATACTGTCACGCCTTCACGCTGCCCTCGGTGAGCCCCGTACGCCAGTACCGCTGCAGGACGGTCATCAGCACCATCAGCGGCAGTACGGACAGGAACGCGCCGCCCACCGTGTACTGGTACAGCTCCGGCTGCCGGTCCGCGTACCCGGTCCAGGAGGTCAGGCCGAGCTGGATCGGGTAGAGGTCGGAGTCGGAGAGCATGACCAGCGGCAGGAAGTAGTTGTTCCAGATGTGGACGAACTGGAAGAGGAAGACGGTCACCAGCGCCGGGGTCATGAGTCTCAGGCCCAGTCCGGCGAAGATCCGGGCCTCCCCCGCGCCGTCGATGCGGGCCGCTTCCAGGAGCGAGTCGGGTACGGCGGCGGCCGCGTAGATCCGGCAGAGGTAGACGCCGAAGGGGCTGACGACGCTGGGGACGAGCACCGCCCAGTAGGTGTTGGCCAGGCCCATGGTGCTGAAGAGGAAGTAGAGGGGAAGGGCGAGGGCGGTGCCGGGGATGAGGACGCCGGCCAGGACGAGGTTGAAGACGGCTTCCCGGCCCGGGAACGGGAACTTGGCGAGCGCGTAGCCGGCCGCGGCGGAGAGGAGGGTGGCGGCGAGCGCGCCGACGCCCGCGTACAGGAGGGAGTTGGTGAACCAGCGGAGGTAGATCCCGTGGTCGTACGTGAGGACGTCGCCGAGGTGGGCCAGGGGGCGCGGGTGGGCGAACCAGAAGCCGAAGGTGCCGAAGAGGTCGGCGCTGTTCTTGGTGGCGGAGACGATGAGCCAGTAGACGGGGATGAGGAAGTAGATCGCGGCGAGGGTGAGGAGGGAGGCGGTGATGATGCGGTGGTGGAGGGGTGGGTGGGTGGCACCCCTGGAGGGGGCCGTGGAGTCCCCCCGTACCGCGGCCCGGTTTCCGGAGGCGGTCCGCTTTCCCGAGACGGCCCGGTTCACCGGTCGTTCCCGTCGCCGCGCTGTCCGACCAGCCGCAGGAAGCCGAACGACAGGACGCAGGCGACCAGCGCCAGCAGTACCGCCTCGGCCGCCGCGATGTGCTGGTTGTTGCTCACGAACGCCTCGCTGTAGGCGTGCAGGTTGGGGGTGAAGCCGGAGTCGATGGTGGCGGCGAGGGGCCGCAGCACCATCGGTTCGGCGAACAGCTGGAGCGTGCCGATGATGCTGAAGACGGTGGTCAGGACGAGCGCGGGCCGGATCAGCGGGATCTTGATGTGCCGGGCGATGTGCCAGGCGTTCGCGCCGTCGATGCGCGCCGCCTCGTACAGCTCCTCCGGTACGGCCTTGAGCTGGGAGATCAGTACGAGCATGTTGTAGCCGGTGAACTGCCAGGTGACGATGTTGGCGATGGACCACAGGACGGTGTCGCGGGCGAGGAAGTCCACGTACAGGCCGAGTGATCCGGCGATCTCCACGAGCGGGCTGATGCCCGGTACGTACAGGAAGCCCCACAGGATGGAGGCGATGACGCCGGGGACGCCGTACGGCAGGAAGAACGCGCTGCGGAAGAACGTGACGCCGCGGGCGCTCGCGCTCTCCAGGAGGAGGGCGAGTACGGTCGCCAGGGTGATCATCAGCGGTATCTGGACGACACCGAAGAGCAGGACCCTGCCGAAGCCGGTCAGGAAACGGTCGTCGGCGAGGGCGTGCGCGTAATTGGCGAAACCCGCGAAGACGTCACGCTCCTGGCCGCCGAGGCCGAGCGGGCCGGTGCGCTCGGTGCGGTGCAGGCTCTGGTGGACGGCGTAGACGATCGGGGCGATGAAGCAGAGGAGGAAGAGGAGGAGGAAGGGCAGGACGAAGGCGGCGGCGGCACGGGCGTTGCGGGCTTCGGTACGGGTGAGCCGGGTGTGACGCGTGCGCTGTACGCGCCCGGTGGCGGCCCGGCTCCGGTGCGGTCCGCTCACCCGCCGCTCTCCACCTTCAGGCCCTTGCCCCGCAGGTCGGCGACGGTCTGCCGCTGCACGGTCCGCAGCACCGAGCGGAACGATCCGCCGCTGTCGAGCGCTTCGGTGAAAGCGTCGCCGAGCCGCTGGTAGAGGGTGTCCACGCCGGGCCCCCACTGCCAGCTGGTGTCGACGTGCGCGCCCGCGTCCGCGAAGACCTTGCTGTACGCCTGGCCGCCGAAGAAGTCCCTGTACACGTCGAGGTCGGCGGTGGCGTAACCCTTCTTCACGCTCGGGAAGCCGTAACCGCCGTCGATCAGCAGCGCGACGGACTTCGGGTCGGAGTTGAGCCACAGGGCGAAGTCCAGCGCGTCCTTGGGATACGTGGCCTTGGTGAAGACCGCGGTGGTCGAACCGCCCCAGTTGGCGTGCGCGTTGGCGCCCTTCTGCCACTGCGGGAGGGGTGCGGCGCGCCAGGCGCCCTTGGTGCCGGGCGCGTTGCCCGCCAGCAGCGCGTCGCCCCAGCTGGCGCCGATCCAGGCCGGGATGGCGCCGGTCTGGATGTCCTTGTACCAGGCGTTCTGCCGGTCCGGGATGGTCTTGACGAGCTTGCGCCGGACCAGCGACTCCCAGTAATCGGCGACCTTGCGGGTGGGCTCGTCGTCGATGTGCACGGTCCAGGTGTCGCCCTGGGCGGCGTACCACTTGGCGCCCGCCTGCCAGGCCAGCCCGGCGAAGCGGTTGCCGTTGGCAGGGGCGAACGTCTCGATCCAGGCGCCCTGTCGGCGGACCGCCTTGGCGGCCTCCTCGTACTCGTCCCAGGTCTGCGGGAGCTGGATGCTCCACTTGTCGAAGAGGTCCCGGCGCAGGAAGAGTCCCATCGGGCCGGACGCCTGCGGGATGGCGTAGACGCCCTTGCCGAACACCGACTGCTGCCACTGCCAGCCCACGAACCGGTCCTTGTAGCGGGCGGCGCCGAATGCGGACAGGTCCATCAGGGCGTTGTCGAGCAGGAAGCCGGGGACGACGGGGAACTCGATCTGGGCGAGGTCCGGCGGGTTCCCGGCTTTGACGGCGGCGTGCATCTTGGCGTACTGGCGGCCGTCGACGGCGGACACCTTCTCCACCTCGACCCGGACGTCCGGGTGCTCGCTGTTCCACAGGTCCACCGGCTTGTCGATGCCCGGCACCCAGGACCAGAACGACAGCGTGATCTTCTGGCCCTTCTTGCGCTCCTTCTGTGCCGGGCTGCCGTCCGCGTCGCCGCCGTCGCCGCAGCCCGCGAGCGTGAACCCGGCGGCGGCCGCGGCGGCCCCGCCGAGCAGGGCCCGGCGGCGCACCCGGCGGACCCGGCGCGTCGAGAGGCCGCCGTCCCGGTCCCGGCCGCTGTCGTACATACCGGTGCTCATGCCAGCTCCTCCACGGGGATACGGCGGAAGGTGATCGTCGAATAGGCGCTGAAGTCGCCCGTCTCGTAGAGCAGCCCGACCGTCGCGCCGTCGATCCGTACGAGGTCGGAGTAGGCGGCCGGGAGCCCGTCGACGGTGTGCGCGGGGTACCAGGTCAGGCCGTGGTCACGGCTGGCCCGTACGGTCATCAGCGCGCGGGCGCCGGGGTCGGCGGGGCCGGAGAAGAGCAGCACGTCGGGCTCGCCCAGGTGCAGCGCGCTGCCCTCGACGACCGGCCCGGTCAGCCCGGCCTGCGGCCGGAACGGTCTGATCAGGCGCTCACCGGCGGCGTCGGGGGCGGAGTGGGCGTCGGCACGGTTGCCGGGGGCCGGGGAGTCGTTGCGGGTGTTGAAGTAGAGGGTGCCGTCGGGAAGTTCGGCGGTGGTGGTCTCGTTGGCGTTGATGTAGCCGTTGGGGTTGCTGTCCGTGTAGCCGATGCGCCAGCTCGCGCCGTCGTCGTCGCTGAGCAGGACGTGGCCGCCGTTGTAGCGGCCCTCGGTGCCGTTGTCGCCGGAGACGGTGGGGGCGATGGAGTGGTTGGCGGGGACGACCAGACGGCCGGCGTGCGGGCCGTGCCGGAGCCGGAGGGCGTGGCCGGGAGTGGTGGCGTACCAGCGCCAGCCGGCGCGCTTGACCTGCGCCGTGATCTCGCGCGGCGGGCTCCACGTCACGCCTTCGTCGTCACTGTGCTGCACCCAGACGCGCCGCCCGTCGGCGGCGGACACCAGGCCGCGGCGGATGCGGTCCTCGGAGGCGGTGGCTCCGCTGCGTACGTGCACCAGCAGGACCCGGCCGCCGTCCAGCACGACCGGGGACGGGTTTCCCGCCGTACCCGTGCCGTTGCGGGCGACGGCCTGGAGCGCGCTCCAGGTGCGGCCGCCGTCGGCGGAGCGTTTCAGCACGATGTCGATGTCGCCGTGGTCGGCGGCGCTGTGCACCCGGCCCTCCGCGAAGGCGAGCAGGGTGCCGGGGGTGGCGGTACCGGGGGCGGTGGCGCTCGGAGGGCTGGTGACGACCACGGCCGGGATGCGGAAGCTCGCGTAGCCCTCGGACCCGGCGCGGAACGGAAGGGAAGTCTCGTGAGCCATGGGTCCTCCCCCAACGGCCGGACGTAGGACGTCCTCTGTCAGCGTGACCATAGGGAGCCCCCAACTGGCCGTCAAGGCACGGCACACGTCTGGCGCGGCCCGCCACCCGACTGCGCCGCCGAGGCGCGCAAGGCACCGGGAAGCCGCGGGAACGCCACCTCGTGGGCACCGGGAATCCACCCGCCGTTCGGCCACACGCCCCTTACGGGAGACGGGCGTTGCGACGGCCACGCACACCCCGCGCGCTCCCGGTCACGAACACCCCGCGCGCTGCTGGAACGGGTGCCCCGCGCCCGCCCGCCCGAAATTCCGTTGCCCGCCGCCCGGCGTCCCCGCACGATGGTGCGTTGTGACCGAAGAAGACCATCCCCCTCCGAAACGTCCCCGCCGGGTGTCCGCCCTGCTCCCCGACCTGGCGCCGTGGCGCTCCTCCGCCGACTTCCGCCGGATGTGGTGCGCGGGCGCGGTGACCGTGTTCGGATCGTTCCTGACGCTCGTCGCCGTACCGTTCCAGCTGAAGGAGCTGACCGGGTCGACGCTCGCGGTCGGTGCGGTGGGCGCGGTGGAGATCGTGCCGCTGATCGTCTTCGGTCTGTACGGCGGTGCGCTCGCCGACGCCATGGACCGCCGCAGGCTCATCCTGTGGACGGAGGCGGCTCTCGGACTGCTGTCGGTGCTGCTGCTGGTCAACAGCCTGCTGCCGGACCCGCTGATCTGGCCGCTGTACGTGATCGTGGCGGCGGCCAGCGCGCTGACCGGACTCCAGCGCCCGGCCCTCGACTCGATCGTGCCGCGCATCGTCCCGCACGAGCAGCTGCCCGCCGCGTCCGCGCTGAACGCCCTGCGCTGGCAGGTCGGCGCCATCGCCGGACCCGCGCTGGCCGGTGTGCTGCTGGCCTACGCGGGGCTGCGGTGGGCGTACGCGATCGACGCCGTCACGTACGCGATATCCGTCGCGCTCGCGGTCGGCCTGGCCGCTTCCCCCGCCTCGCACGACGCCGAGAAGCCGTCGCTGCGCGGCGTATGGGAGGGCGCGCGGTACGCCTGGAGCCGCAAGGAACTGCTCGGTACGTACGCCGTCGACCTGACCGCCATGCTCTTCGCCTTCCCGATGGCGATCTTCCCGTTCCTGGCGGACGACCTGGGCGCGCCCTGGGCGCTCGGCCTGATGTACGCGGCGCTGCCCGCCGGATCCTGCCTGGTCAGCCTGACCAGCGGCTGGACCTCACGGGTGCACCGGCACGGACGGGCGGTGCTGTACGCGGCGGCGGCCTGGGGGCTGGCGATGACCGCGGCGGGCTGGGCGCCGAACGTCTGGCTGGTCCTGCTGAGCCTGGCCGTGGCCGGGGCGTGCGACATGGTCAGCGGCATCTTCCGGTCGGCCATGTGGAACCAGACCATCCCCGACGAGCTGCGCGGCCGGCTGGCCGGCATCGAGCTGCTGTCGTACTCGGTCGGGCCGCAGCTCGGCCAGGTCCGCTCGGGCGGCATGGCGGCCGTCACCTCCGTACGGACGTCGGTGTGGGCGGGCGGCGTGCTGTGCGTGGCCGGGGTGGTGGCGCTGGCCGCGGCGCTCCCGAAGCTGCTGGCGTACGACGCGCGGACGAACGAGCACGCGGTGCGGGCCCGGGTGGCCCGCGGGGTGCGGGAGGAGCAGGCGCCTGCGGCATAGCCGCAGGCGCGGGCCGCCGCGACGGTCCGCTGGGCGGCCCCGCCGGACCCGCCGGGCCCCGGGCCGCTCAGACGTCCCGGGCCTCTGGGCCTCCCCGGCCCCTAAGCCTTCCCGGACCCCTCGGATTCCCCGGCTCCCTCGCCCCCCTTGTCGTGCCAGCGGGGATCGGTCTCCCACTCCAGATTGCGTTCGCTCGCGGTCTGCATCGCGTGGGCCGCCTCCTCTCGCGTCGGGTACGGGCCGAAGCGGTCGGCGGCGCGGCACTCGGGGCCCTCTTCGACCGTTCCGTGCTTGAGGCAGTAGTACCATTCGCCGGGTTTGCCGGCCGTCTGCCTCTTGAACAGCGCCATCACGGCCTCCTGTCTGCGACTCCTGTGCCGCCATCCTGCCCGATGGGCCGCGGATACACTCGCTGATATGTCTGGCCAGTCGCTTCTTGTCCCGGGGACGATCTCCCCCACCCGCCCCGTCCCCGCCTCCATCCCGCGCCCCGAGTACGTGGGCAAATCCGCGCCCACCCCCTATACGGGCCCCGAGGTGCAGGACGCGGAAACGATCGAGCGGATGCGCATCGCGGGGCGGATCGCCGCCCAGGCGATGGAGGAGGCCGCCAAGCTGATCGCGCCGGGCGTGACCACCGACGAACTGGACCGGGTCGCCCACGAGTTCATGTGCGACCACGGCGCCTACCCCTCCACCCTCGGCTACCGCGGCTTCCCGAAGTCCCTGTGCTCCTCGGTCAACGAGGTCATCTGCCACGGCATCCCGGACTCGACCGTCCTCAAGGACGGCGACATCGTGAACCTGGACGTGACCGCTTACCTCAACGGCGTGCACGGCGACAACAACGCCACCTACCTGTGCGGCGACGTGGACGAGGAGTCCAAGCTCCTGGTGGAGCGGACCCGCGAGTCCCTCAACCGGGCGATCAAGGCGGTCAAGCCGGGCCGCCAGATCAACATCATCGGCCGGGTCATCGAGTCGTACGCCAAGCGCTTCGGCTACGGGGTCGTCCGCGACTTCACCGGCCACGGGATCAACTCGTCCTTCCACTCCGGCCTGATCGTCCCGCACTACGACAGCCCGCACCACACCACCGACATCAAGCCAGGCATGACCTTCACCATCGAGCCGATGCTGACGCTGGGCACGCATGAGTACGACATGTGGGAGGACGGCTGGACGGTGGTGACGAAGGACCGCCGGCGCACCGCGCAGTTCGAGCACACCCTCGTCGTCACGGAGACCGGCGCGGAGATCCTCACCCTCCCCTGACGCCTGCCACAGCCCTCGCGACCCCCTGTCGCGGGGGCTTCCGTTTCGAGGTTTTTACCGACACGATGTCGGGAAGATTACCGACAGGGCGCCGGAAACGTTGCCGACACCGCGTCGGCAAGGGGTTGACTTAGGTAAGCCTAACCAACCACAATCTGATCCCGTACGCACCCCACCGGCCCCCAGAGGTCCGCCTTGGCCGCGCCCAGCTCGCCCCCGTCCGCGCACTCCGCCGCATCGGTGCCGTTCTCCACCCTGATCCGCACCGCCTCGCACGAGCAGCACACGGAGGCCGAGAACTCGTCCTTCATGGGTGACCTGCTCGGCGGCAGACTCGGCGTCACGGCCTACCGGCGCTACACCGAGCAGCTGTGGTTCGTCTACCGCGCGCTGGAGGACGCCTCCGATGCGCTCGCCGGGGACCCGGTCGCCGGACCGTTCATCCGGCCGGAGCTGGCCCGTACGGCGGAGCTGGAGCGGGACCTGGCCCACCTCGGCGGCCCCTCCTGGCGTACGGGCCTGGAGCCGCTGCCGGCCACCGTCGCGTACGCCGACCGCGTCACCGAATGCGCCCGCCGCTGGCCCGCCGGATATGTCGCGCACCACTACACCCGCTACCTCGGCGACCTCTCCGGCGGCCAGATCATCCGCGGCACGGCCGAGAAGACCTGGGGCTTCACCCGCAAGGGCGACGGCGTGCGCTTCTACGTCTTCGAAGGCATCGGCAACCCCGCCGCCTTCAAGCGCGAGTACCGCGAGCTGCTGGACGCGCTGCCGGTGGACGACCTGGAGAAGCAGCGGGTGGTCGACGAGTGCAAGCGCGCCTTCGCGCTCAACACGGCGGTCTTCCACGAGCTGGGGGAAGAGTTTCCGCTGAGCGCTTGAGTGCTTGAGCGGGGAAGCGGGCGCAACGCACGGGGGTAGCCCGCCCGGCTCCCGGCTCCCGGTCAGGGCTGCGGTGCCACGGGCAGGACGCGGCCGCCCAGCGCGATCGTGCCGTCCTCGTGCGGGCGCGTCAGGATGCGGGAGCCGGTGCCCTGGCGGATGTCCAGGGCCCGGCCCAGTTCGTGGGTGAGGACGAGCGCCGCGGCGCCCGTGGCCTCGTCCTCCACGATGCCGTCGCCGCGGCGCGGGAAGAAGCGGGCGCGTACCGTGCCCGCGCCGCGGTCCTGCCACGCCCACACGTAGACCGGGCCGTCCCCGGGCGGCGGCCCGGACAGCGCGTCCACCTCCGCCGCCGTCGCGACCTCCTGGGTACGGCGCCCGGTGGACCACTCCGGCCGCCCGCGCACCCAGACACACTCCTCCTCGTACACGACCGGCACCTCGCCGGCCGGCGGGCGCAGCACGGTCACCGGCTGCCCCAGGTGCCGCAGCAGCCACGCCGTACCGACCAGGGGGTGTCCGGCGAAGGGCAGCCGCACGCTGGGCGTGCGGATGTCGATGCCGGGCCTGCCGGGCAGGCCGCTGCCCGCATCCTCCAGGAAAACCGTTTCGCTGAAGCCGAGTTCGGCGGCGAGGGCCTGGCGCGCGGACGACTGCGGTACGGCGGCTCCGTTCCGTACGACGCCCAGGGGGTTGCCGCCCTGGCCGTCAGGACCGCAGAAGACGCGTACGACGTGCAGTTCGGGGGCCTGTGGCACTGTCATGACCGTATTCCATCGCGGGTACGGCGGCAGCGGCCCACCGGGGTGCGGTTGTTCCGGAACGCCGGAACGCCGAAGTACCCGCCGCGCGGAGGCATTGCGCGACGGGTACGGCCGGCCCCTGGGCCCGGGGCGCGCCTGTGGGGTGTGGGGAGGCGGCCCCTGGGGGAGCGGAGCCCGGGGGATGTGGGGGGGTGGGGTCCGGAGAATCGGGGAGTTACAGGGCGGTGCGGCGGCGTACGGCGTAGGTGGCGGCGCCGCCCGCCAGGATGAGGGCGCCGGCCACGCCCGCCAGCGCGCCGTTCGGCACGGAGAGGCCGGTGGCGGCGAGCGACCCGGAGCCGCCGGTGCCGGTACCGCTGCCGCTGCCGCTGCTGAAGCTCGCGGTGCCACTGGCGTCGCCGGAGCTGCTGGTGGCCGAGGTACCCGAGGTGTCCGACGCGGCGCCGCCGCCGGGCAGTTGTGCCTTCGGATCGACCGAGACGGCGGCCGTCACCGGGTCGAGGGCCTGGCCCGGCTTGTACATGGTGTCGAACGCCTTGGACCCTGCGGCGGTCAGCGTCGCGGGCACGTTCTTGAGCGTGACCACGCCGTTCTTGGCGGTGAGGGCACCGGCCGGGATCTTGAGGTCGGCCACCGCCATGCCGGGCGTGCTGGTGACCTTGCCGGTGGCGCGCGCCTTGGCCGAGACGTCCGCGACCAGCGTGCCCTTGGTGCCGCTCGCGGTGACCTTGAGGTTGCTGAACCTCAGGTCCAGGACGCCGTCGTGGCCGGTGAAGCGCACCGAGCCGTTGAACTGCGCGGCGAGGGAGGCCTTGGCGGCGTCGTACGTGCCGTGGCCCTTCGGGAAGCGGTAGCCCGCGGCGGAGGTGGCGGCGCCGCCCGCGAGTTCGGCCTTGCCGTGTGCGATGGGGCCGGTGATGTACTCGCGGAAGGACTGCTTGACACCCCAGTCGAGGGTGCCGTCGGCGATGTTGCCGGCGGTGGCCGCGGACGGCGCGGCGGCACCGGAGGCGGGGGCGGCGGCTGTCTTCCGGCCCGAGGAGCCGGTGCCGGTACCGGAACCCGAATCCGAGCCGGAACCCGAGCCCGCGTGCACGCCCTGCTTGCCGCCGGATTCCCCGCCGGCCCGGCTCCCCTCCTTCTCGTCCTTCCCGTCCTTCCCGTCCTTCCCGTCCTTGCCGCCCTGGCCGTTCCCGCCGGGTGCGGGCTGCGCCGGCTTCCCGGGGGTGCTCGCCGGGGTCACCGTCAGCGTGGCCGGGTCGAGTTCCTGTCCCTCCTTGTACATGCCGTTGAACGCCTCCGCGCCCTTGGCGGTCAGCTTCACCGGGATCTCGGCGAACGACATCGCGCCGCCCGCGCCGCTGCCCGGGCGCACCGCCGACAGGTCGAGCGAGGCCAGGGCCACGTCGTCCTGGGTCGTGCCCGCGGCCGTGACGTCGGCGGTGATGGCGCCGGTCCTGCCCTCGGTGGCGACCTTCAGGTCCGCCAGCTTGATGTCGAAGCCGTGGGCTTTCGAGGTGAAGCGGACGCTGCCCTTGAAGGTGGTGGCGACGGCGTGCGTACCCAGGTCGTAGGTGCCGGTGCCGGCCGTGAAGGTGAACGGGCCGTTGTCCGGGGCCTGCCGCGCGCCGTCGGCGGTGGTGATGTCACCGAGCTCCATGCCCTTGACGTACTTGCGGAAGGATTCCTTGACGCCCCAGTCGAACGTGCCGTTCTTCAGCTGGATCGTCGGCGCTGCCGTGCCGGTCGCGGGGGCGGCCGTGGCGGTGGCCGGCAGGCACAGGGCCGCGGTCGTGGCGGCGGTGGCGATGGCTGCCGCGAGGGCGAGCGGGCGGCGTATGGCGGCCATGGTCGGTGGCTCTCCTTGAGTGGGGTGGAGGTGCGGTGGGATGGGGCAGGTCAGCCCTGCGGGGGCGCCGCGGGGGGCGTACGACGGCGGGTGCGCAGGACGAGGAACGCGGCGACGGCGACGAGCAGCACGCCGGCCACGACGAGAAGGATGACGGTGCGGGCAGGGGATGATGCGGGGGCCGAGGCGGGCGCGGCCTGCTCGGGTGCGGCCTTCTTCTCCTGCTTGCCCTCCGCGGCGGCGGCCTTGGGGTCGGCGCCGAGGTCGGGGAGGGCGGGCAGCGCGGCCTTGTCGTCGACGGCGACCGCGAGCGAGACGGGGTCCATGCCGGTACCGGCCCGGTACAGGCCGCCGAACGCCTTGGCGCCGTCGGCGGTGAGCTGCGCCGGCGCTTCGGTGAGCTTGATCAGGCCCTTGTCGGGCGTGAGCCGCTGTGCCTCGAAGGTGGCCAGCGGGATGCCCTTGGTGGTCGTACCACCGTTGGTGACGTCGGCGGCGAGGGTGCCGCGGCCGTCCTCGACCGTGACGGAGACGGCGGTGAGGGTGAGGTCGAGGTCCTTGCCGGTGAAGCGGAGTTTTCCGGCGAAGTCGGCGCTCAGGGTGCCCTTTTCGGCGTCGTACGTGCCCTTGCCGCGCGGGAAGCGGAAGAGCGCGCCGCCGTCCTGGGCACCGTCGGACAGGTGCCAGCGGCCGTGTGCGATGTTTCCGGTGACGTACTCGCGGAAGGTGCGGCGGACGCCCCAGTCGACGGCGGCCTCGGTGAAGGTGCCCCGCCCGGCGTCGCCACCCTTGGCGCTGCCCCCGGACGAGGTGGGCGCCGGACTCGGTTCCGTCCCCGCCCGTACGTCCGCCGACAAGCTCACCGGGTCGAGTCGGGTGCCTTCCGTGTAGTAACCGGCGAAGGCCCGCGCGCCCTGCGCGGTCAGCTTGGCCGGCACGTTGGCCAGCGCGATGGGCGTGCCGCCGCCCCGGGTGTCGACGCCGCCGAGTTCCAGTGTGGCGAGCGGTACCCGGGCGGCCGTGGTGACGCGGCCGGTGCCCTTCTCCTTGCTGGTCATGTCGGCGTAGAGGGTGCCGCGGCCGTCGGCGACGGTGACCTGGGGGCGGCCGATGGTCAAGTCCATCTCGTACGAGCCGTCCGGCTTGCGGTGGCCGGTGAAGTGGACGCCGCCGGAGAAGCCCGCTGTCAGGGCGCCGCTGTCCGGGTCATAGCTGCCGGTGGCGGAGTGGAAGCGGAACCGGCTGTCGCCGACCGTGGCGGCGCCGCCGTTCAGGGTCCAACTGCCTTGCGCGATAGGCCCGGTGACGTACGACTGGAAGGAGGATTTGATGCCCCAGTCCAGCCGCCCGCCCGCGACCGTGCGGGCCGCCGCGTGCGCGGGGGTCGCAGGCAGCGCGGGGAGCAGCGCGCCGAGCAGTGCCGCCAGGAAGGCGGCGGCGAGCAGGCGGGCGCGGCCGCGAGTACGGCCGCGGGCCGGTCTGAACGGCAGCATCGGGGACCCCTCCAGGGCTAGCGATTAAGGTAAGGCTAACCTAAGCTAAGTGCGATGCAAGCGGAACCCCGGGACCCGACCGGTCCCCCTTCCGCACCACCGGCACCGGCCCCGGGCCCGGTCAACTGACGTACACGGAAAGGCGGGACAGTGACAGCAGCCAACCGGGAGCCGGTCCGCCGGCGCCTGTCACGCCCCGCCGCGGCGCTCGCCGCCGCCCTCGCCCTCGCCCTCGCGCTCACCGGCTGCGGCGGCGGCACGGACACCACCGCCGCCCCGGCGAAGCCCGCCGCCCGGCCCGCCGCCGACCGCGTCGAGCCGCTGCCGGGCGCCGCGCCCCGGCCCGGACTGCCCGCGACCGTACGGTCCGCCGACGGGCACGAGGTGACGGTCCGCAAGGCCGACCGGATCGTGCCGCTCACCGGCTCCCTCTCGGAGACCGTCTTCACCCTCGGACTCGGCGACCGGGTCGTCGCACGCGACATCACCGCCACCTTCGAGCAGGCGAAGAAGCTGCCCGTGGTGACCCGCGCGCACGACGTGTCGGCGGAAGGCGTGCTGTCGCTCAAGCCCGACGTGGTCCTCGCGGACACCACCACCGGACCGGCGGAGGCCATCGGCCAGATACGGGACGCCGGTGTCCCGGTCGTCACGTTCCGGCCCGCGACCCGGCTCGCCGATGTGGACGCCCGGATCGACGCGGTGGCGGCGGCCCTCGGCGTACGCACGGCGGGCGACGCCCTCAAAACCCGTACCGACCAGCGGATCAAGGCCGTGCGGAAGGACATCCCACACGGCGGTACGGAGGCGGCCGACCGCCCCCGGGTGGCCTTCCTCTATCTGCGCGGCTCGGCCTCCGTCTACCTCATCGGCGGCGCCGGGTCCGGCGCCGGTTCGCTGATCGAGGCGGCGGGCGGCATCGACGCGGGCAAGGCGTCGGGCCTGGAGAAGGACTTCACCCCGATCACGAGCGAGGCACTGGCCAAGGCCGCGCCGGACGTGATCCTGGTGATGACGAAGGGCCTGGAGTCCGTCGGCGGCATCGACGGGCTGGTGAAGATCCCCGGCGTGGCGCAGACCCCGGCCGGCATGGACCGGCGGGTGACCGCCGTCGACGACGGCGTACTGCTCAGCTACGGGCCGCGCACGGACACCGTACTGCGCTCCCTGGTCCGGCAGTTCCACGCCGAGGGGAAGTGAGATGACGGCACTCCCCCACACGGACGCGAGCGCGGGTACGGGCGCAGACGCGAGCACGGATACGGACGCCCAGGCGAGCCCCCCGCACACCCCGGCCGCCGCACCACCACCCCCTCGCCGCCTCCCCCGCACCGCCCTGCTGACCACCGGTCTTACCCTCGCGCTCCTCATCGGCTGTCTGCTCTCCGCCGGTCTCGGCGCGTACCGCATCCCGCTCGGCGATGTCCTCGGCTCGCTGCTGCACCATCTGCACCTCGGCGGCGCGGAGCTGGACCGGGTCGGCGAGAGCGTGCTGTGGAACGTGCGGCTGCCGCGCGTCGTGCTGGCGCTGCTCGTCGGCTCGTCGCTGGGCTGCGCGGGCGCTCTCATGCAGGGCGTGTTCGGCAATCCGCTGGCCGAACCGGGCGTCATCGGCATCTCGTCGGGCGCGGCGGTCGGTGCCGTCGGCGCCATCACGCTCGGTCTCGGCTTCCTCGGTATGTGGACGGTTCCGGCCTGCGCGTTCGCCACCGGGCTGCTGACCGTCCTGGTCGTCTACGCGCTCTCCCGCTCGGGCGGCCGTACCGAGGTCGTCACGCTGATCCTCACGGGCATCGCGGTGAACGCCTTCGCGGGCGCGCTGATCGGCCTGTTCCTCTTCTTCGCCGACAACGCCCAGGTCTCCCAGATCACCTTCTGGCAGCTCGGCTCGCTGTCCGGGGCGGTCTGGCCCAAGGTGCTGGCGGTCCTGCCGTGTGCCGTCGCCGGGCTGGTCATCGCGCCTTCCCACGCCCGCAAGCTGGATCTGCTGGCGCTCGGCGAACGCCCCGCCCGACATCTCGGAGTCGACGTGGAGCGGCTGCGCGTCGTCCTCATCCTGGTCGTCGCGCTGCTCACCGCGGCGGCCGTGGCGGTGGCCGGTGTCATCACCTTCGTCGGTCTGCTCGTCCCGCACCTGCTGCGGATGGCGGCCGGTCCCGGGCACCGGTTCCTGATCCCGGGCAGTGCCCTGGGCGGCGCCCTGGTCCTGGTCGTCGCCGACCTCGTCGCCCGTACCGCCGCCCAGCCGGCGGAGCTGCCGCTGGGCGTCCTGACCGCTCTGTGCGGCAGCCCGTTCTTCTTCTGGCTACTGCGCAGGACCCGCCGCAAGCAAGGGGGCTGGGCATGAGCCGGGTCCGGTTTCCGACGATCGGTTCGTGGTTCGCGGGGCGCGCCAGGACGCTGCCCGCGCCCGTCTCCCCGGGCACGGCGTACGCGCGGGCCCGCGGTCTCGGCGTACGGCTGGGCAGCCGTACGGTCCTGGACGGGATCGACCTGGAGGTGACCGCGGGCCAGGTGCTGGCGCTCGTCGGGCCCAACGGCGCGGGCAAGTCCACGCTGCTGGCCGCGCTCGCCGCCGATCTGCCCGCCGCCACCGGGGAAGTGCGCATCGACGGCCGCCCGGCCACCGACTGGACGC
Source organism: Streptomyces sp. NPDC033221 (assembly GCF_055577005.1). Classification (NCBI taxonomy): domain Bacteria; kingdom Bacillati; phylum Actinomycetota; class Actinomycetes; order Kitasatosporales; family Streptomycetaceae; genus Streptomyces; species Streptomyces sp. NPDC033221. The sequence goes on along the minus strand of NZ_JBVIQN010000050.1, from coordinate 14,985 downwards.
CTCCCGAACTCGCGCTGCGCCGGGCCGTCCTGCCGCAGTCCGCCGCCCTGTCCTTCCCGTTCGCGGTGGCGGACGTCGTACGGATGGGCCGCGCGCCCTGGGCGGGGACACCGGGCGAGGACGAGGACGAGGCCGCCGTCGCGGAGGCGATGACGGCGACCGAGGTGACCGGCTTCGCGGACCGGCCGTTCTCCGCGCTGTCCGGCGGCGAACGGGCCCGGGTCGCGCTCGCCCGCGTCCTGGCGCAGCGCGCCCCGCTGCTGCTGCTCGACGAGCCGACCGCCGCGCTGGACCTGCGCCACCAGGAACTGGTGCTGCGGATCTGCCGGGAGCGGGCGGCGGCGGGGGCCGCGGTGGCGGTGGTGCTCCACGACCTGGGGCTGGCCGGCGCGTACGCGGACCGTGCGGCGCTGCTGCACGGCGGGCGGGTCGCCGCGCAGGGCCCGCCCGGCGAGGTCTTCGGCGCGGAGTTGCTGAGCCGGGTCTACCGGCAGCCGGTCGAGGTGATCGGGCATCCGCGTACCGGCGTTCCCCTGGTCATGCCCTTGCGTGAACACTGACCCCCGGCCGTGTCCGGGCGGGGCGGTTGCGTCCCGTAATGCCCGGTGGGACCGGCGGGCCGCCAGGTCACGGTGCGGCCGCTGTTCCCGGTCCCCGCGCCCGTCCGCTCCCCCGCCCCCGGTAGTGTTGCGCCGAATCGTGCCACCCCGGCGGCCGCCCGGTCCGCCCCGGCCCCGGTCGCCCCGAAGGAGCCCGAGCCCCATGACACGCAGGTCGCCGTTCCGGGTGCCCGTAGCGCTGACCGCCGCGAGCGCGGCGCTGCTGACGCTGAGCGGGTGCATGACCGTGCACGGCGAACGGGAGATGCTGCCCGCGGTGTCCAAGGACGAGGCCGGCAAGGCCCTCCAGCAGTTCGTCGACGGCTTCAACGCGTCCAACAGCAAGCTGGACCCGAAGGTGAACCCCACCTACGAGACGGATTCGCTGCTCGCCGTCGACCAGGCGCTCACCAAGGCGGGGCACGCGGTCAGCCCGCAGGGCAATCCCAAGTTCCCGCCGCTGAAGCTGGCCAATCCGGCGTTCACCGTGCCCAAGCAGGCGGGCTGGCCGAAGGTGTTCCTGGCGGACGCGGTCAGCAACCGCAACAACGCGCGGTGGTTCCTGGTGTTCACCCGGGACTCCGTCGGCGCGAAGTGGAAGGCCAGCTATCTGTCCTCGCTGACCGACGAGGAGGTCCCGCAGTTCAAGACGGACCGGGACGGCTTCGCCGAGGCGGTGCCGGCCGACGCGAAGGACTCCGGCCTGAAGATCGCGCCGGGCAAGCTGAGTGAGGCGTACGCGTCGTACCTGAACACCGGCAAGGGCGAGGTCTTCGCCCCGGGGCCGCACACCGACGGGTGGCGGGCGCTGCGCGAGCGGCAGGGCCGGCAGCCCGGTTCCCGTATCCAGTACGAGGACCAGGAGTCCGGGTTCGCGCCGGTCGCGCTGCGGACCAAGGACGGCGGGGCGCTGGTGTTCTTCTCGACCTATTACCACCAGCAGAAGACGGTCTCCGAGGGGTCGCGGATCAGCATCGGCCCGGAGCTCAAGGGGATCATGGAGGGTCCGGAGAAGCCGTCCAACCGGATGGCCTTCACGACCCTGTCGGAGCAGGTGGTGAAGGTCCCGGCCGAGAGCGCCTCCGGGAAGGTCGGTGTGCTGCACCGGCTGGAGGCGAAGACGTCCGCCAAGTCGCTGTAGGCGGGGCGCGGCGCCGGCTGCACGCGGGGCGCGGCGCCGGCGGCACGGTACGGGCCGGCGCGAGGCGTCCGGCTCCGGCGGGGTCCGGCGGCCGTGCCGCGGACCCGGCTGCGGGGGTGTGCGTCAGCGGCCGATCGGCCAGGCCGCCGCTTCGTGGTCGTGGTCGGGCTGCTGGTCCGCGTAGGCCGCGCAGGCGTCGGTGAGCGTCTCCAGCAGCGTCAGCGGGTCCGGCACCGGCCGTTCGGGGCCGCGCAGCCAGGCCACCGCGGGCTGGTCACCGGGCAGCCGGGAGGGCGGCAGGAGGACGTAGCTGCCGCGGCAGTGCCAGCGCAGGCCGGGATGCTCGTCCATCGTCTCCGGATGGCAGTCCAGCTCGCAGGGCCACCACTCGTCCTCGTCGTCCGGGGTGCCGCGGGTGGCGGTGAAGAACAGCATCCGGCCCTGTCCGAGCGCCGCGCCGCTCAGCGCGACCGGGCCGACCTCGATGCCCGCCGCCTCCAGCCGCTCCAGGGCGCTGCGGCCCGCGTCGACGGGGACGTCCAGCACGTCGTGGGCGATGCCGGTGGCGGTGATGAAATTGGCCTGCGGATAGGCGCGCGCCCAGGCGGTGACCTTCTCGCGGTCGGTGCTGGCGACGGTCTGCCAGCCGAAGGAGACGGGGTGCCGGCCGGGCGTGGGACAGCCGATGCGCTCGCAGGAACAGCCGTAGCCGGAGGGGTGGGCCGCCGGGGCGAGCGGGAAACCCGCGTCGGCGACTGCCAGCAGCAGGTCCTCGCGGCCTTGTCCGGCCGCCGATCCCGTGTCCGTATCGCCGCCGTCCGAACCGCTCCTCGGCCGGCGAAGCCACTGGGAGAACCTGCTCTTGCGTTCCATCTATCCCCTCACTTCGAGCGGTGGTCTGGGATCAATGCTGCCACCATCCTCCTCCTTGGGTGACCGGAGTACGGATCCGGGGTGACCGGAGAACGGGCGAATAGCACCAATCTGGTCGGTATCCACCCCACTTCGTTCATCTTCCTTTACCTTCCGCGCCCCCTGGACACTCCCGGCACCTCACCCGGAGGTGCGCGGCCGCAGCCCCGCGAGCACCATGTCGACCAGCGTGTCCACATACGCGTACGACAGCTCGCCGGTGCGCATCAGCCAGCGCTGCGAGAAGGGGCTCAGCACCATCTCGGCCGCCACCCGCACATCCACGCCGGGACCGATCTCGCCCGCCTCCTGGGCGGCCCGCATCCGGTTCACGTACACCCGGATGCCGGGCTCCAGCAGCCGGTCGACGAACCGCGCCGACAGCTCCGCGTCGTTCGCGCCGGCCGCAGCGAGCGCGCGGTAGGGCGCCTGCCACTTCTCGTCGTTGAACTCGTCGGCGGTGGCCCGCAGGACGAACTTGAGGTCGGCGGCGAGATCCCCGGTGTCCGGCAGCCCGGCCTCGTACCCCGCCACGTCCTGGGTGAAGGCGTCGAGCAGGACGGCGGCCTTGGAGGGCCACCAGCGGTAGATCGTCTGTTTGCCGACGCCGGCGCGGGAGGCGATGCCCTCGATCGTGAGCTTGTCGTAGCCGACCTCGCCGACGAGGGAGAGGGCCGCGTCGAAGATGGCGCGGCGCGAACGTTCGCTGCGGCGGGTGGCGTCGGGCGCTGTCTTGTTGGTCATGGCCGGAGTCTACCGAGAGGTGAGGCGAGACGTATCGTCTTGACAAGACGGAGCGTCTCGCCCAGACTCGACAACGAACGAGACGCACCGTCTCGCTCGTCGGCGAACGAAGGAGATGACCCCATGAGCAAGGGAAGCGCGGGCAACATGCTCGGCGTCGGCGGCACCCGCAGCAAGCTCTCCCGCGGCGCGCTGCGCGGCGGCCGGGGCGGCAACGGCGTGGGCGGCGGCACCGATCCGATGGCGCAGCGGCGTGCCCTGCTGCGCAGGCTCCAGGAACAGCGCGGCGCCGGAGAAACCCGCCAGGGGTGAAAACCACCCGATCGGATCACTGCGCAACAGGCTCCTCACGGTGGACGATTCGAGCGCGTACGCACGCACCTCGTACGCCTCCGCGTCCCACCCACCGTGAGGAGCCTTCCTTGCGTACAGCCCGACGCAGCGCCCGGTCCCGGCGCTACCTGATGTGCCCGCCGGCCCACTTCAAGGTCAGCTACTCCATCAATCCCTGGATGGACCCGGACAAACCCGTCGATCTGCCGCTGGCACTCGCCCAGTGGGAGGTGCTGCGCGACCGCTACCGCGCGCTCGGCCACACCGTCGAGGAGCTGCGGCCCCGCCCCGACCTGCCGGACATGGTCTTCGCCGCCAACGGCGCCACCGTCGTGGACGGCCGGGTGCTCGGCGCGCGGTTCGCCTTCGAGGAGCGCCGCGGCGAGGCCGCCGTACACGCCGCGTGGTTCCGGGACCACGGCTTCACCGAGGTCCGCGAGCCGGAGAACGTCAACGAGGCGGAAGGCGACTTCGCGGTCACCGCCTCCTGGCTGCTGGCCGGGCGCGGCTTCCGCAGCAGCCCGCTCTCGCACGCCGAGGCGCAGGAGTACTTCGGCCGCCCGGTGATCGGCCTGGACCTGGTCGACCCGCGCTATTACCACCTCGACACGGCGCTGTGCGTACTGGACGACGCGACGGACTCGGAGGTCATGTACTACCCGGGCGCGTTTTCCGAGGGCAGCCGCGCCGTACTGGCCCGGCTCTTCCCCGACGCCCTGATCGCCTCGCGCGCGGACGCGGAGGCGTTCGGGCTGAACGCGGTCAGCGACGGGCGGCACGTCCTGCTGCCGCAGGCCGCGGTGGGGCTCTTCGCCCCGCTCCGCGAGCGCGGGTACGAGCCGGTCGGCATGGACCTGACCGAACTGCTCAAGGGCGGCGGCAGCGTCAAGTGCTGCACCCAGGAGCTGCGCCCGGCCCTCCCGTAACGGGGCTGGTCAGCCCGTCAGTCACCGGTCAGCCCGCCGGCCGCTCCCAGGCGTCGCCCCACTCCGCGTCGCGGGCCGCCTTGTAACGGTCGCCGTGCCGCTTGGTGACCGTGTCGCGCCGCAGCCCCTCCTCCGTACAGAGGTCCAGCAGGACCTGTCCCTTGCGGAGCTGGGGCTTGCGGACGACACGGGAGGGGGCGGGGACGGCCGCCGCGCCGGCCACCGCCTCCGGCCGCACCGCCGCGACATAGCTGAACTTCTCGTCCTCGTACGGCAGCGAGCCGCCCTTGACCTGACGGTGCAGCGAGGAGCGGTTCACCCGGGCGGCCATGTGGCACCAGTCCTCGCCCGGCACGATCGGGCACATACCGCTGTGCGGGCACGGTGCGAGGACGCGCAGCCCGGCGTCGGTCAGCTGCTCGCGGGCCTCGCGGATACGCAGGTAGCCGTCCGGGGTGCCGGGCTCGATCAGGACGACGGCCGACGCCCCGGCCGCCGCGCCGACGACCGCGCGGCGGTCCTCCGGGCGCAGCTCGCCGAGCACGTACGAGACGGTGACCAGGTCCGTGCCCGCCGGGACCGCCATGCCCGCGTTGATGGCCCGGCGCTGCCAGTCGGTGTCCGGCAGGACGCCGGCGGCCAGCTCGCGGCCCAGCTCCAGCGCCGGTTCGGCCCAGTCGTACACGGTCGTGCGGTGGCCGGCCCAGGTGGCCGCGACCGCCCAGGTCGCGGCGCCGGTGCCGCCGCCGATGTCCACATGGGAGGCGGGCGCCCAGTCCGGCAGCCGCGCCGCGAAGGCGTCCAGCGCGTGCCGTACGGCCTCGAAGGTCGCGGGCATCCGGTAGGCGGCGTACGCGGCGACATCCGCGCGGTCCCGGAGGACCGGGGCGTCGGTCGGTGTCCGGCCCCGGTAGTTGGCGATCAGCCGGTCGACGGCCCGCGCGGCCTGCGTGGGCGGCAGGCCGTCGAGCAGGCCGGCCAGTGCGGCGCGCAGTTCGTCGTGCATTCCGGCTATTTTACGGGGCTGATGTGACGGTTCTGCCCTGCCGCCCGGTCACGGGGCCGACGTGCCGGTCCTGCCGTGCCGCCCGGCCGAACCGGCCCGTACCGCCCGCGCCAGCCGGGTCGCAGCCGCCGCCCGCGGTCCGCTGCCCGCCTCGCGCCGCCGCGGATGGACGGTGTTGGCCAGCAGCACCAGGAACGTGTCGGTCGCCCGGTCCAGCACCAGGCTCGTACCGGTGAACCCGGTGTGCCCGGCCGCGCCGCGCCCCGCCAGCTCGCCCATGAACCACGGCTGGTCCACGCCGAAGCCGAGGCCCGGCGGGTCCAGCAGCAGCGCCACCGACTTCCCGCTCAGGATGCGCTCCCGGCCGTACACGCCGCCGCTGAGCAGCGTCCGGCACAGCACCGCCAGGTCCTGCGCCGTCGAGAACAGGCCCGCGTGCCCGGCGACTCCGCCGAGCGCCCACGCGTTCTCGTCGTGCACCACCCCGCGCACCAGGCCGCGGTCCGCCTTGGCCCACGGCCGCCGCTGGTCCTCGGTCGCGGCCACGCCCACCGGGGCCAGCGGACCGAACGACGTGCTGGTCATGCCCAGCGGGCCGGTGATCCCGTGCGCCACGAGGGCGTCCAGCCGCAGGCCGGTGAGCCGTTCGAGGATCAGCTGGAGGGCGATGAGGTTGAGGTCGGAGTAGCGGTACGTGCCGCCGGGCGGCTCGGCGGGCGCCGCCGCTTCCGCCCACAGCAGCTCCAGCTGGGCCGCGCGCCCCTGGCGCTCGTGGAACGGCAGCTCCGGGCGCAGGCCCGAGGTGTGGGTGAGCAGGCCGCGGACCGTGATGCCGGCGGCGAAGCCCGGCAGCCAGCGGTCCGCCGCGGCGTCCAGGTCCAGCAGCCCCCGCTCCGCCTGCTGCACCGCCACGACCGCGGTGCACAGCTTGGTCAGCGAGGCCAGGTCGAAGACCGTGCCGACGCGCGTCGGCTCCCGCTGCTCCGGGGGCAGTTCCACACCGCGGTCCTGCTCGGGGTCGTAGCCCGCGTAGCGCAGTGCCCAGCCCGCCGCCTCCTCGGCGGCGACCACCGGGCCGCGCCCGGCGAGCACCACGGCACCCGCGCACCAGGGGTCCGGCCCCTCGGTCGCCTCCCGCACCCCGCGTACGAGGTGCCGTATCCAGGCGGGGTCCAGTCCCGCGGCGGCGGGGGTGCCGTGTCGCAGTGCCGTTGCGTTCAGAGCCTGGTCCTCTCGCCGGTCCCGGTGGCGGTCTCCTCCCTACGCTGCCACGGGCGGCACAGTCCCAGGAAGCTCAGCAGCGCCAGTACGCCACAGGAGAGCTGGACCACCGCCATCGGTACGGCCGTGTGCTCGCCCGCGATGCCGACGAGCGGCGAGGCGATCGAGCCGAGGAGGAAGGTGGAGGTGCCCAGCAGGGCCGAGGCGGAGCCCGCCGCGTGCCCGGAGCGCAGCAGCGCCTTGGTGTTGGCCGACGGCATGACCAGACCCATCGCGGACATCAGGACGAACAGCCCGGCGGCCATCGGCCACAGCCCGACCTCGCCGAAGGCGCCGCCGGCCATCAGCAGCAGCGCCGTCGCGGCGGCGGTGATCAGGCCCAGGCCGATGCCCAGCACCACGTCCAGGCTGACCCGGCCGACCAGTACCTTGCCGTTGATCTGGCCGACCAGGACGAGGCCCACGGAGTTGACGCCGAACAGCAGGCTGAAGGTCTGCGGGGAGGCGCCGTAGATCTCCTGGATCACGAACGGCGAGGCGGAGATGTACGCGAACAGCGCGGCGAAGGCGAACGCGCCGACGATCAGGTAGCCGGAGAAGGCGCGGTCGGCGAGCAGCGAGCGCATGGTGCCCAAGGCCTCGCCGAGGCCGCCGGAGTGCCGCCGCTCGGGCGGCAGCGTCTCGTGCAGGCGGCGCCAGACGAGCAGGGTGAGCAGCACTCCGACCACGGTCAGTACGACGAAGACGCCGCGCCAGTCGGTGATCCGCAGGATCTGCCCGCCGATCAGCGGCGCGACGACGGGGGCGACGCCGGAGATCAGCATCAGGGTGGAGAAGAAGCGGGCCATCGCCACGCCGTCGTACAGGTCGCGGACGACGGCCCGGGCGATGACGATGCCGGCCGCGCCCGCCAGGCCCTGGAGCAGGCGGAAGGCGATGAGCAGTTCGGCGTTGGTGGCCAGGGCGCACAGCGCGGTGGCGAGGATGTAGATCACCATGCCGACGAGCAGCGGACGCCGGCGGCCCCACTTGTCGCTCATCGGCCCGACGACCATCTGTCCGAGGGCCATGCCCGCGAGGCAGGTGGTCAGGGTGAGCTGGACGGTGGCGGCCGGGCTGTGCAGCGCGTTGGTGACCTCCGGCAGGGCCGGCAGGTACATGTCCATGGAAAGCGGCGGCACCGCGGTCAGGCCGCCGAGGACGAGGGTGACGAGCAGGCTGCTGCGGCGGGACGCGGCGGGCGCCGCCGCCACGTCCCGCTCGGCTATCGGAACGCTGTCCTGGGGCTCCGTCGTTCCGGTGCCGGGGTCCGTCATGAGTGTCTCCATGGATGATCGATGGCCAGACCATGGTGTCATGCACGGAACGGACTCCGGCGCGTGTTTTCCGGACCGGCCTCCGGGCGGGAGCCCCATGTCCCGCCCCCGGCGTACGGACTCAGGCCGGCTTGAGCCCCGGGCTGCCCGCCTCGGACACGAACGAACCCGCCGTGCGGACCGGCGCCCCCGGCTCCGTCACCTTCGACACCGTACGGAAGTCGGCACGCGCCTTCTCCCGGTCCAGCGTGACCGTCACATAGCCGCGCCGGCCGTTGTAGAACTTCAGGTGCGGGTTGGCGGCCAGGTAGGTGCCCCAGTTGGCCGGCTTGTCCGCGCCGTCCTCGCCGCTGGTGATCGAGGTGGTCACGAACTCCACGCCCGCGGTACGCGACTTCTCGTCCCGGAAATCCCGCTTGATGTCGAACGCATAGTGCACGTGCACATCGCCGGTCAGCACGACCAGGTTGTCCACGCCCGCCGCCTCCGCCCCCTTCAGCACCCGCTCGCGGGAAGCGGCGTAACCGTCCCAGGAGTCCATGCTGAGCTTGTAGCCGGGCCCGGTGGCGTTGCGCCGCTCGGCGAAGGTGACCTGCTGCGGCAGTACGTTCCACAGCGCCGAGGAGGACCGCCAGCCGTCGATCAGCCAGCGCTCCTGCTCCTTGCCGGTCAGGGTGCGCTTCGGGTCGGCGGACTCGGGTCCCGGGGTGCGCCAGCCGTCGCCGTACGCCTGGTCGGAACGGTACTGGCGGGTGTCGAGCACATCGAACTGAGCCAGCTGCCCGAAGCGCACGCGGCGGTAGAGCCGGGCGTCCGGGCCGTTCGGGCGCTGCGGGCGGCGCAGCGGCTGGTTCTCCCAGTACGCGCGGTAGGCGGCGGCGCGGCGCAGCAGGAACTCGCCCTTGGGGTCGTTCTTCTCGCTGACGTCGTCGGCGTAGTTGTTCTCCACCTCGTGGTCGTCCCAGGTGACGATGAACGGGTGCGCGGCGTGCGCGGCCTGGAGGTCGGGGTCGGACTTGTAGAGCGCGTACCGCAGCCGGTAGTCCTCCAGCGTCACCGTCTCGCGGTTGAAGCGCGCGGGCAGCTTGCGGTCGGTGTACTTGCGGGCGCCGCCGACGGCGTCCACCGGGTACTCGTACAGATAGTCACCGAGGTGGAAGACGACATCGAGGTCCTCGGCGGCCAGATGCCGGTGGGCGGTGTAATAACCGTCGTGGTACGCCTGGCAGGAGACGACGCCCAGCCGCAGTTCGCTGTTCTTCGCGCCGGGCGCGGGCGCGGTGCGGGTCCGGCCGGCCGGGCTGATCCAGTCGCCGGCGCGGAAGCGGTAGTAGTAGACGCGGTCCGGCGCGAGGCCGGTGGCCTCGATGTGCACCGCGTGGTTGAACTCCGGGTGCGCCTCGGCCCGCCCGCGCCCCGCCAGCCGCCGGAACTTCTCGTCGTACGCGACCTCCCAGCGCACCGTCACCCGGGCCTGCGGCATACCGCTGCCCGGCTCGTACGGCTTCGGGGCGAGCCGGGTCCACAGCACGACGGAGCCGGGCAGCGGGTCGCCGGAGGCCACCCCCAGTGTGAAGGGGTTCTCGGTGATCTTCCGGGCGTCGGCCTCGGCGGCGGCGTACGCGACGCCGGTGCCCGGCAGGTTGGCCGCGAAGGCCAGCGCCGCGGCGGCCCCGGTGCCGGTGAGGAAACGGCGCCGGGCGAGCTGTGCGGCGGCGGTCCGCATCTCCTGCGTGTGCGGAGCGTCCTGGGGCCCCTGTCCGGGCCGCGCGTCCTGCTCGTACTGACCTTGACGGGCCATCTGCCCCTCCCTGGACCGGTGTTGTCACCAGCGATTGGAGGGGCGGGGGACGGCGTTCCGCTGTCCCCCGTTCGACGCACACATGACAAGCGGATGATGTCTGCGCCCGCATCGGGCGCCTGCGGACAATCACGGCGGGGGCCGCCCCGGGCCGTCCCTGGCCGGGCGGTTCGGGTGTCCGGGGTCCGGCGAGACCGTCCCCTCCTCGGCCGGACCGGCGTTTCCGTAGGATCCGGGCATGGCTGAACTGATGGTGCGCGACGGCACATGGTCCTTCGACGGTGACCGGGTGTGGATCGTGCCGGGGCGGGAGCGGGGCGTGCACCGGCTGCGGCAGGACCTGGGCGAGACGTCCGTACCGCTGGAGGCACTGGCGGGCATCGCCTACGAACCGGCCCGCAAGGGCGGCCGGTTGCGCCTGCGGCTGCGGGACGGCGCCGACCCGCTGCTGTACGTCACCGGCGGCAGCCTGCCGGACGACGCCAACCCGTACCAGGTCGCCGTGGACCCGGACCGTACCGGCGTCGCCGAGTACTTCGCCGACGAGGTGCGCCAGTCCCTCCTGCTCGACCAGGTGGCGACCGGACCCACCGACCGCTACCTGCTGCCGGGCCCCGCCGTACCGCTGTCCGCGGCGGGCGTGGACGGAGTGGCGACCTTCGACGGGGAACACGTACACATCGACTGGCGCTGGTCCACCAACGAGAGCAAGAAACACGGCGGCGCACGGGACTTCACCCTCGCCGACCTGGCCGGGGTCGACTGGCGGCCCGCCGCCGGCCTGGAATCCGGCTATCTGCGCTTCCGGCCGAAGGGCAGCACGGTGAAACTCAAGCCGGAACACGACCCGAACGCCATCGAACTGTGGGGATTCAAGAAGGAGAGCGGCCGCACGGCCCTGCTCGCGGCGGCGGTCGCGGCGCGGCTGCCGCACCCGTCGGGCGGCCCCGCACCGGCGGCTGCGGGCCCGGCGGCCGCGGGCTCGGTGGCCGGGACGCCGGACGCACCGGCCCTGGAGCGGACGGTGGAGACGGGCAGCGGGAGCGGCGGCGAGGGCGCCGACGTACTGCTGCGCCGGCTGCGCGAACTGGGCGAACTCCACCGGGACGGCATCCTCACCGCCGAAGAGTTCACCGCCGCCAAGGCCGCCGTACTCAAGGACTTTCAGGGGGCGGGCTGAACGCGTTTGCCCGGTAGCGGCTCCGCCGCGGCGTACGGGCCGCGCCTTACCCTGCCGCCATGACGACATCCGACCCCCGCCCCGGCACCACCACCCCACCCGCTCCCTCACCCACTTCCCCACCCACTCCCCAGCCCGCACCGGTCGCCCTGGTCACCGGCGCCGGTTCCGGCATCGGCCGCGCCGTCGCGCTGACCCTCGCCGGGGCCGGCTGGTCGGTGGCGCTCGCCGGGCGGCGCGCCGACGCCCTGGCGGAGACCGCGCGCCAGGCGGCACGGGACACGGACGGCGCCACCCTGCGCGTACCGGCCGACATCACCCGCCCCGATCAGGTGGACGCCCTGTTCGCCGCGGTCCATGACCGCTTCGGGCGGCTGGACCTCCTCTTCAACAACGCCGGCACCTTCGGCCCGCCCGTACCGCTGGAGGAACTGTCGTACGACGACTGGCGCACGGTCGTCGACACCAACCTCACCGGCGCGTTCCTGTGCGCCCAGGCCGCCTTCCGCACGATGCGGCAGCAGGACCCGCGCGGCGGCCGCATCATCAACAACGGCTCCGTCTCCGCGCACGCCCCGCGCCCGCACTCCGTCGCCTACACCGCCACCAAGCACGCGATGACCGGCCTGACCAAGTCCCTCTCCCTGGACGGGCGTCCGTACGACATCGCCTGCGGCCAGATCGACATCGGCAACGCGGCGACCGAGATGACCGGCCGGATGCGGTCCGGCATCCTCCAGGCCAACGGGACGACGGCGGCCGAACCGGTGATGGACGCGGCGGACGTGGCCCGTACGGTCCTGCACATGGCGCAGCTGCCGCTGGGGGCGAACGTGCAGTTCGCGACGGTGATGGCGACGGCCATGCCGTACATCGGGCGGGGCTGAGGACCGCCCGGCCGCCGGACTCCGGCGGGACGCGCTCCTGACAGACGGCGCATCCGGTGGGACTCTTCCTGACGCACGTCCATCCGCACCGCTCATCTGCCGGGCCGCGGAATCCGCGGCCACGTAGACGACGGCCGCGCGGTTCGCCACCACGCGGCCCCGCAGAAGGAGTCACGCGTGAGACGAAACGTCAGCACCTTCCCCGGCGCCCGCCGACGCGGTATGTCCCGTGCCGTCGCCGGTGCCCTGACCGCGGCCGGCGTCCTGCTCGGCGCGGCGCTCCAGACCGGCGCGGCGGGCGCGGCCGGTACGGGTACGGACACGGCCTCGGCCGGTACGGGTACGGCCGGTACGGGTACGGCCGGTACGGGTACGGCGGCCTCCTCCGTGGCCGACTTCTGGACGGCGGAGCGGATGCGCGAGGCCACCCCGCTGGACCTGCTGTCGGCCGGAGCCGACGGGCCGGGGGCGAAACGATCCGGCACGGCGGCGAAACGATCCGGCAGCACGGCGGACCGGACCGCCTCCCCGGTACGGAGCGGCCCCGAGCGCACCGTACGCCCCACCCTCCCCACCGCCTCCTCCGCCGCCTCCGTCCCCAAGTCCTTCCCGCAGGCGGGCGCCCCGTGGACCGGCGGCGGCACCGTGACGAACACCGCGGGCCGGGTGTTCTTCACCTACCAGGGCCGTACCGCCTCCTGCTCGGGCAACGCCGTCACCAGCGCGAACAAGAGCACGGTGATCACCGCCGGGCACTGCGTGAAGCTCAACGGCGCCTGGCACAGCGACTGGGTCTTCGTGCCCGGCTACCGCGACGGCCAGGCCCCGTACGGCAAGTGGGCCGCCTCCAAGACCCTCAGCACACCGCAGTGGACGGCGAGCGAGGACATCAACTACGACGTCGGCGCCGCGGTCGTCGCCCCGGTCGGCGGACAGCGGCTGACCGATGTCGTCGGCGGCCAGGGGCTCGCGTTCAACACCGGCTACAACAAGCCGATGTACGCCTTCGGTTACCCGGCCGCCGCACCGTACGACGGCAGCAAACTCATCTACTGCAGCGGCAACACCATCAAGGACCCGCTGTTCTCCCGGGACCACGGGCTGTCCTGCAACATGACGGGCGGCTCCAGCGGCGGCCCCTGGTTCACCTCGTTCGACGAGGCCACCGGCGCCGGCCTGCAGTCCTCGGTGAACAGCTTCGGCTACACCTTCCTGCCCAACACCATGTTCGGGCCGTACTTCGGTGACGACGCCGAAAACCTCTACGACGAGGCGCAGTCGAGCTGACCGGACCGCTCCCGCCCGGCCCGGCGGCGGCCCGTCACACACCGTCCGGAGGGGTACGCCCACCGGCCGCCCCTCCGGACGGCAGGCACCGCACGGGGTTGTTCCCCGGAGCTCTCATTTCCGGGGCTGATAATCCACGCACACATGGGGGAAACTCGGTATGCCCATGGCGTCATTCTCACGCTTTTCATGCCCTTCTCATGGAAAACTCATCGACGCCCGGCCACCAGCCACAATTACCCCGTGACGGCATCCCCCGAACGGATCATGAATTCCCCACTCCCCCCTGTCTCATTTCTTTCCCCGCGGAATGGATGACCCCCACTCCGGGCAATTCGGTGCTAGCGTCCGGCGGACAGAAGTGCACTCCCTGCTCACTGATTCCTTGCCCGACCATCCGTCGCCGAGGGGACTTCCATGACAGTGACCGACAGCAGTGCGAACAGCGGCCCGGCGCCCGCCCCTGAAGAAGTCGGCGCCATGTACGGCCGGTTCGGCGACCTGCTCGCCATGGTGCTCGGCGGCAGCGCCCTGCACGTCGGCATGTTCGTCCCGCACGGTGAACGCACCCGGGCCGCCTCCCTCCTCGGCCTGTCCGACCTCGCCCAGGACCGGCAGACCGAGTACCTCGCCGACATCCTGGCCGACGGCCTGCCGCCGGACGCCCGCCTGCTCGACATCGGCTGCGGCACCGGCGGCCCGGCCATCCACCTGGCCCGGCGCACCGGCGGCCGGGTCACCGGCATCACCGTCAGCAAGGAGCAACTCGCCAGGTGCGCGCAACGGGTGGCCGCCGCCACCGGCCTCGCCGACCGGGTCGGCTTCGCGTACGGCAACGTGATGCGGCTCGACCACGCGGACGACTCGTACGACGCGGCCTGGTCCATCGACTGCTTCCCCCACCTCTCGGACCGGCCCGCCGGACTGCGCGAGGTCCGGCGCGTCCTGCGGCCCGGCGGCCGTCTGCTGATGACGGAGTTCGCCCGGCGCGGCACCGCCGTCCCCGCGGAGACGGAGGCCTTCACCCGGCTGTGGACATCCCCGCCGCCCACCCCCTTCGCCACGCTTCTCGAAGAGGCCGAAGAAGCCGGATTCCGTATCACCCGCATACAGAACATGACATCGAACATCGCACTGTGCGGCGAGCTGATGTACACGCTTTACCGAGAACGGCGCGATGAGATCGAGCAGCGTTTCGGAAAAGAGGCCACCGCGCACACCGATCCGCTGATGGAGCCGTTCCGCACATTCTGCCGGGAACACGTGGACTATTACCTGCTGCTGCTCAGCAAGCCGGAAAACTGACCGCCCGATCCGGGCCCGGCAGCCCCGCCCGCACCGATCCGAGAGCTGACTTCCCCCTATGGTCGCCAAACCGCCCTTCGGCCTGCCCGATTCCGATTCCCCGCCTTCCGCCGCCTCCCCCACCCGGTCCGCGCCGCTTTCGCCGCCCGCCCAGCGCACGCCCTCACCCCTGGACACCACGCCGCGCCGACGGCCGCGCCGCCGTTGGGAGGTGTGGCGCTCCCCCGACAATCAGCCCCCCTGGGCGCGCCCCGCCCTGCTCGCCGTCGCGGCCCTGGCCGGCCTGCTCTACGCATGGAACATCACCACCAGCGGCCTGGCCCCCTA
>NZ_JBVIQN010000049.1:0-50601 GCF_055577005.1 Streptomyces sp. NPDC033221 | reverse complement strand
GGCGGGGGGGTAGGCTTTTTTTTTTTCGGGTTTCGGGGGGCGGGGGGGGGGGGGGGGGGGGGGGGGGGGGGTGGTGTTTTTGGGGCCCCCTGTGGGGGGGTGGCCCCCCACGGCGCGCGAGCGGCGCGCCGGTCAGTGCGCCGAGGCGGGCTCGGCCGCTTCGCGCGCCGCGCGTTCGGCGGAGGTCTGCGCCTGCTCGAACTGGGTGCGGTACAGCTCCTCGTAACGCCCGCCCGCCGCGAGCAGCGCGTCGTGGGTGCCGCGTTCCACGATCCGCCCGTCCTCGACCACCAGGATCTGGTCGGCGGCCCGTACGGTCGACAGGCGGTGCGCGATGACCAGGGACGTACGGCCTTCCAGGGCCTCGGCCAGCGCTTCCTGCACCGCCGCCTCGGAGGTGTTGTCCAGATGGGCGGTGGCCTCGTCCAGGATGACCACGCGCGGCCGGGCGAGCAGCAGGCGGGCGATGGTCAGCCGCTGCCGTTCACCGCCGGAGAGCCGGTAGCCGCGCTCGCCGACCACCGTGTCCAGGCCGTCGGGCAGCGAGGCGATCAGGCCGTCCAGACGGGCGCGGCGCAGCGCGTCCCACAGCTCCTCCTCGCCTGCCTCCGGCCTGGCCAGCAGCAGGTTCTCGCGGATCGTGTCGTGGAAGAGGTGCCCGTCCTGGGTCACCATGCCGAGGGTGTCGCGGAGCGAGTCGGCCGTCAGATCGCGTACGTCGACGCCACCGATCCGTACCGCGCCGGTGTCCGCGTCGTACAGCCGCGGCAGCAGCTGGGCGATCGTCGACTTGCCGGCGCCGGAGGAGCCGACCAGGGCGATCATCTGGCCGGGCTCCGCGCGGAAGGAGACGTCGTGCAGCACTTCGGCGCCGCCCCGGGTGTCCAGGGTCGCCACCTCTTCGAGGGAGGCGAGGGAGACCTTGTCGGCGGACGGGTAGCCGAAGCGCACGGAGTCGAACTCCACCGTGACCGGCCCGTCCGGCACCGCGCGGGCGTCCGGCTTCTGCTCGATGAGCGGCTTCAGGTCGAGTACCTCGAAGACCCGCTCGAAGCTGACCAGCGCGCTCATCACCTCGGTGTGCGCGCCGGACAGCGCCGTCAGCGGCGCGTACAGGCGGGTCAGCAGCAGGGCCAGCGAGACGATCGCGCCCGTTTCGAGGTGGCCGCGCAGGGCCAGGAAGCCGCCGAGTCCGTAGACGACGGCCAGCGCGAGGGCGGAGACCAGGGTCAGTGCGGTGACGAAGTACGTCTGGACCATCGCGGTACGGACCCCGATGTCCCGCACCCGCCGGGCCCGGGCGGCGAATTCGGCGGACTCCCGGGCCGGGCGGCCGAAGAGCTTGACGAGGGTGGCGCCCGGCGCGGAGAACCGCTCGGTCATCTGTGTGCCCATCGCGGCGTTGTGGTCGGAGGCCTCCCGGCGCAGCCCGGCCAGCCGTCGGCCGACACGGCGCGCGGGGAGCACGAACACCGGCAGCAGCACCAGCGCGATCAGCGTGATCTGCCAGGACAGGCTCAGCATCACGACGAGTGTCAGCAGCAGCGTCACGACGTTGCCGACCACGCTGGACAGCGTGTCGCTGAAGGCCCGCTGCGCGCCGATCACATCGTTGTTCAACCGGCTGACCAGGGCGCCCGTCCGCGTACGGGTGAAGAAGGCGACCGGCATCCGCTGCACATGGTCGTAAACCGTGGTGCGCAGGTCGAGGATCAGCCCCTCGCCCAGGCTCGCCGACAGCCGGCGGGTCAGCAGGCCGAGGCCCGCCTCCGCCAGGGCGATGGCGGCGATCAGTCCGGCGAGGCCGAGGACGGTCCCGGCCGCCTCGCCGCCGTCGATGGCGTCGACCACCCGGCCGGCGAGCAGCGGGGTGGCGACCGCCAGCACGGCGGTGACCGTGCTGAGTACCAGGAACCAGGCCAGCGAGCGCCGGTGCGGCCGGGCGAAGGCGACGATGCGCCGCAGGGTGGAGCGGGAGAACGGGCGGCTGTCCTGCTGCGCGTTCAGGGCACTGTGCAGCGAATGCCAGGCGGTGACTTCCATGTCCATCGCGGTCCTCCGGAGCGGCGTGGTCGGCACGGGTCGATCGCGGGCCGTGGTGACCGGCGACATGCCAGAAGCTATGACCTCAACCAATGTTGAGGTCAAGGGATTCCCTTGTCGGCGCGCCGGGCTCCGGGTGAGGTGGCGTGACGCCCGGCGTACGAGCTGATGCGTACGCCGGGCGTGCACGCCCCTCAGTCATCCGCGGCGCGCCGCCAAGCCGAGGCGCGCAGCAGCCGCAGCCCGTTGAGGCCGACCAGGACGGTCGAACCCTCGTGCCCGAGCACGCCCAGCGGCAGCGGCAGATGCCCGGCCAGGTCCCAGGTGACCAGCGCGCCGATGCACACGGCCGCGACGACCAGGTTCTGCACCATCAGCCGGCGCGCCCGGCGGGAGAGCGCGACGACCGTCGGCACCGCACCGGCCTCGTCACGGACCACCACCGCGTCGGCCGTCTCCAGCGCCAGATCGGAACCCACCCGGCCCATGGCGACGCCGTTGTGCGCGGCCGCCAGCGCGGGGGCGTCGTTCACCCCGTCGCCGACCATGAGCACCTTCGCCCCGTCGTCCTGCCAGGCGCGTACCGCGGCCACCTTGTCCTCCGGCAGCAGACCGGCCCGTACGTCCGTGATGCCGCACTCCTCGGCCGTACGGCGGGCGGCGCGGGCGTTGTCGCCGGTCAGCAGGGTGACGCGGGCTTCGGATGTGGGTACGCGCCCGGTCCCGGTCTCGGTTCCGGTTCCGGTCCGCGTCAGTCGGTGCAGCCGGGCCACGGCTTCGGGGGCGCCGGGGCGCAGCCGGTCGGTAACGGCCAGTATGGCGATGGGTGCGCTGTCCACCAGGACGGCCACCGCTGTCTGCCCGGAGGCCTCGACCTCCGACGCGACGGCGCGCGCCTCGCGCAGCCGGTCATCCGCCGACGCGACGGCGTGTGCCTCGTGCCCCCGGCCATCCGCGAGCCCCTCGCCGCTTATTGGTGCCCCCGCGCTCAGCAGCGCGGCCGGGCTGCCGACCTGCACCGTGCGCCCGTCGACCACGGCGCGCACGCCCCGCCCCGGCGCGGACGAGAAGCCGCTCGCGCCGGGCACCCGCAGTCCACGCTCCCGTGCGGCGGTGACCACGGCCCGTGCGATCGGGTGCTCACTGGGCTGCTCCGCCGCCGCGGCGAACGCGAGTGCCTGCGTCTCGTGCGTGCCGCTTGCGCCCGTGCCGCCCTCGTCGGCGCCACTCTCGCCCCTGCCACCCTCGTTGGCGGCGTCCCCTTCCGAGCAGCTCTCGCCCTCGCCGCCCTCGCTCACGCCGCCCAGCGGGCGTACTCCGGCGACCCGTGGCGTGCCCTCGGTGAGCGTGCCGGTCTTGTCCATCGCGACCCGGGTCACCGCCCCCAGGCCCTCCATCGCCACGGCCGACTTGACCAGGACGCCATGCCGCCCGGCGGTGGCGATCGCGGACAGCAGCGGTGGCATGGTGGCCAGCACGACCGCGCACGGCGACGCCACGATCATGAAGGTCATGGCCCGCAGCAGGGTCGGGGTGAAGTCCGCGCCGAGGAGCAGGGGCAGCGCGAACAGCGCGAGGGTCACCGCCACGACGGTGGCGGAGTACCGCTGCTCCACCTTCTCGATGAAGACCTGGGTGGGTGCCTTGGTGCGGCCGGCTTCCTCGACCATGGCCACGATGCGGGCGATGGCCGACTCGGAGGCGTCCTTGCCGACCCGTACCCGCAGCGCGCCGGTGCCGTTCAGCGTTCCCGCGAACACCTCGTCCGCCGGGCCCTTGTCCACCGGCAGCGGCTCGCCGGTGATGGTGGCCTGGTCCACCTCGCTCGCGCCGTCCAGCACCGTGCCGTCGGCGGGCAGCCGCTCCCCGGGGCGTACCAGCACCGTGTCGCCCACCCGCAGCGCGGCCGCCTCGACGGTCTCCTCCCGGCCGCCGGCCGTCAGCCGTACGGCGGTGGAGGGCGCGAGATCGAGCAGGCCGCGCACCGAGTCCTCGGTGCGCCGGGTGGCCAGCGCTTCCAGGGCGCCGGAGACCGCGAAGATCACGATCAGCAGGCCGCCGTCGAGGAACTGCCCGATCGCCGCCGCGCCGACCGCCGCGACGACCATCAGCAGGTCGACGTCGAGGGTGCGTTCGCGCAGCGCCCGCAGGCCCGCGAGCCCCGGCTCCCAGCCGCCGGCCGTGTAACACACGGCGTACAGCGGACCCCACGCCCAGGTCGGGGCGCCCGCCAGGTCGAGGGGGAAGGCGAGCAGGAACGCGAGGGCGGAGAGGGCTGCCCAGCGCACCTCGGGGAGGGCGGACAGCCGGGTGCGGCGCGCGCGGGGCGGGGGAGCGGCCGTCGTCGGCAGGGTGGGGGTGTGGCGTGGGCCGGTCGGTGGTGCGGCGGGGGCCGGTGGTGCGGTCTCGGTAGGGGGCAGGGGCGTACGGCCATGACTGGACGTGGACGTCATCGGTACCTCGGCGCGGGGGAGCGGGGGACGGGACCCGCACACCATAACCGAATACATGAAGACGTCTTCAAGTGTTGCCGAATATACGATGAGGCGTATGGGACACGGAGTCGACGGCAGGACCACACCGGCAGCACATTTGGACGCGGACGCCGCCGCGACCATCGCCGCCACCCTCCAGGCGCTGGCCACCCCGTCGCGGCTGATGATCCTCACCCGCCTGCGCCAGGGGCCCTGCCCGGTGGGCGAGCTGGCCGAGGCGGTCGGCATGGAGCAGTCCGCGGTCTCCCACCAGCTACGGCTGCTCCGGGCGCTCGGCCTGGTCACCGGCTCCCGGCAGGGCCGCCGGATCGTCTACAGCCTGTACGACACACATGTCGCCCAGCTCCTCGACGAGGCCGTCTACCACATCGAGCACCTGCGGCTCGGGGTGCGCGATCTGCCACACACGGCAGCGGCCGAGGAGGCCGACAGCTCCGGAGCCGGAGCCGATACCGGAGCTGAAGCCGGAACCGGCGAGGAGCACATCAGCCACTGACCCGCCCGGCGTGCAGCCCGGCACGCACCCCAGCACTCACCCCGCCCCGTGCGCCGCCAGCCGCTCCCGTACATCCTCCGCCGAGAGATACACATCGGTCCGCTCGAAGTCCCGCAGCGTCGCGGGCTTCTCGGCCTGGAAGCCGGTGCGGACGAAGTCGTCACCGGCGGTGGCGTTGATCAGCCAGTTCGCCACGGTACGGAACCTGGCGACGCCGGTGCGCAGCGCCATCAGGTGGTAGCCGCGCGCCGCCACCTGGGCGGGCAGCCCCGTCAGTTCGTACCCCAGCGGTTTGGACACCGCGTCGATGCCGCCGAGGTCCACGACCAGGCCGAGGTCCTTGTGCCGGTACGGCGCGCGCGGCCCACCGCGCAGCTCGGCGATGATGTTGCGCGCGGCGTGCTTGCCCTGCCGCTGGGCGTGCTGCGCGGTGGGCGGGCAGACCGCTCCGGCGCCCTTCGTGAGGTCCGGGACGGCCGCCGCGTCGCCGCAGGCCAGCACGTCCGCCATGCCCGGCACGGTCAGATCGGCGTCGACGACGAGGCGGCCCCGTACGGTCTCCGCCCCGAGCGTGCCGATGAGCGGGCTGGCCGCCACGCCCGCCGTCCAGATCAGCGTCCGGCACGGCAGTACCCGCCCGTCCGTGAACTGCACGCAGTCCTCGGTCACTTCGGCGACCGAGACACCGAGCGACACCTCCGTACCGCGCTGCCGCATCAGCTCCAGCGCCTTCCGCCCGAGCCGGTCGCCGAGTTCGGGCATCAGCTTCGGCGCGATGTCGATGAGGTGCCACTTGATCTGGTTGGGGTCCAGGCGCGGGTAGCGCCGGACGGCCGCGTTGGTGAGCCGCTGGAGGTAGGCGACGGTCTCCGTGCCGGCGTATCCGCCGCCGACGACGACGAACTGGAGCCGCGCCGCGCGCTCTTCCGGGTCCGTCGAGGCCGCGGCGATGTCGAGCTGGGAGATGACGTGGTCCCGGATGTACGCGGCCTCGGCGAGCGTCTTCATGCCGCGCGCGTGGTCCGTCAGCCCGGGAATGTCGAATGTACGGGTGATGCTGCCGGGTGTCAGCACCAGGCGGTCGTAGCGGATGTCGGTGATCTCGCCCGTGATCAGCCGTACGACGCAGACCTTCGCCGCGGTGTCGATGCCGATCACCCCGCCGGGCACCAGGCGGGTCCGGCGCAGGATCCGCCGCAGGGAGGGCGCGATCGACTGCGGGGTGACCACTCCGGCGGCGACGTGCGGCAGCAGCGGCAGGTACAGCTCGTAATTGTTGGGCGTGACCAGCGTGATCTCGGCCGTCTCGGCGGACAGCCCGTGTTCGAGGCCCCGCGCGCACTCCACCCCGGCGAAGCCGCCGCCCACGATCAGGACTCTGGGTCGTTCCATGACGCGTCCTCGCCTCTGTCGGCAGCTGTGTCGGCTCCCGGCCACGCTGGCACGGGGCGGCGGGCCTCGCCACCGCGCCCACCGGGTACCTCCTGCGACCGGGTGAGAAACATGCGTCCCGGCCGTCACGGCACGCCCTCCGGCTCAGCGGCCGTCACGGCTCGCCCCTCGGCTCAGCGGCCGTCGCGGCGGGTGGGCCGGGGGCGGCCGGTGCGGGCGAAGTGCGGCAGGGAGATGCCGCCGCGGTGTCCCGTCTCGCCGGTGCCGGGCCGGACGAACAGGGTGACGGTGACGCCTTCGGTGAAGCCGTTGCGGCGCATCAGCGCCGCCGACGCCGTGTTGTTCACCTCGACGTCGGTCACCACGGACGAGGCGCCGGCCTCCGTCAGCACGGCGCAGCAGTCCCGCACCAGCAGTCCGGCCACGCCGCGCCCCTGGAAGTCCGGGTCCACCGCGATCCACTCCAGGTAGCCCCAGTCCTCGCGCTGCTCGAAGGTCATCGAGCCGAGCACGAACCCGGCCAGCCGGTCACCGGCCACGGCGACCCGGCAGGCGGGCACGGAGGCGTCGAGGTGGGTGGCGACGGCGGTCAGCGACCAGCCGGTGTACGGCATGGAGTCGGTGTCGTAGACGCGTTCGCCCAGCTCCAGGACGGCCGGGAGGTGTTCGGGCCGCAGCGGCTGCAGGGCGATCTCGGTGTCGTGCGCGGCCGGTGTCGGCATGGCGGGCGCTCCAGGCGAGGCAGACGAGTACGGGTACGGGTACGAATCAACCCTAAATGGGGCGATCCCGGGCCGCGGAATCACCCCTGTAGTTTGCGGGGGTGAGCACCGCCGTCGCCGAGATCCTCTCCCTCCTCCTGCTGGTCTGCGTCCTGGTCTTCGCTGTACGGAGGCCGGGCGGCGCCCCCGAGGCGGTGGCGGCCGTACCGGCGGCGGGCCTGCTCGTACTGGTCGGAGCGGTGTCGCAGGGCGCCGCGTGGGAGCAGGTGCACAAGCTGCTGCCGGTCGTCGGTTTCCTGGCCGCGGTGCTGGTCCTGGCGTACCTGTGTGCGCGGGAGGGACTGTTCGAGGCGGCGGGCGCCGCGCTGGCGCGGCGCTGCGCGGGACGGCCGCGGCTCCTGCTGGCCGGGGTCTTCGTGCTCGCCGCCGCGGTCACGGCGGTGCTCAGTCTGGACGCCACGGTGGTGCTGCTGACGCCGGTGATCGTGGCCACCGCCGCGCACGCCGGTGCCCGCGCCCGGCCCCACCTGTACGCCTGCGCCCACCTGTCGAACTCCGCTTCGCTGCTGCTGCCCGTCTCCAACCTCACCAACCTGCTGGCCCTCGGGGCGGCCGGGCTGTCCTTCACGCGGTTCGCGGCCCTGATGGCGCTGCCGTGGGCCGTCGCGGTGGCCTTCGAGTACCTGGTGTTCCGGCGGTTCTTCCGGCGGGAGCTGACGGACGGCGCAGGGCATGGAGAGGCCGCAGGGGAGGTCGCAGGGGAGGTACGTGTGGCGGAGGTGCGCGCGGGGGAGGAGGGCGAGCGGCGGACCGCTCCGCCGCTCCCCGTCTTCGCGCTCGTGGTCCTCTCGCTGACGCTCGCCGGGTTCGTCGTGACGTCCTTCGCCGGGCTGAATCCGGTCTGGGCGGCACTGGCCGGCGTGCTGGTCCTGGGGATACGCGCGCTGGCGCGCCGGGAGACCACCGTGACCGGCATCGTGCGGGCGGCCAACCCGTTCTTCTGCCTCTTCGTGCTGGCCCTCGGCGTCGTGGTGGAGGCGGTCGTCGCCAACGGTCTCGGCGGGGCCGTCGACCGGCTGCTGCCCGAAGGCGCTTCGCTGCCCGCGCTCCTCGGCGTGGCCGTGTTCGCCGCCGTCCTCGCCAACGTCATCAACAACCTGCCCGCTGTGCTGGCGCTGCTGCCCGTGGCGGCGCACAGTGGCGCGGGGCCCGTCCTCGCGGTGCTGATCGGCGTCAACCTCGGACCGAACCTGACGTATGTGGGGTCACTGGCGACGCTCCTGTGGCGGCGCATCCTCCAGGACCGGGGCGACGGCCCGGACCTGGGCACTTTCACCCGGCTCGGTCTGCTGACCGTCCCGGCGGGTCTGGTCCTGTCGACGCTGGCGCTGTGGGGGGCCTTGCAGGTCATCGGCGCGTGACGGACGGCGCGGCGCCGCCTTCGCCGAGGATGCCGGCGGTGGCGTACCGCACGCGTTCCGCCCCGCCCTGCCGACGGGTTGGCGACATCGGTGACACCGGCGGCATTGACGAAATTGGCGAGCTTGCTTCCAGTTCGTCCGAACGAGTGAACTTGCACCCGATTGGCGAGAAGAGCGCGCAGACGCCGTGTACGCCAAATGTGGGACCGGGATAAGTGCTGACCTGAAACAGCTCGGTCCTTCGGCCGAGGTTCGGGACCGGAAGGAGGCCGGATCGCCCCCTTCCTGCCCCAGTCGCCGCTTCTTCCCGCCTCGCCCCGCCCGGTGACCGGTCGTCGGACCGTCACCGCCCGCCGTGACCGCCGTCACACTCGCGGCCGTCGGGGAGCAGATGTCCACCGCGCGGGCCCGTGGCATGAGTTTGAGACAACTTCATTACGTATGTGCCGTCCGGACTGACACTGAGGCCAGCGGGTAAGCCGTAGACACGTAAGGGCACAGCCGACGACCCGGACCCCGCCGGAGGCTGGCACCGCGCGGATGCCGAACGCCGACGGTGGTCATCCCCGCCCGGGCCGCAACGGGCGAGTCCCCAAACTTCCGTACGTCTCCACCGCCAGCGTGCGGCGGCATCTCACGCACAGGCACGGAGGTGGGGACGGGCATGGTGGACCAGAGGCGGAGCTTCGCGAGCCGGGAACACGTGGTGGGCGCGACCACGGTGGTGGAGCTGAGTGGAGAAGTGGACATCCTGGCGACGACCGCGTTGACGGCGCGCCTCGACGAGATCACCGGTGCGCGCTGCCCCGATCTCGTCCTGGACGTACGGGGCGTGACCTTCATCGACTGCTGCGGCCTGTCGATGCTGTGCCGCACCCGGCGCCGGGTCGAGGCCAAAGCGGGCCGGCTGCGGCTGGCCGGCGTCGCCGAAAGCCCGAGCGTGCTGCGGCTGCTGCGGCTGACCGGCCTGCTGCTCGCCTTCGACCTCTGCCTCGACCCGAGCCCCGAGGCCATATGCGGGCTCACCTGTGAGCCCCGCGCCGAGGCCCGGCCGGACGACGGCTGTTCCTGTACGCAGGCCGAGGGGGAGGGGCGTCCGGCCGCACCGGATGCCCCCTCGGACACCGCCGTCGCCTGAGAGTCCGTGTCAGGCGGGCAGTGCTGCCTCGATCGCCTGCGTCAGCTCCGCGGCCTCGGGCTCGGTCCGGGGCCGGAACCGCCCCACGACCTTCCCATCGGCGTCGATCAGGAACTTTTCGAAGTTCCACTGCACATCACCGGCCTCACCCGTACCGTCCTCGGTGCGGGTGAGTTCCGTGTACAGCGGGTGCCGGTCCGGGCCGTTGACGTCGGTCTTCTCGAACAGCGGGAAGCTGACGCCGTAGGTGGTCGAGCAGAACGTGGCGATCTCCTCGGCGCTGCCCGGCTCCTGGCCCGCGAACTGGTTGCTGGGGAAGCCGAGGACGCTGAGACCGCGGTCGCCGTACTGTCGCTGGAGCCGCTCCAGGCCTTCGTACTGCGGCGTCAGGCCGCACTTGGACGCCACATTGACCACCAGCAGGGCGCGGCCCCGGTAATCGGCCAGCGAGGCCGGCTCACCGTTCAGGGTGCGCAGGGGGATGTCGTACAGGCTCACGTTCAGGCTCCTCGTTACGGGACCGCGATCGCGGACGGACTTCCCCGGGAACAACAGCGCCCGGGCGTGTGTTCTTCCCCGGCCGCGCCCCGCGGCGAGGAGGGTCAGCAGCCGGTGTTGTGCAGACCCGGGGTCTCGAAGTTGCCCTGGTCCGCGACTGCCAGGAGACCGTAGATGGTGCTGCAGCCCAGGTTCTGGTTCTTGAACTTGTACGTCTTCGTGTCGCCCTTCTTGACCGTGTACCCGTTGCTGAGGTGCTTCGTGTGGCCCTTGCGGTAACCGAACTTCACGGTCACCGGGGAGCCGCCGGTCTTGCCGTACACGACGTTCACGGTGTGGCCGCCGTCGATGATGCCGATGCAGAGGGTTCCGTTGGAGAGCGAGGTGCAGGAGGGACCCGCGTTGCGGGCTCCGGCGGCCGAGGCCGGAGCCGCCAGGCCCGCGGCGGCGAGGAGCGAGGCGGTGAGTACGACGCCGGCCCGAGTGTGGTTGCGCATGGGGAGAGCCCTCTTCTTGCAGGTAGCCGAGTTGATCATCGGCAAGGTTACCCAGGCGAAATTGAGCCAACAAGGCGGATGGGCCCGGAAAAAGCGGACTCCTGCCTTCCGGATGGGCCGTGAGGTGCGGGCGTGCCTCGCTGCGAGGCGGGCCGCCTGCTCTCGCGCCTGTCAAAGGTCATTTGTGCGCCGTTCATTGCCCAGGCCCACAGCGGATTCCGCTCCGGGTTCGGAGACGTGTTCCGGCTGCCCCCCCTGCTGGGGTGCCGGCTCACGCGTAATAACTCGGCTGTGTAACTCCTGTGCGGGAACTATCCCCTTTCTGTGAGGGACTGATACCGGCCATGCTTTGTACTGCCATGCGCGCCGGGGTGTGTCTGGGGGAGAGGGAAAACGGCAGGTGGCGGTCGGGTCGTCCAAGTGGGTATTTTTCGTCGCGGAGGTGACGCCCGGAAGGAAGTGCAGGTCGAGGCGGATGGATGACGCCGCCAGGGCCTGGGAGGAAGCGTTCCTGCGAGGGGGGAATTCCTGGTGGGGTCGCATCCCGGTATCTTTCCGAAAGGATTGACCGGAAAGCCGCTGGACGCAACAGGATTCGTCATTCCGCTTCCCGGGCTCATGTTTCTCTCATGTTCGCGTGGCACGGTGAGGTTGCGTGTTCGAGGCGGCACCGGAACCCACGTACGTACGTACCCATTTCCTGTGGCGGGACCTCCCGCTATTCCGTTGCCGTCGCCGCCGGTAATGCACCCCCCCGAAATGCCGGCCTCGGCGCGAGGCCGTCGACCCCTGAAGGTGCCGTCCGCGGCGGCGCCCCACACGGTCGTGCCCGCGCCGGGAACCCACCGTCGCCCTGCGGTGCCCCGACCCCTCCGCTTCCGGGAGCAGCCACCATGTCCGCCACCACCTTCGTGGACCGGCCCCTCGCCGCCGAACAACCGCGCGCCCGCTGGCAGTTCTGGCACACGCCCGCCGGCCGGCCGCGCTGGGACCGGCCCGCGCTGCTGGCCATCGCCGCGCTCGCCGCGGTGCTGTACGCCTGGAACATCACCGGCAGCGACTACGCCGGTTACTACGCCGCCGCCGTACGCAGCATGTCGGAAAGCTGGAAAGCCTTCCTCTTCACGGCCTTCGACCCGGCATCCACCGTCACCCTGGACAAGATCGGCGGTTTCCTGTGGCCGCAGGCGCTGTCCGCGCGGCTCTTCGGATTCAGCAACTGGGCCCTGACGCTCCCGCAGTGCGTCGAGGGCGTCGTCTGCGTCCTGGTGATTCACCGAACGGTACGGCGCTGGCGCGGCCCGGCGGCCGGCCTCCTCGCGGCCGGGGCGCTGACGCTCACGCCGGTGGCGGCGTCGATGTTCGGGCACGCGCTGCTGGAAGCGCCGCTCACCATGTGCCTCGTGCTGGCCGCCGACCAGTGCGCCAAGGCGATGACCGGCGGACGGCTGCGGCCCCTGCTGCTGGCGGCCTTCTGGGTGGGACTGGCCTTCCAGGCGGCGATGATGCAGGCGTGGATCATCGTGCCCGCCCTGGCCGTCGCGTACTCCGTGGTGTCACCGGCCGCACTGCGCAAACGGCTCGGCCACCTGCTGACCGCGGGCGCGGTGCTGCTCGCCGTCTCGTTCTCCTGGGTGCTGCTGATGACCGTGGTGCCGCAGGACTCGCGGCCGTACGTGGACGGGTCACGCGACAACAGCGCCCTGTCGATGGTCTTCGGCTACAACGGCTTCGACCGGCTGAAGTCCGGCTGGAACATCGATGCCGCCGACAGCACGACGCCGGACGCGGCCAAGGGGGCGCAGGGAGCGGGCGGCGGAGCCGGGCACGACGCCAAGAATGGTGCGCACACCGGAAGCCAGGGCGGCGCGGCGACGGCCGCGCGTCCGCCGGCGACCGGGTCCGGGCGGCACGCGCCCGAGAAGGCCGGGTCCGGCGCGAAAACCGCGCCCGGCACCGGCCTGTCGCAAGGCGCCCGGCAGGCACCGGGCGGCGGCGGGGGCCAGATGGCGGTGGGCGCCCCGATCAGTGGCTGGTCCAAGCTCTTCCGCGCACCCTTGGCGCAGCAGATCGGCTGGCTCTTCCCGCTCGCGTCGGCCGCCCTCGTCCTCGGCTTCGTCACCCGCCGGCGGCAGCCCCGTACGGACCCGGTACGCGGCGGCTACCTCCTGTGGGGCGGCTGGCTGCTGACGGCGGTGGCGGTCATGAGCGCCATCAACGTTCCGCACGCCACGTACATGGCCGCCCTGGCACCCGGTCTCGCCGCGCTGTCCGCGGCCGGAGTCGGCACGCTGTGGCGCGCCTATCGCCGGGGCGCGGGGGACTGCGCCGGAAAGGGCGCCAAGGGGCTACGGACGTGGGCGCTGCCAGCCGTCGTCGCGGTACAGGCGGCCTGGGCCGGGTACCTCGTCTCCGGTCACTCCGACTGGGTGCCGTGGCTGATTCCCGTCATCATCGCGGCCGCGCTCGCCGCCGTAATCCTGCTCGCGTACGGCGCTCTTCGCGCCCGGCGTGCCGAGGACGGTGCGGGCGCCGATGACGGGCCGGAAGCCGGCGCGCACGCCCGCGCCCGGCGGCTCGCGCGCACCCGGCGTATCGCCACCGCCGGTGTGATCGCCGGCTGCGTCACGATGACGGCCGCGCCCGCCACCTGGTCGCTGTCCGTACTCGACCCGCGGTACACCGGCTCCGCGCACTCGGCCTCCGCGGGCCCGCAGGACTCCACGCTCGGCACCCCCACCCGGCTGACGGACACCCAGCGCAAGATCCTCGACTACACCGAGCGCCGCCGCGGCGCAGCCGATTACGCCTTCTCGGCCGGGCTGTTCACCGCGGAACCGTACATCCGCCTCGGCGGAGCCGCCGTCCTGCCGCTCGGCGGCTTCGCCGCGGGGACCGAGCCGGTCACCCTCGACGCGTACCAGCGGCTGGTGGCGACCGGGAAGCTGCGCTTCGCCCTGGTCGGCCAGGGGGACGACGCGGGCACGTCGGAGAAGGCCCGGGTCAGCCGATGGGTGCGGTCGGCGTGCGAGAAGGTCGATCCGTCGGCGTACGGCGGTGAGACACGGGCCGGGGGCGGTGGCGCGGCCGGGGGCAAGGCCAGGGCCGGAGGCGGCACAGGGGGAGCTGGGACAGGTGCCGGGGCCGGTGCTGGTGCCGGGCAGAGCCTCTACCGCTGTTCAGCCGCGGCCGCGCGCGGCTGAGGTCCCGCGCGCCCGGCGGGCGGCGACCCCCATGCCGCGCCCACGCCCCCCGCTACGTCCCTTTCATGACCCTTCTGGCCCATCGTGCCCCTCTTGACCCGTGAGCGAGCGGGCCAGCACAGTACGGGGGACCGTCTGGTCCGACCGGTCTCCTGACCCCGCGTCAGGGGAGTTGGAGGGTGCCG
Organism: Streptomyces sp. NPDC033221; assembly: GCF_055577005.1. Lineage (NCBI taxonomy): Bacteria > Bacillati > Actinomycetota > Actinomycetes > Kitasatosporales > Streptomycetaceae > Streptomyces > Streptomyces sp. NPDC033221. Next base: position 36,511 of record NZ_JBVIQN010000049.1, on the reverse strand, counting down.
TGCACAGCAGCCCGGGCATCGTGCCGTCGGGCCCGGACAGCGGCGCACCGGCGGCGGGCGAGCCGTCGGCCGCCGTGCCACCGGTCGACGAAGCGGCCGCCGTGCCACCCGTGGACGAGGCGGCCGCCGTGGCCCTCACGCGGGACCTGGTCCGGCTGCGGACCGTCAACGCCACGGGCGCCGCCGCCGTCGAGCAGCCCGCCGCCGAACTCCTCTCCCGGCTCTTCACCACGTTCGGCTGGCCGCACGAAGTGATCGAGGTCGCCCCCGGACGGCCCAACGTCGTCGCGGTCGTCGAGGGCGGTGGCGGGCCGGACCGCACCCTGATGTTCGAAGGGCATACGGACGTCGTGACGGAGGGCGACGCGGGCGCGTGGACCGTCGACCCGTACGGCGCGGAGATCCGCGACGGGCGGCTGTGGGGCCGTGGCGCCGCCGACATGAAGTCCGGGGTGGCGGCCATGATCTATGGGGTGCGGGCGCTCCAGGAGGCCGGACCGTTCCCCGGCCGGGTCGTCGTCGGCGTGCTGTGCGACGAGGAGGGGCTGATGCTCGGCGCCAAGGCGTTCGCCTCCTCGCCCCTGGCCGCCGAGGTGGACGGCGTCATCGTCTGCGAGCCGGAGGGGTACGAGGTGTGCGTCTCGGCCCGCGGCGGCATCCGCCTCCGGCTGGGCCTCCGGGGGGTGATGGCGCACGGCGCGATGCCGCAGGAGGGCCGTAACCCCCTCGTCGCGGGTGCGCGCATCGTCGCCGCGCTCGCCGAGGCCGAGAAGTGGGCGGTCCGGCGGTACGGGACCCACCCGCACGCCGGGACGGTGACCGTCACCCCGACGGTGCTGCGCGCCGGTGACCCCGACCAGCTCAACGTCATCCCCGGCCACGGAGTGCTCGGCATCGACGTACGGACCGTCCCCGGTACCGACCACGCGGAGATCGTCGAGCACCTGCGGCGGACGGCCGTGGACGCCGCGGCCGACGTGGGGGTCACGGTCGAGCTGACCGTCGTCGACGACCGCCCGGCCATCGAACTGGCCGCCGGCCACCCGCTCGTCCAGGGCCTGGTGACCGGCCACCGGCAGGTGCATGGCACCGAGCCGCCGTTCGGCGCGGTCCCCGGCACGACCGATGGGACGATCCTCACCCGCGACGCAGGCTTGCCGACCGTCGTCTACGGGCCGGGCGGCAAGTGGATCGCCCACCAGAAGGACGAGTACGTGGAGGTACGGGAGATCGCCGAGTACGCGCGGGTGTACGCCGTGGCGGCTCGCCACTTCCTCAACGGAGGCCCCACCCGCCCCGAATCCGGAGTCCCTGAAACCACCCGCCCCGAAACCGAAGGCCCCAAAGCCACCCGTCCCGAATCCGGCGGCGCCGTATGAACCCTCCCGCAGGCCGCGACACGCCGAACCCCCTCACCGCCGCCCTGCCCCCGGGTCTCCCCGTCCGCGACGGCTGGGTGCCCGCCCCGCGCACCGGGCCGGTGGTCTTCCCGTACGACGGCGAGGAGTTCGCCACGGCACCGGTGGGCGACGCGGACCTCGCCCGCCGCGCCGCCGAACACGCCGCGGCCGTCCGGCGCCGCGTCGCGAAGCTGGCTTCCCGTGTACGGCGTCAGGTGCTGAACGGCGTGGCGGCCGACCTGGCGGACGTCGCCGCGCCGATGGAGGACCTGCTCGTACGGGAGACCGGCAAACCGCGGACCGACTGCCGTACCGAAGTACGGCGCGCCGTGGCCACCTGGCAGGCCGCCGCCGACGAGGTGGTGCACATCCACGGCGAGACGGTGCCCCTTGACCTGCTGCCACGGGAACGCCTCGCCGCGGCCGGCGCGCCCGCCGGCGCCGTCCAACTGGTCACCGGCGACACCGAGGTCGGCCGCACCCTGGCCACACACCCCGAGGCCGCCGCGGTCTCCTTCACCGGCTCCGCCGCCGTCGGCCACCGCATCGCCCGGGACGCCGCGCCCCGCAAGGTGGTGCTCGAACCCGGCTCCAACGCGGCACTCGTGGTCGCCGCCGACGCCGACCTGGACGCCGCAGCGGACGCGGTGGCCCGCGGCGGCTACTACGCCTCCGGCCAGGCACGCATCGCCGTACAACGCGTGATTGCGGTCGCGGAGATCGTCGGCGAGCCGGAGCGGCGGATCGCCGAACGGCTGCCCGGGATCGCCGTCGGTGACCCGCGCGAGGAGGACACCCGGGTCGCCGCCCTCATCGACGAGGCCGCCACCGAACGGGTGCTGTCCTGGATCGGCCGGGCCCGCGCCGCCGGGGCGCGGCTGGTGGCGGGCGGCACGCGCGTCGGCCGCTGCCTGGCGCCGGCCCTGCTGGCGGAGGCGCCGGACGGCCGGCCCGCCTGGGACGAGGAGATCTTCGGGCCGGTCGTCGCCCTGCGTACGGCCCCGGACCTGGACGCGGCGTACGACCTGGTCAACGCCGGGCGGTACGGGCTGCACGCGGCGGTCTTCACCCGCGGCCTGGACGCCGCGTTCCGGGCGCTGGACGCGCTCGACGTCGGCGGTGTGGTGATCAACGCGGTGCCGGGCCACCGCAGCGACGTGGCCCCGTACGGCGGCGTGAAGGACTCGGGGCTGGGCCGCGAGGGCCCGCGTTTCGCGATCGAGGAACTGACGGTGACACGGATGGCGGTGATCCGCCCGTGAACGGCGCGGACCGCGACGCACCACCGAGGAGCACACCACGGACAGGGAGCGAGCCATGGACGACGACGCCGCGGCCGGTGCGCCGGTCGAGTACGCGCGGCTGTTCCGCCTGGACGGGCGGCGGATCGCGGTCGTCGGCGGAGCCGGCGGTATCGGCCGGGAGGCGGTACGGGCCCTGGCGGCCCACGGCGCCGAGGTGATCGTCGCCGACCTGGACGCGGCCGGCGCCGCCTCCGCCGCGGAGGCCGCCGCGGCCGAAACCCCGGCCCCCGGCAGCCGGACCGGCACCGCGACCGCCTTTCCCCTCGACGTCCTGGACGACGACGCGGTACGGGCCGCGGTGGACCGGTGGGGTGAGCTGGACGGGCTGGTCGTCACCGTCGGCGTCAACGTGCGCAAACGGATCGCCGATTACACCGCCGCCGAGTTCGACCGGGTGCTGGGCCTCAACCTGCGGTCGGTCTTCACCCTCGTCCAAGCCGCCGCGCCCGCCATGGCGGAACGCGGCCGGGGCAGTGTGGTCGGCCTGGCCTCGATGCGTGCCTTCCAGGTCGAGCCGGGGCAGAGCGCGTACGCGGCGTCCAAGGCCGGGCTGGTGCAGTTCCTGCGGACGGCGGCGGCGGAGTGGGGGCCGCGCGGCGTCCGGTTCAACGCGGTGGCGCCCGGCGTGGTCCGTACGCCGCTCACCGACCAGATCGCCGCCGACCCGCAGTGGTACGACGCCTACGCGCAGGCGTCCGCGCTGCGGCGGTGGGCCCGCGCCGACGAGATCGCGGGCGCCGTCGCCTATCTCGTCTCGGACGCGTCCACGTTCGTCACCGGCAGCGTGCTGACGGTCGACGGCGGGTGGACGGCGGTCGACGGCCGGTACGAGCCGTCCGTCTGAGCCGTCCAGCTGATCTGACGTCTCAGCTGCCCACCCCAGCCGACCGTCTCAGCAGCCCGGCAGATCCGCCCGCCCGCCGCCGACCGTCTCAGCCGTCCCACTGGCCCCTGACGGCGCACCGGGAACACGGAACCACCACGGAGCCCCCATGCCCCCGCCCACTACCACCGCCTTCGACGTCCCCGGCCTCACCGCCCCCGTGGAGATCCGTGTCGACCGCTGGGGCGTGCCGCACCTGTACGCCGCCTCCCAGGACGACCTCTTCCTCGCCCAGGGCTTCAACGCCGCCCGGGACCGGCTCTTCCAGATCGACCTGTGGCGGCGCCGCGGACTCGGCCTGCTCTCCGAGGTGTTCGGGGAGGGCTGCCTCGAACACGACCGGGCGGCCCGGCTCTTCCTGTACCGCGGCGACATGGCTGCCGAATGGTCCGCCTACGGGCCCGGTACGGAGCGCGTCACCAATGCCTTCGTGCGCGGCGTCAACGCCTACGTCGCGCTCTGCCGGGCCGACCCCGCCCACCTGCCACCCGAGTTCGAACTGCTCGGCCACCAGCCCGCCTACTGGGAGCCTGCCGACGTCGCCCGTATCCGCAGCCACGGTCTCTTCTACAACCTGGAGCAGGAGGTCGCCCGCGCGCTGACCCTGCGCGACCACGGCCCCGCCGTCGAGGACCTGCGCCGGGTACGGGAGCCCGCGCACGACCTGCGCGTACCGGAGGGCCTGGACCTGTCCGTCATCCCCGATGACGTGCTGCGGGTCTACCGGCTGGCCACCACCCCGCCGTGGCACGGCGGCGGGCCGCCCCAGGGGCCGGACGGCAGCAACAACTGGGTGATCGCCCCGTCCCGTACCGCCACCGGCCGGCCGCTGCTCGCCAACGACCCGCACCGCGCCGTCACCCTGCCCGCACTGCGCTACCTCGCGCACCTGTCGGCCCCCGGCATCGACGCCGTCGGCGCCGGGGAGCCCGCGCTGCCCGGCATCTCCATCGGCCACAACGGCCGGCTCGCCTTCGGACTGACGATCTTCCCCGTCGACCAGGAGGACCTGTACGTCTACCGCACCAACCCCGCCGATCCGCGGGAGTACTGGTACGACGGTCGCTGGGAGGCGATGCGCCGCGTGACCGAGACGGTCCCGGTGCGCGACGCCGGACAGCCGGCGACCGTCGACCTCTGGTTCACCCGGCACGGCCCGGTGATCCGCGACGACCCGGAGCGCGGCACGGCGTTCGCCGTACGGGCGGCCTGGCTGGACCCGGGCATGGCCCCGTACCTGGGCAGCACCGAGTACCTGACGGCGGACAGCCCGGACGCCTTCGTCACCGCGATGAACCGGTGGGGCGCGCCCGGCGAGAACCAGGTGTACGCCGCGCCCGACGGGACCATCGGCTGGCAGCCCGCCGGCCGGGTCCCCGACCGCCCGAACTGGGACGGCACGCTGCCGGTGCCCGGCGACGGCCGCTACGAGTGGGCGGGCCGCCACCCCGTCGCGTCCCTGCCGTCCGTACGCAACCCCGCCCAGGGCTGGTTCGCCACCGCCAACCAGATGAACCTCCCGCCCGGCTACCCGAACGCCGACCGGACGGTCACCTACGACTGGTCCGCGCCCGCCCGCCACGACCGGATCGCCGGGGAACTGGCCGCGCGCACCGGCTGGACCGTCGCGGACTGCGTACGGCTGCAGACCGACCACACCAGCCCGGTCGCCCGCCGCGTCCAGCCGCTGCTGGCCGGTCTCACCAGCGACGACCCGGACGTGACCTGGGCGCTGAAGCAGCTCGGCGCCTGGGACGCCGTGCTGGCGCCCGACTCCGTACCGGCGGCGCTCTTCGAGGTCTGGTACCGGCGGCATCTGCGTCCGGCCGTACTGGAACGGGCGCTGGCCCGCCTGCTGCCCCCGGACCGGCGGGCCGCCGCGCTGGCCCGCGTCCTGCCCGTGGACGAGGCCGCCACCCACGACCCCCGGGTGGACCTGGACCTGCTGCTCACCCCGGGCGACCGGCTCGGCCCCGACCCGGACGGCGCCCTGCGCACGGCCGTCCTCGGCACCCTGCCCGCCGCGCTCGCCGAACTCGGCCGGCTGCTCGGACCGGACCGCGACCGCTGGACCTGGGGAGCGCTGCACCAGGCGGAACCACGGCACCCGCTCGCCGCGTGGCCGGGGGAGCGGGCCCCGCACTGGACCCGGGTCGGGCCCGCGCCGCGCGGCGGCAGCGGCGACACGGTCGACGCCACCGCGTACGGCACGGACTTCCGGCAGACCGGCGGGGCGACCTTCCGGCTGGTGATCGACGTCGGCGACTGGGACGCCTCGGTGGCGATGAACGCGCCCGGCCAGTCCGGCGATCCGAACAGCCCGCACTACCGTGACCTCTTCGCGGACTGGGCGGCGGACCGCGCCTTTCCCCTCCTGTACGGCCGCGCCGCCGTCGAACGGCACACCACCCACATGATCATGCTCAGGCCGCCGGACGGACCCGGTCCGGCACCCGCCGCACAAAGGCGTGATTCAGATCACGGGAATTGTGGTGTAACAAACCACCGGTAAGAGCGCGATGAATAAGGAGGTGCTCGCCGTGCACCGTGCCTATGTGTATCGAGAGGTCCCTCGTGTCACTCACCTCGCCCGTCATGCGACCGCAGGAAACAGCCGAATCCCCGGCCCCGGAGGGCGTACCGTCCGACGGTACGGCGATCGAGGCGGCCGGCGGATTCACCCTGTCCCACGGTGACGAGGGGGACGCGCCGGCGCAGCAGGTCGCCGGCGCCGGAGCCTCCGCCGACCCGGTCAAGGACTATCTGAAGCTGATCGGCAAGGTGCCGCTGCTCAACGCCGAGCAGGAGGTGGAGCTGGCCAAGCGGGTCGAGGCCGGCCTGTTCGCCCAGGAGAAGCTGGACACCGGCGAACCCGCCGGGACGCTCCGGCGCGAGCTGGAGATCCTGGTGGCGGACGGTACCCGCGCCAAGGAACACCTGGTCGAGGCCAACCTCCGGCTCGTCGTCTCGCTCGCCAAGCGCTACACGGGACGCGGGATGCTCTTCCTGGACCTGATCCAGGAGGGCAACCTCGGTCTGATCCGCGCGGTCGAGAAGTTCGACTACGTCAAGGGATTCAAATTCTCGACGTACGCGACCTGGTGGATTCGCCAGGCCATCACCCGCGCGATGGCCGACCAGGCCCGGACGATCCGCATTCCCGTGCACATGGTCGAGATCATCAACAAGGTGGCGCGGATTCAGCGTCAGCTGCTCCAGGACACCGGCCGCGAACCCACCCCGGAAGAACTGGCCAAGGAACTCGACATGGCCCCGGAAAAGGTCATGGAGGTACAGAAATACGGCCGTGAACCGATATCCCTGCACACCCCGCTGGGCGAGGAGGGCGACAGCGAGTTCGGCGACCTGATCGAGGACACCGAAGCCGTCGTCCCGGCCGAGGCCGTCGGCTTCTCCTTCCTCCAGCAGCAGCTGCGCTCCATCCTGGAGACCCTGGCCGACCGCGAGGCGGGCGTCGTCTCCATGCGCTACGGCCTCACGGACGGGCAGCCCAAGACGCTCGACGAGATCGGCAAGGTCTACGGCGTCACGCGCGAGCGGATCCGGCAGATCGAGAACAAGACCATGTCGAAGCTCCGCCACCCGTCGCGGTCGCAGTTGCTGCGCGACTACCTGGATTAGCCGGGCGTCGGGGGGCGCGCACCCCGCTCAATGCGCCCTCCGCGGGCCGGTGACCGGCCGCCCGGCCGCTGCTAGCCTCGCTGACAGCGGCTCGCGGGGGACGGGGGTCCGGGATGAGGACCGCAGCAGCGAAAGCCGGTCGCGCCACCGCAACGGTGGTGCTGATCCTGCTCGCCACCACCACGGCTTGTGGCCGGTCCGGCGGGCCCGGACCCGGCGGCGTTCCGCCCGGCGCGGGGTCCGGCGGCGCCACGTCGCCGGTGTCCGGGAGCGGTGCCGCGGACGGCGGCGGACCGGGCGCGCACTCCGGCACGGGTGGGCCCGGCGCCCCGGACCGCTCGCGCGGCGCCGACGGCGGCTCGGCCGCGTACAGCCAGGGCGGCGACCCGGTCACACCGGTGTCACAGCCGCCGGAGGACACCGGCAACCCGGAGACGATCGGCGTCGGTGACACGCCCAGCCAAGGCCATGAGTCGCCCGTGCCCTCGTGCACCAACACCGCGGGCCAGGAGATCTCGTGCCGGAAGGACGGTTCCTCCCCGCCGACGGAGGACGATTCCCTTGGCCCTTCGCGGACGGACACCGGGCAGTCCGAGCGGAACGGGGGAGGCGGCCCGACCGGCGAGGCTCAGCAGTCCCCTCGGTCGGACACCGGGGCCACCCGGCCCGGCCCCAGCCCGGCCGCCACCGACGTGCCCTGATCCGGCGATGGGTGCCCCGCCTGCCGTACCGGACGAGCCGGCCGTCGCCGCGGCCCGCGCCCGCGCACATGTCAGCGCCCGCGCCCGCGCCCGCGCTCAAGCCCGTGCACACGCCCGAATCCGGGCCCGCGCCCGTGCCCGGCGCCGCGCGCAGCTCCGCCGGGCCGCCGCGCCGCCGCGCGCGTCCGGCCCCGGCCCCGGCACGCCGCCGCAGCCCGGCCAGCGGTTCGAGTGGGCCAACAGCGTCTTGGGCGCGGGATCGCTTGTCGGCGGCCTGATGTTCTACGCGGGCGTCATGCACAGCAGCGCTTACTTCGCCTACTTCCACGTCCGCGCGTCGGTCCTCGGCTTCGGCTTCCCGCAGATGATCATCTGGAGTCTGCGCCTGGTGACCCTGCCCGTCCTCGTCGGCCTCGCCCTCCTGGCCGTGGCACCGCGCCTGCCGGAACTCCTCGTCACGCTCCGCGTCCCGCACCGCATCACCCTCGCGGTGCGCCGCGCCGGCCGGGCCGTCGCCCGCCAGTACGTGCTGTTCGTGGCCGCCGGCGTCGTACTGATGCTGCTGTGGCAGCACATCCAGCCGTACGGCTGGGCGGCGCCGTTGCTGGTGGCCACCGGCCTCGTACTGGGGCAGAGCGACGCGGCGAACCCTGCCCGCCCCGCGCGCGGCCCGTGGCGCAGGGGCCTTCCGGTCGCCGCGGCGGCGCTGTTCCTCGTATGGGTCATCGCCTTGGTCGCGGGCTGGCTCGGCACGCAGGACGCCCGCTCGGTCGCCACCCATCTGGTGCGCCGCCCCGCCGTCGTCGTCCTGAGCACCGAACGCCTCAGCCTGACCGGCCCCGGCCTGGTGACCGAGACGCTGCCGGGCATGCACTACCGCTACCGCTACACCGGGCTGCGCCTGATCCTGGAACGCGACCGCCGCTACTACGTCCTCCCCGTCGGCTGGCGCGCCCGTACCGACCCCGCCTTCGTCATCGAGGACGACGACTCGATCCTCGTCCAGCTCATGCCGGGCACCCAGCCCCGGGACGGAACCGGAGTGCAGTGACGGGCCGGGCGCGGCCGCCGGGCCCGCAGGATGTGGTCCAGCGTGCAACCATTTCGCATCCGTGCCGGTCTGGCCTCGTATGAACGGATCGATGACGGGGACACGGTCGCACTGCGTGGCGGGGGCCGCGGCGGCCGTGGTGCTGGTGGCGCTGGCCGTGACGGTGACGGTCGGCGGCGAGGCCCCGATGGCCGTCGCGGGCAGCGGGGCGCCCGCCACGGGGCCGGAGCTGACGCTCACCGGCGTGCGGAACACGTACTACATCCCCCGGTACCGCCTCCCGCTCCAGGACAACCTCCCGGGGGAGTACCGGATCACCCTGAAGGCCCGGGAGCCGCACGTCGTCAAGGACGTCAAGGTGAGCATCGACCTGTCCGCCCTCGCCGGCCGGGCGGACATCACCTGGGTGAACAAGGGGTACAAGTGCGGCATGACGGGTCGGATCGTGACCTGCGCGCTGGGTGATGTCGAACAGGGCGCACACTTCACCCCGTTCACCCTGACCCCGCGGCCGGGCGCCGCCCCGGGGCCGGCCGGGAGCATGACCACCACCGTGACCAGCGCCGACGCGCCCACCGTCCGGCACACCACCCAGGTGCTCACGGCGGAGGCCGACACCACGGCGATGCGCACGGTGGGTGAGGTCGTCGACACCCAGGTCCCTTAAGGGCGCGGCCAGGCGACGGTACACGCCACCTCCGGCCCGGAGAGCGATCCGGATCGGGAGAACGACACAGCACCGGTCACGGTCGAGTACGCCGGCTGAGCCGGACCCGGCGGGCGACTCTCCGCGTGTCCCTCCGCGCGTCCCTCCGGACCCGCCTCCGGGGGATCTCCCGGACAGATCGCTGGGCGGATCGCCGTTCAAGGGCGTTCCGCCGCGCGGCCGTTGGCCGTACCGTTCGGTGCGGCACGCAAGAGCCCTGCACCGAACGGTGCGCCCGGCATACGACCGCGGGAGGACATGTGACCAGCGCAGTCGAGCACGGCTTCGTAGAGGTGAACGGCGTCCGGCTGCACATCGCCGAACAGGGGCAGGGGCCACTGGTCCTGCTCCTGCACGGCTTTCCGGAGTGCTGGTACTCCTGGCGCCACCAGTTCGCGCCGCTGGCCGCGGCCGGATACCGGGTCGTGGCACCGGACCAGCGCGGTTACGCGCGCAGCGACCAGCCGGCCGACATCGCCTCGTACACCATGCTGCACCTGACCGGCGACGTGATCGGGCTGATCCACGCGCTGGGGGAGGAGCAGGCGGTCGTCGTCGGTCACGACTGGGGCGCCCCGGTGGCCTGGACGACGGCGCAGCTGCGTCCGGACGTGGTGCGCGGCGTCGTCGGGCTGAGCGTGCCGCCCGCGCCGCGCTCTCCCGTGGCGCCGCTGGCCCGCCTGCGGGAACTCCTTGGAGACGGCTTCTACCAGGTCTACTTCCAGAAACCGGGCGTCGCCGACGCCGAGCTGGTCCGGAACCCGACCGCCACCTTCCGCGCCATGCTGTCCAACGGCTCCGGCGACAGCCCGTTCACCGACCCGCCGCGCCCGTGGATCATCCCGGAGGGCGCCAAGCTGCTGGACGCGATGGAGGAACCGGCGGAGCTGCCGGGCTGGCTGACCGAGGAGGACATCGAGACCTTCGTCGGCGAGTACGCCCGGCACGGCGCCCGGGCCTTCACCGGCGGCCTGAACTGGTACCGCAATATCGACCGCAGCTGGGAACTGCTCGCGCCGTTCCAGGGCCGCGGCATCGATGTCCCCGCCCTGTACATGGCGGGCGACCGCGACCTGGTCCGTGCCTTCCCGGGCGTCGACCAGCTGCTGCCCGCCCTGGAACGGGCGATGCCGAACCTGCGCCAGGCCCCGCCCCTGCCCGGCTGCGGCCACTGGACACAGCAGGAGCGGCCGGAGGAGGTCACCGCCGCGCTGCTGGAGTTCCTGGCGGAGCTGCCCGCGGTGAAGTGAGGGCCTGTCTTTGAACCCCCGTCGTCCACCCGAAGGGCGGGCGCAGCGGCGGTCGGTGCGTGCGATGGGGGCCCCTGCTCGAAGAGCTTGGGGAGTGCGTGCCGGGCGTCGGGGCGCAGGCGGGGGTTCAAAGACAGGCTATGAGTGCTGGTTCCGTACGTGCTCCAGTCGGCGGGCCGGTGCGCACCGGCCCGCCGACTGCCCGCCGCGCGTCAGGCGAGCCCGGCGAGCACCTGGGCGAACTCGGCCGGCCGGCTGAAGTACCCGACGTGCGACGCCGCCAGGTCGTGCACGTCGAACAGGTTGTCCGGGGTCAGCGCGTCGGCCTGGGCGATCATGCGGTTCTGTACGGCGAGCGGAATGCTGCGGTCCTCGGTGAGCCGCAGGAAGCTGTGCGGTACGCGTCCCCACCGGTCGGCGCGCACCACGCAGCCGGGCGCCGGCACCGCGTAACTCTCGTCCGGGTCCATGGTGTCCAGCAGGGCCCGGAACAGGTCGTCCGAGGCGTCCGCCATGATCGCCGCCTTCAGCTGCGCGAACAGCTCCGGGGCGCTCTGCGCGGCGCGCCAGTTGAGCCGGACGAAGCCGTTGGCCTGCGTACCGGGCAGCTCGATCCGCGCCGCGGCGGCGTCGAGCAGATTCTCCTCGCCCTCGGGTACGTCCCACGCCTCGGTGAGCATCCGGGCGTCGCTGAGGCAGGTCGCGGAGATGTAGACGATCCGGGCGAGCAGTTCCGGTACGGCGTTGCCCACGGCGCTGATCGTGACCCCGCCGAGGCTGTTGCCCGCGAGGATCACCGGTCCGTGCCCGGCGAGCCGCCGTACGACCCCGACGACGTGCCGGACGCTGTCCTCCAACGTGACACCACGCACCGGCGACGGCTCGGCGGCCAGCGCGGCGATGTCCTGGGGCGCGCTGTAGTAGGAGGCGGGGTGGCGGGCGCCGAAGTGCCCGGGCAGGTCGACGGCGTACGAGCGGTGGCCGAGCGGGGCCAGTTCGTTGCGGAGGGGGCCCCACGCCTGGGCGTTGCCGGAACCGCCGTGCACGAAGAGGAAGGTGGGGCGGGCGGAGGGGTTGGTGGGGACGGTGGGCCCGGTGGAGGGTGTGGTGGACATGGCTGGGCGGTCCTCGTCATCAGAGGGCGGAAGGGGGTCGCACGCGCCGAAGCCGGCGCCGGTGCGGACCGGCGCCGGCTTCAGCGCGTGGAGCGGGTGCGCGAGAGCTGCACCTTGATGACGAAACCCATGGGGCACACGGTAACCGGCCGGGCGGGCCGGAGCACCGGGATTGTGTACGGGGCGGCGTCAGCCCCGGACCGCTACGCCGGGACGTCGGCCTGTTCCGCCGTGTCCCGCGCGTGCTCGCTCAGCTTGCTGTGCCGCCGGCCGTAACCGAAGTACAGCGCGAGGCCGACCGCCAGCCAGACCAGGAAGCCGACCCAGGTGATCAGCTGGAGGTTGAGCATCAGGTACAGGCAGCACAGCAGCGAGACCAGCGGGATGAACGGCACCCACGGGGTACGGAAGGCGCGGGGCAGGTCGGGGGCCGTACGGCGCATGATCAGCACACTGGCCGAGACCGCGGCGAAGGCGAACAGCGTGCCGATGTTGACCATCTCGGCGAGCAGATCGAACTTCAGGAAGGCCGCCAGCGCCGCCATGATCACGGCGAGCACCATCAGATTCATCTTCGGGGTGCCGTGCCGCGGGTCCACCTTGCACAGCGCCTTCGGCAGCAGCCCGTCACGGGCCATCGCGAAAATCACGCGGCTCTGCGACCGGAAACAGATCAGGCTCACCGCGGCGAGACCGACCACCGCGCCGAGACTGATGACCGTCGCGAAGAAAGGATGACCCTTTGCGGTGAAGGCATCGGCCAGCGGAGCCTTGACCGACAGCTGCGAATAGTGCTGCATTCCGGTGACCACCAGGCACACCGCCACGTACAGCACGGTGACAATGATCAGCGAGGCGATGATGCCGATGGGCAGATCGCGCTGCGGCCGGCGGGTCTCCTCGGCGGAGGTCGCCACCATGTCGAAGCCGATGTAGGCGAAGAAGACCATGGCGGCGGCGCTGAGAATTCCCGCGACGCCGAATGCCGTCGGGGTGATGCCGGTCAAAAGCTGCAGCAGCGGCGCCTGCAGTCCGGACACCTTGGCGGTGTGCTGGGCCTCGGGCACGAAGGGCTGGTAATTCGCGGTGTCGATGAAGAACAGCCCGGCGACGATCACCAGCAGCACAATGGCCAGCTTGATGCCGACCAGCACATTGGTGACGCTTTTGGACAGCTTCCCGCCGACGACGAGCACCGCGCCCAGGACGAGCACGAGCAGCGCCGCGGGCAGGTTCACCACGGCGTCGTCGCCGCCGCTGAGGGCGGCGGGCAGGTGCAGCCCCACACCGTTCAGCATCGACTGCAGGTAGCCGGACCAGCCGACCGCCACCACCGCGGTGGCCAGGGTCAGTTCCAGGCTCAGCGCCCAGCCGATGATCCAGGCCGGCAGTTCGCCCAGCGAGGTGTACGAATACGAGTACGCGGAGCCCGCGACCGGTACCGACGAGGCGAATTCGGCGTAACACAGCGCGGCGCACGCACAGACCGCGGCGGCGACGACGAAGGAGAGCGCCACGGCGGGCCCGGCCATGTTGCGGGCCACCGTGCCGGTCAGCACGAAGATTCCGGTACCGAGAATGACACCGACCCCGAGGATGGTCAGATCGAACGCGGAAAGGTCCCGGCGAAGTTGTTGTTCGCCCTCTCCGCGAGCCTCCTTGACGGCTCGCTCCAAAGGCTTTTTGCGCAGCAGACTCACGGTGGGTATTCCGAACTCTCTCAGGGGTACGGGAAACGGTCGTACGCGTTCCCGGTCGGAGTGTCCGTCAGGCGTCCGCGTCCTCGCAACGTAACGCTCCGGCGTCTCAAATGCTGGGACCGGCGCCGGGACGTGCCGCATTCACGGAAGGCGCGGCAGGCACGGAGGATCCGCCCGTACGGTCCGGCGCGGGCGGGTCGCGGCGCCTGGAATTCCCGTTCCCGTGCCGCGCCCCTCGGCTACAGTGGAAGACATGGCTTCCTGGTACTACTTCATCTGAGACCGGGCGTGACCGCGGCAGGCTGACTCTTCGCCGGCCCGCCGTACGACCGGCAGCGCCGCCGCCCGCGCAGGACCACCTGCCACCGGGCCGCCGCGCCGGTTCCGCGGTCACCTTCCTCGCGCAGCCGCACTCCCTCGCTGTGCCGCTGCCTCCCGGCCTCCATCGGAATCCGGCCTCCGTGCGCAGGACGCACGGCGCGGCCATGACGTACCCAGGGACTTCCCATGCGCCCTCGCGCCCAACTGACCATGAAAGACGTCTCCCGGACCTATGGCGACCGCGCCGTGCTGGAGCAGGTGTCGCTGACCGTCCGCCCCGGCGAGAGAGCCGGCGTCATCGGAGAGAACGGCTCCGGTAAATCCACCCTGCTCCGGCTGCTGGCCGGGGCCGAGAAGCCGGACACGGGTGAGATCACCGTGTCCTTCCCCGGCGGCGCCGGCCACCTCGGCCAGACCTCCGGCCTCGACCCGCGCGGCACCGTCCAGGACGCCGTCGACGCGGCCCTCGCCGAACTGCGCGCCCTCGAAGCCCGCCTGCGGGCCGCCGAAGCCGCCCTGGCCGACGCCACGCCGGACGAACTCGACGCGTACGGCGACCTGTTGACCACGTACGAGGAGCGCGGCGGCTACCAGGCGGACGCCCGCGTCGACGCGGCCCTGCACGGCCTCGGCCTGGGGCACCTCACCCGCGACCGGGTGCTCGGCTCGCTCTCCGGCGGCGAGCAGTCGCGGCTGTCGCTGGCTTGCGTACTGGCCGCCGCGCCCGAACTGCTCCTGCTGGACGAGCCGACCAACCACCTCGACCACCAGGCCACCACCTGGCTGGAGGCGCACCTCAAGGCACACCGCGGCACGGTGGTCGTCGTCACCCACGACCGCATGCTGCTCGAAGCGGTCACCACCACGATCCTCGAAGTCGACCGCGATCTGCGGGCCGTCACCCGCTACGGCGACGGCTGGCAGGGCTACCGTACGGCGAAGGCCGCGGCCCGCCGCCGCTGGGCGCAGGACCACGAGGAGTGGCGGGCGGAGGTCGCCCGGACCGCCGAACTGGCGGAATCGGCCGGCCGGCGGCTCGCCGGCACCGGCAAGGACCCCCACGAAGGCTTCGGCAAGCACCGCCGCTCGCACGAGACGAAGCTCTCCGGCCAGGTCAGAGCGGCCGGACAGCGCCTGTCCCGACTCCGGCGCCATCCGGTGCCGCCGCCTCCCGTACCGCTCCGGTTCACCGCCGAGCTGAGCACGTACGCGGACGGCCCGGGCGGAGCGGCGTACGCCCCCGACACGGCTGCCGCCGCCACACCCACCACCCACCCCGCCCCTCTCTTCCCCCACCACCCCCTCGCCACCCTGACCGACATCACTGTCGGCGACCGGCTGCGCATCGCGAAGCTGACCGTCATGCCGGGCGACCGCCTCCTGGTGACCGGCCCCAACGGCGCGGGCAAGACGACCCTGCTCCGCGTCCTGGCCGGTGACCTGCGCCCCGACACGGGCACCGTGTGCCGGCCGGCCCGTACCGGATACCTGGCGCAGGAACTGTCCGCCGCACCACTCCGGCGGTCCCTGCTCGCCGCCTTCGCCGCCGGCCTCCCCGGCCCGCCCGAGGAGCACGCGCCGGAGCTGCTGGCCCTCGGCCTGTTCCGGGAAGAGGACCTGGCGGTGCCGGTGGCGGCCCTCTCCGTCGGCCAGCGGCGACGGCTGGAGCTGGCACGCCTGGTGACGCGCCCCGCCGACCTGCTCGTCCTGGACGAGCCGACCAACCATGTCTCCCTCGCCCTGGCCGAGGAGCTGGAGGAGGCGCTGTCCTGCTATCGCGGCGCGGTGATCATGGTTTCCCACGACCGTCACCACCGCGGCCGGTTCCGCGGGCGCGAGCTGGCGCTCGACGGCGGCCGGGCGGTGGGGGAGCGCGAGCGCGTCGCGCGGAGCCGCTGAACCACAGGCCGGAGGGCGCGCTCCGGGTGCGTCCTTTGGTCCGAGGGCCGAAAGTGGAGAGGGGACCCGCGAGGAAAGGTGAAGCGGCAACCGGTCCGGTGACGGAGGGCATGGCGGCGCGGTGAACGGGCACGCGTGCGGACACGCCGGACGGCGGCGCACGGCCGGGGAACGGTGCACGGCACACGAGCACCACCGCCCGCGAGCGCCACATCCGAACCGTCCGCACACGTTGTAACCGTCAAAAACCGGGCACCCGGCACACCGTCAAGCCATCCAAGACATCACCGCCAAGGCTGTCACGACTGTCAGTCGGTGAGCCGCGCAATCCTGAGGAGGCAGCGCCATGCACCTTTCGCTCCTTCAACCGATCATCGACCGGCCGGGCCCCTGGGCATCCGTGTACGCCGAGGTGCCGCACACCACCGAGGACGCGGCCAAGCAGCGCGAACTGTCGGCGGACGCGGCGGCCCGACAGCTCGTGGAGCAAGGGGCGGACCGGGCCACGTGCGACGCCGTACGCGAGGCCCTGACCAGTGTCCGCGCCGACGGGGACCACGCGCCCCTGTCCGGACGGGCCGTCTTCGCCACGGACGGCGAAATCGTCCTGGACGCGCCGCTCGCCGGCCGCCCCGCCAGGTCGTTCGCGGCCTGGTCGCCGCTGCCCAGGATCACCCCGTGGGCCGAGGCCGCGGCGGACGACACCGGGTGCCTCGTGGTGTACGTGGACCGCACCGGAGCCGACTTCGCGCTCCACGACGACCGGGGCAGCGAGGAGGCCGGAAAGGTCGACGGCCTGGACTGGCCGATCCACCGCACCTCGACGGCGGACTGGTCCGAACGGCACTTCCAGACCGCGGTCGAGAACACCTGGGAACAGAACGCCGGCGAGATCGCCGAGGCCGCACAACGGGTCTTCGAAAGCTGCCGCGCCAAGGTCATGCTCCTGGCGGGCGACGCGCGCGAACGCCGCTCGGTCCACGACAAGCTTCCCGAGCAACTGCGCGCGGTGACCTACGAGACCGACCACGGCGGCCGGGCGGCCGGCTCCGACAGCACCGCCCTGGACCGCGACATCGCCCACGTACGCGCCGCCCACGAACGCGACCACGTGGCCGACGTCCTCGACCGCTTCCGGGCGGGCGCCGGGGTGGGCGGCACCGACCCCGCGTACGCCGCGACCGGCGTACCGGCCCTCGTCGAGGCGGCGCGCGAACACCGCATCGACACCCTGATCATCACCCCCGGCGGCGCCGACGCCGCCCGTGAGGTCTGGGTCGGCCCCGGCGCCGACCAACTGGCCGTACGCAACTCCGAGTTGCAGTACCTGGGCGAAACCAACCCGTCCGCCGCCCGCGCGGACGACGCCCTGCTCCGCTCGGCCGCCGCCAACGGAGCCGAGGCCGTCGTCGTCCGCGACCCCGCCGAAGCCCCGACCGGCGGCCTCGGCGCCATCCTCCGCTGGAGCACACCGACCCAGCACGAGTAACGCCACCGCCACACCGGGACCGGTGCCGGGGCAGTCGTCGAACTGCCCGGGCGCCGGTCATTCTCATGAGGGGGGAGGGACCGGCAGTCGGTTCGAACCAGCCGCGTCCGGCCGGTCGATGTCTGTGCAAAAGGAGGTGCCTGTGCGAAAAGCGCGGAACCGGCCGACGATGAGTAGGCCTCCGAGTGCCACGAGCCCCGGCTGCACAGCACGCTCCTTCCGCCGGGGCCGGCCGTCGGGTCCAGGGCCGCCCCGGCAGACAGGGCCGAGCTGGTCAGGCGGAGCCGTGAGAATCGGCCGAAGGCGCCTTGACCGGCTTGCTTCCGGCCTTGTTGAAGACCGTCACGTCAACTCGACCTTCCTTTCGCTCTTCCTCCTGTGGCCCACGCTCGCAGGCTAGGAGAGGGCGTACCGGGCGGACAGGGCGCACGTTCCGCGCCCGGTCGCGGAATTCCGGCGCACACCGGGCGGTACGGCGCGTCCGTCCCACGAGGTGCGCGGCGCCTCAGCGGCCGGGCGTGGTGCCGCGCCGGGCGGACCGACGGCGGGCGCCCGGGACGGGCGGAGGACGCGTTACGGTCCAGACCGGGAACTGTCGCAACCGCACCACCTTCAGGCGCGCTCCGGCTGCACCCGCCTCGGCGGGACGCATACCGACGAGGAGGTCACCTTGGCCCGTACCGCCCCCACCCCCGACGCCGCGATCCGCACCCGGCTCGACGCCGTGCGCGAGCCGCTGCTGTTGCTCGCCCGCGACCTGCACGCCCATCCGGAGACGGCCTTCGCCGAGCACCACGCGGCCGACGCCTTGACGCGTCTGCTGGCGGACGCGGGCTTCGCGGTGGAACGCGGTACGGCCGGGCTGCCGACCGCCTTCACGGCCACCGCGGGACCGGCCGACGCCGGACTGACCGTGGGGCTGTGCCTGGAGTACGACGCGCTGCCGGACCTCGGCCACGCCTGCGGGCACAACCTGATCGCCGCCGCCGGGGCGGGTGCCGCCATCGCGCTGGCGGCGGCCGCCGATGGTCTCGGGCTGCGGGTGAAGGCGCTGGGCACGCCCGCCGAGGAGGGGGGCGGGGGCAAGGTCTTGATGCTGGACGCGGGTGCCTTCGACGATGTGTCGTGCTCGATGATGGTGCATCCGGGTCCGGTGGACGACTTCGGCGGAACTTCCCGTGCCTCCCGCGGTGTGGAGGCGGAGTACCGGGGCCGCGCCGCGCACGCGGCCGTCGCCCCGCACGACGGCCTGAACGCCGCCGACGCGTGCGTGGTCGCGCAGACCGCGCTGGCCCTGCTGCGCCAGCAGCTTCCCGACGGCGTACGGATGCACGGCATCGTCACGC
The DNA here is from genome assembly GCF_055577005.1 of Streptomyces sp. NPDC033221. NCBI lineage: Bacteria > Bacillati > Actinomycetota > Actinomycetes > Kitasatosporales > Streptomycetaceae > Streptomyces > Streptomyces sp. NPDC033221. Next base: position 17,704 of record NZ_JBVIQN010000049.1, on the reverse strand, counting down.
ACGGCGGCGACCGCACCAACATCATCCCGGCGCGGTCCCGGATGAGCTGGCAGCTGCGCGCCGACACCCTGGAGGAAGTAGAAGCCCTGTGGCCCCGGGTCCGGGCCTGCTTCGAGGCGGGCGCGCTGGCCACCGGCTGCGAACTGACGCTGACCGAACCGTCTCCCGCCTACGCCGACCTGCGTCAGGACGCGTGGCTCGGCGACACCTACGCCCGGCACGTACGGGCGCTGGGCCGCACCCCCGAGCCCGCCGACTCCATCGGGGCCTCCACCGACATGGGCAACATCAGCCGGTTCCTGCCCGCCATCCACCCCACCATCGGCCTGTCCTGCCGCGCGCGGCCCCACACGTCCGAGTTCGCCGAGGAGACCATCGGCGCGCACGCCGACCGCGCGGTGCTGGACGCCGCCCTGGCCATGGCCCTGACGGCCGCGGACCTTGCCGCCGACGCCGAGCAGCGGGCCCGGGTCACGGCGGCGCACCGTGCCCGGGCCGAGGCGGCTGCTACGTCTCAGCGGCGTTCGTCGGCCGGTTCGCCTCTCGGGTGACCCGCCGCGTTCTGCTGCTCCTCCAGGTTGGTGGAGAACGTGTCGCCCTCCTTGCCGACCCGCTCGTCCTCGTCCCCGTCGTCCGTGACGTCCAGCTCCGCGTCCTCGAACTCCTTGAACAGTTCGTCGGCGGCGGAGTCGGTGTGCTTGCGGTCGTTTCCCATGGAGCGGTCCTTCCTGTGGGCCCGCCGGCCGTGCGGCCCGGCGGGCGGGTCGTTCGGCGGGCCGCACGGCCGGCGGGCCGGTCGTCCGGTCCCGCTGCCCGGGGCCCGCGGGAGCGGTGTGGTCACCGGGCACCCGGCGTGTCCCGGGCGCCGCACGCCCCACCGGGTTCCCTGCCGTGCGGTGATCATGCCCGGAGCGGCGGCGGCCCGTTCGGCCGTACGGGTTTCCCGTGCCGTACGGGGGATACCCGGTGCGGCGGCCGTTCGCGGCGGACCGGGGACGGGCGTCCGGCCGGTCCCGGTTCCGCCGCGCCACCGAGACCAGGAGGTGCGTGGGATGTTCCGAGCGATCGCGGACGTGCTGAGGGCCGTGGGCAGCACGCTCGCGGCAGTCGTCACCCTGCCGTTCAGGGCGCTGGCCCGGCTGTTCGGTGGTGCCTCACGCTCGGCCCGCTGACCCCGCGGGGCAGACAGCGGTAGACAGGCAGCGGAAGACGGCGGGAGAAGGACAGCGTGAAGGCGGACGGCCGGTCGGCGGCCGTCCGCCTTCTGTTGCGATCCCTTGGGTCGCGGGCCCTTCGGTCGGGGGCCGGGCTCAGCCGGGCAGCGCCGGCCGGTTCCAGTGCCGGTGCGCGGCGACCGCGTCGGCGAACGCGCCCGTGAAGCCCCGCGCCGTCGCGCCGCCCGACAGGCGGTCGGTGACGATGCCCACCTCGGAGACCGTCGAGTCCCCGTCGGCGGCCGTCCGCAGCTCACCCGGCAGCAGGCCGGTCAGCTTGTCGACGCTCGCGCCGAGGGCGCCGATCGGCTTGCCGTGGCGGTACGCGCTGCGGACGAACCGCAGGGCCGCGTCGTCGGCCGCCGCGTTGCCGGAGTCCAGGCCGCCCGGGGGCAGCAGCACCGCGTCGTAGAGCACCGAGGCGACGGTCGGCAGCGCCCGGTCCACGGCGAGTGTGCTGCCGTCCTTGTCCTGGACGGTGCCGTCCTGCGGGGCGATCAGCTCTACGATCGCGCCCTGTTCGGTCAGCGCGTCACGGACCGCGATCGTCTGGGCGGCGTCCACGCCGTCGGAGACCAGCACGGCGATCTGCCGGGTGCTGATCGAGCCGTCGCCGCGGTTGTTCTCGAAGCTCAGCGCGGGGGAGGGGGTGGGCCGCGGCGTGTCCGGGCGCTCCTGCGGCGCGGGTACGCCGATGCCCTCCGCGACCGCGACGGCCAGCGCGTGGTCCACGTACGAGAGCTGTTCGACCGTACGGGCGCGGACCTCCTTGGCGCCCACCTTGCCCAGCTCGAAGCGGAACGCGTCGATGATGTGCTGCTGCTCCCAGTCGGCCATGCTGTGCCAGAACATCGCGGTCTGGGTGTAGTGGTCCGCGAAGCTGGGGCTGCGGCGGCGGATCTTGCGGCCGTCCACCCGCTCGGTGTAGTGCCGGAAGGCCGGGTCGTCGGGGTCGGCCAGCGCGGGGCAGCCGCCGCCGAGCGAGTTCGGGTGGTAGTTGGCGCCCCGGTGGATCTCGTTCTGGTGGTAACCGTCGCGCTGGTGGTTGCGGACCGGGGTGACCGGCCGGTTGACCGGGATCTGCGCGAAGTTCGGCCCGCCGAGCCGGATCAGCTGGGTGTCCAGGTAGGAGAAGTTGCGGGCCTGGAGCAGCGGGTCGTTGGTGAAGTCGATGCCCGGTACGACGTTCGCGGTGTGGAAGGCGACCTGCTCGGTCTCGGCGAAGAAGTTGTCGGGGTTGCGGTCGAGCACCATCCGGCCGATGGGCTGTACCGGGACCTGCTCCTCCGGGATGATCTTGGTGGCGTCCAGCAGATCGAAGTCGAACGCGTGCTCGTCCGATTCCGGTACGAGCTGCACGCCCAGCTCCCACTCGGGGTAGGCGCCGGCCTCGATGGTGTCCCACAGGTCCCGGCGGTTGAAGTCGGGGTCCCGGCCCTGGGCCTCCTGGGCCTCGTCCCATACCAGGGAGTGCACCCCCAGCTTCGGCTTCCAGTGGAATTTCACGAAGGTGCCTTGACCCTGCGCGTTGACGAACCGGAAGGTGTGCACGCCGAAGCCCTGCATCATCCGGTAGCTGCGCGGGATGGCCCGGTCGGACATCAGCCACATGATCGTGTGCAGGGTCTCGGGCTGCAGGGAGACGAAGTCCCACAGCGTGTCGTGCGCGGAGGCACCCGTCGGGATGTCGTTGTGCGGCTCCGGTTTCACCGCGTGCACGAAGTCCGGGAACTTGATGCCGTCCTGGATGAAGAAGACCGGGAAATTGTTCCCCACCAGGTCGTAATTGCCCTCCGAGGTGTAGAACTTCGTCGCGAATCCGCGTACGTCACGCACGGTGTCGGCGGAGCCGCGCGGGCCCTGCACGGTGGAGAACCGGACGAACACCGGCGTCTTCACGGACGGGTCCTGGAGAAAGGCCGCCCGGGTGAATTCCGCGCACGACCGGTACGGCTGGAAATAGCCGTACGCACCCGCCCCGCGCGCATGCACCACCCGCTCCGGGATCCGCTCGTGGTCGAAGCGGGTGATCTTCTCCCGGAAGTGGAAGTCCTCCATCAGCGTGGGCCCGCGTTCACCGGCCTGGAGGGAATCGTCGGTATGGTCGACCGTCACGCCCTGGTCGGTCGTCATCGGCCCGGAGGCCGGGTCTTCGGCGCGGAAGCGGTCACGCTGTTCTTGCTTCGGATCGGCCATCGGAATGTCGCTCCTTGTCTGCCCTGTCCACACGCGTGGGGGCGCCTCCGGGACGATTGCGCGCACCGTGGCCCGCGGCTGTCCCGACGGCGCTCCGCCGGACCGGGTATCCGGCGCACCGGAATACCAAACATGTATGCCGCGCCGGTCGGATGACGGAATGCAGCTACGCGCGAGCGCTCCGCAGGCGGGCCGGTGCTGATCGTCCTATGCTCGGGGTGCAGACGTTGGGCGTATACCGCGTACCTGGTCGGACCCGGTATGCGGGCAGCCGGAGGCTGTCCCGCCCGGTGTGCTACCGCCGTCTCGGTGACGACGCCCAGACCCCGCGTCCGTTGGGAGAGTGGATCCCGTGAGCACAGCCGCCACGGCTCCGTCACGCCGCCGACGAGCCTTTCCGGACACACCAGACGCGGCCGAGACGAACGCCGTATTCACGCGCCTGGCAGAACTGCCCGAGGGGCCGGAGAAGAGGCGGCTGCGTGATGAACTGACACGCGCCTGGCTGCCGATGGCGGTACGTCTCGCACTGCGTTTCCGGGACCGCGGCGAAAGCATGGACGATCTGAAACAGGTGGCCGCTCTGGGCTTGGTGAAGGCCATCGGCGGGTACCGGCCCGAGCGTGGCAGCGCATTCGAGAGTTACGCCATCCCCACCATTGTCGGCGAGGTCAAGCGGCATTTCCGGGACTGCACCTGGGGCGTGCACGTGCCCCGCCGTGTCCAGGAACTCCGCAACACCGTCCGGCTCGCCGTACGTGAACTGGCCGCGGCCTCCGACAGCCGCTTCCCGACCGTCGCGGAGATCGCCGAACGCACCCGGCTCTCCGCCGACGACGTCATCCTCGGACTGGAGGCCATCGAAAGCTACAAAACGCTTTCGCTGGACGCCGAGCGGCCGGGCGCGGACGACGATTTCGCCCTCCGGGACAGTATCGGTTTCACCGAGTCGCAGTATGAGCTGGTCCTCGCCCGGGAAACGGTGCGGGACGGACTGCGCGGCCTTCCGGAGCGTGAGCGCCGCATCCTGTACATGCGGTTCTTCTGCGATATGACACAGAGCCGTATCGGCGAGGAACTGGGGCTGTCCCAGATGCATGTGTGCCGTCTCATCAAGCGGACCTGCGCACGCATTCGCGAGCAGGCCGACGGGACCGGCCCCGAGGCGCCCGCCAGTTCGGTTGCGGCATGAGCCGATGGAATGACATGCGGTCCTGCCTTTCCTGGTAGGACCGCAGTAGCAGTTCTGGACAACAATGGTGGAGAAGGGCCGGCTTTACATGGGCGACTGCCAGATGACGTTCGTTCCCGGGGTGCCGTCGTGGGCCACCCTCCTGACGGGGGACCTCGACGTCGCGACACGTTTCTACGGACCGCTGCTTGGCTGGCGGTTCGAGGCCGGGCCGGACCGGTGGGGCCCGTACGTACGGGCGATGGCCGGGGGCACGGCGGTGGCGGGCCTGAGCGCGGCCGCCCGCCACACCGAACTGCCCAACGCCTGGACGACGTACTTCGGGACGCGCAACGCCGACGACGCGGCGAACGGCGTCCGGGAACGCGGCGGTACGGTCGCCATCGGCCCGCTGGACTTCGACGCGGGCCGGCTGGCGCTGGCCGCCGACCCGGCCGGGGCGAACTTCGGCCTCTGGGAGTGCCGGGAGAACACCCCGCAGACGAACCGGCAGCCGGTCGGCACCGGTGCGCCGGTCTGGGTGGAGCTGCGCACCCGCGACGCGTTCGACGCCGCGCGCTTCTACGGCGACCTCTTCGGCTGGTACAGCGAGGAGGACGGCAGCCCCTTCGACGTGCGCTGGGAGGGCGAGCGGGTGGTCCTGAGCGTCGAGGAACGGGACGCGGTGGGCCTGTACGGCGGCGCGATCGAGGCGGCGGCCGACCCGCAGGTGCGGCCGCGCTGGAACGTCCACTTCCAGGTGCCGAGCGTCGAGGAGGCCGTCGAGACCGCGAAGAAGCTCGGTGGCCAGGTGGAGTCCAAGGCCGAACGCACCTCGCAGGGCCCGGTGGCCGAACTGCGCGACCCGGAGGGCACCCTCTTCCACATCATCGGCGCCAACCCCTGAGCCCGCCCGCCGCCCTGCACACCGGAGTCCGCCGGACCTACCGCACCGCCACCAGCACCGCGTCCTCGCCGAACTGCCAGACCGGCGCGGCGTGCCGGAACCCGGCCCGGCGCAGCAGCCGTATGTGGTGGCACAGGGGCAGGCCGTTGTGCACGCTGTGCGGTGTGTGCCGGGCGCGGCGGGCGGTGAACGGGTCGGCCAGTTCCGGGTCGGCGGCGGCAGCGGCCCACCAGGACGCCCAGTCCTCGCGGCCGGGCGGCCGCTGCCGTTCGGCCCGCCGCAGCCCGACCTGCGCGGCCACCTCCGCCGCCCGGTCCCCCCGCGGGCTGCGGAACCGGTCGCTGTTGACGAGCACGCCGCCGGGGCGGATGAGGCCCGCGAGATCCTCGTACGCCCGGCGCAGCGCGTCCGGCGCCAGGCAGTGCAGCGCCGTCGACGAGACCGCGGCGTCCAGCGGGCGGTCCAGGCCCAGGGCGCCGGTCCAGCCGGCCGCGCCGACCGGCGCCTCGACGAACCGCACGGTGCCGCCGTGGTGGGCCTCGCCCAGCGCCAGCAGGACGGGGTCCTTGTCCACGGCCACGACGTCCGCGCCGGGCAGCCGCCCGGCCAGCCGTGCGGCCAGTGACCCGGGCCCGCACCCGAGGTCCAGGACCAGCGACCGATCCTGGTGGGCGGTCACCTTCTCGACGGCGTCCGCGACGACCGTGAAGCGCTCCTCACGGTCGATCGCGTACCGCTGCTGCTGCCGTTCCCACCGCCGCACCCACAGGGCGGCCGTAGCCACACTCAGTCCCATCCGGTCGTGCCACCTCAGCCGTCTTCCAGAGCCTGTCGCCGGTGGTCCTCAACCTACAGGTGAAAACGGTTTCCAATGGCGTTCCGTCACTCCAAAGGGGGTCACTCCCCAGGGGTCAGGCACACGCTCCCAGCACGTCCAGCAGCCGGTCGATCTCCTCAGGGGAGTTGTACGCGTGCAGGCTCACCCGGACCGAGTGCTGCCGCTCGCCCCCGCTGCCCTGGCAGAGACTGTCGGAGCGGACCATGAAACCGTGGTCGAACAGCGCGAAACCGAGGTCGCCGGAGTCGATGGCGCGATGCCGGAAGGTCACGATGCCCTGACGCCGCTGGATGTCCGCGTCGGCCGCCAGGCTGCGCCGGCAGCCCAGCACCTCGTACGCGGGCAGGTGGCGCAGGCCCTCCGTCAGCCGGGCGGCCAGCGCGGTGGTCCACCGCTCGACGCGGCCGGTGCCGGTGGCGTCCAGCCAGTCGAACGCGGCCCGCAGGCTCCGGATGCCCGTGGTGTTGGGGCTGCCGTCCCACCCGCCGGGCACGAAGGCCGGGCCCCGGGCGTTACGGGCCCACACGGCACCCGAGCCGGGCAGGGCCAGGGCCTTGTGCCCGGAGAAGACGGCGAAGTCCACGTCCAGGTCCGCCAGTGACACGGGGATGTGGCCCACGCTCTGCGCCGCGTCCAGACAGATCGGTACGTCCGGGCCGACCGCCTGCCGGATGCGGTGCACATTCATGTCGCCGCCGTAGACGTGATGGACGTGCGTGACCGCCACGAAGCGGGTCCGCGGCCCGGCCAGGGAGGCCAGCGCCGCCGGGTCGTAGTCACCGGACCCCGCCTGGTACGGCATCGGGCGCACCCGTATGCGCAGGCCCTGCCGGGCGAGCAGGTCCCGTACCTCCAGCCAGGGGACGATGTTCGCCTGGTGGTCGGCGAGCGGGACCACGATCTCGTCGCCGTCGGCCAGCCGGCCGGCCAGCCAGTCGAGCGCGACGGCGCGCAGCCCCGCGGTCGCCCCGCTCACGAAGTGCACCCCGGAGCGCTCCGGATCGGGGTCGCCCAGGAACTCCTTGATCCGCTGCCGGGTCTCCTCGACCAGCGCCGTGGTCCGGTTGGCCCAGGTGTAGGTGCCGCGCCCGGCGTTGGCGTTGCCGGTGGTGAGGTAGTGCTGCACGGCGTCCAGGACGGCCTGCGGCTTCTGCGTCGTCGCGGCGTTGTCCAGATAGGCGAGCCGCGGCGCGCCCACGATGATCGGGAACTGGGCGCGTACGCCGGTGTGCCACGCACGCAGCTCGTCCAGCGCCGCGGTGACGGGAGCGTTCGTCGTGGTCATCGGCCGTCACTCCCGTACCAGCGGGGCGCCCGCGTCGCGCCAGGCGATGATCCCGCCGCGCAGGCTGCGCACGTCGGGATGGCCCATACGCGCGAGCAGCGCGGCGTACTTGGCGGATTGTTCGCCGACCGGGCAGGCCAGCAGCACCGGGCGGCTCTTGCTGAACGGCAGCCCGCCGCGCACCAGCTCACCGAACAGCTCGTCGACGATGTTGACCGAACCGGCGATGTGCAGCGCGGTGTAGGCGAACGGGCTGCGCAGGTCCACGACCAGCGGCCGGTCCCGCTCGATCCACCGTACGGCGCCCTCGGCGTCGATGTCCGGCGCCCGGCGCACCTCGGCTTCGGAGAGCGTGGCGACGGAGTTCGGCTGCGGTGGCCGGCCGAGCAGTTCGGGCCGCCGCTGCCGTACGTAACCGAGATAGCTCTCGATGCGGTCGCACACGATGAACACGGCGGTCCGGCGCCCGGCCGGGTGGTCCGGGTCAGGGTCCGCCGCCGGGCCGGTGTCCAGCTCACGCAGATGCCGCACGGCACCGAAGTACGCGGCGCCGCTGGTCGGACCGGCCAGGATGCCGCACCGCCGGGCCAGCGTCAGCATCCCGTCGATCGCCTCGTCGGCGGTGACGGAGGCGATCGTGTCGTACGTCCCCGGGTCGAACAGGCCGACCTCCTGCACCTCGTCGATGGTGCGGATGCCGGGCACGAAGTCCGCCTTGTGCGAGACCAGCCCGACCACGTCCACCCCGGGGTCGTGCTCCCGCAGCACCCGGGCCACCCCGGTGGACGAGCCGGCCGTCCCCACACAGGCGATGAACCAGTCCGGCGCCCGGCCGTCCAGGTCCTTGACGATCTCCGGGCCGGTGCCCTCCACGTGGGCCTGGGTGTTGCGGTCGTTGTAGTACTGGTCGGTGTACAGGTAGGCGCTGCCGGACTCGGTGAGCGTCTGGTGGAAGTGGGTCAGCGGGTCGTCGGTGTTGGTCGGGTCGAGACACTCGGTCTGCCCCGGCAGTTCCTCCACCTCCGCGCCCAGCAGCAGGAGGAGGTCCTTGACCTCCGGTATGCGCATCCGGTTCGTGACGCTCTTGAAGGGCACCCCGTGCATCCCGGCGAGCACGGCCAGCGCCTTGGCCGTGTTGCCGCTGGACAGCTCGACGACGGTGCGGTCCTCGTCGGCTGCGGCGGACAGCCCCGGCCGCACCATGTTCCAGGCCGCCCGGTCCTTGATCGAGCCGAACGGGTTGAGCATCTCCAGCTTGGCGTACAGATCGATGGTGCGCAGGCCGTGCACGGACGGATCGATGCGTACGAGCGGGGTGTTGCCGATGGCGTCGGTGATGCGCTCGAACCTCATGCAGATCCTTTCGTCCGGCGGTTCACATGCGGCCAGTACTGTTCGTCCAGACACCAGTGCCAGGAGGCGTCCTCCGGGGCGGTGCCGTCCGCCGGTCCGTCCTGCCATACGGCGACCTTGCGGGCGACGGGCTGCTGCTGGGCCTCGTCGGCGCTGAAGTCCATGCAGTAGCCGGCCGTGTTGGCGAACGCCAGCAGGTCCCCGGGGCGCGGTGTGCGCGGCAGGTGGACCGCGCGCCGGGTGATCATGTCGGCCTCCAGGCAGAGGTTGCCCGCGAGGTAGCACGCCACCGGTCCGGCGTCCGGAGGGTCCCCGGGCGCGTCGCGCGGGACGAGGACGGGGTCGACGAGGACGCCGTGCTCCTCCAGGCCGATGTCGTCGGCGTTCGCGTCCAGGCGCATCAGGAGATGGCCGGAGCCCGTACGGCCGCCGGACGCCGCGGGCTCACCAGCGGCAGTACCCGTGCGGTCCGAGGCTTCCGTACGGCGTACCTCCAGCACCCGCGCCAGGGTGACCCCGCACTGGTCCACCAGCGCGCGCCCTGGCTCGGTGTGCAGCTCGTACAGGTTCTCCAGCAGCAGGGTGGCCAGCGGACGGCCCAGGGAAGGGGCGGGGAGCGACAGCAGCGCGTCCAGGTACTGGGCCCCGGCGGTCGGGCGGTGGGCCGGGTACAGCGCCAGTGCGCCGCGCAGGGTGCCGTTCTCGTTGCGCAGGCCGTAGGTGTGCCGGCGCCAGGTCATGGGCGGGCGGGTGCCCAGCGCGGCGTTGGTCAGCTCGGTGGTGTACCGCTGCCACTGCGCGCCGTCGGCGAGGTAGTCGGTGCCGAACCCGCCGCCGATGTCGACGGCGCGCGGCGCGAAGCCCCGCGCCCGGCACGTGTCCAGCGCCTTGACGCACCCTTCGAGCGCCACCGCCTTCTCGGCCGGGCTGGTCGTGTCGAGGTGGTAGCCGACCCCCGTCAGCTCCACCGTGTCGCTGTGCCGTTCCACCGACTTGAGCAGCCCGTCCAGCTCCCCCTCCGCCGTACCGAAGCGGCTCTGCCGGGTCAGCAGCTTGACGCCCGGGGTGCAGAAGCCGGAGAGGCGCAGCAGGACGCGGACGCGGGGGAGGCCGTAATCCCGTACCAGCGCGGCGAGTTCGTCCAGCTCCCCCGGGCTGTCGATGTTCACGGTGGTGCCCGTACGGGCCGCCAGCCACAGGAACTCCGGGTTCTTCGGGCCGGTCGCCATGACGCGGTCCGGTACGAACCCGGACGCCAGGGCGTGCTGGAGTTCCCCGAGGGAGGCGACGTCCACGGCCGCTTCCGTGGCGGCGAGCCGCCGTACCAGGGCGCTGGAGCGGTTCGCCTTGTGGGCGAAGAAGATGCCGCCGCTGAGGTGGTGCCGGCGGTAGACGGCCCGGAAGGCGGCCAGATTCTCGGTGATGCGGTCCGGTAACACCACGTTCAGCGGCGATCCGAGCCCGCCGGTGAGCGTATGGAGAAACGTCCTCGCGCGCAGCAGGGACGCCAGCCGGGACTCCAACCGCGGTTCGAGGTACAGGGGAACGTCCATACGCAATACTTCCCCCGGTACGGACCCCAGGCCACCTCATCCGCGGAAACGGCCCGGGCGGACCGGCCGCCGGCGCGGCCGGTCCGTCACCACTCACAGGGCCGCGGTGCGGGATTCCGTCAGATGCCGGACGCCGGACCGTACGGCCCAGAAGAACACCGCGAGCGCGAAGGCCGCCACGACCAGCGAGTCGTACGGGGCCGGCACCCGGTCGGAGCCCCCGAAGGTGCCCAGCCACGACAGCAGCGTCAGTACCGCCAGGTACGTCACCAGCCAGGCACCGGTACGCAGTTCGGTGAGCAGCGGCAGACGCCGGCCTGCGCCGTCCCGGTCGCCGACGGCGTCCGCGGTGCCGTCACCGGAACGCCGCATGGCCAGGAAGACGAGCAGTCCGGCGAGGACCAGCGGCAGGGCGAGGCGCAGGGTGTGCCAGCCCGACCAGTACACGAACTCGCTCGCCACCACGAAGCTGACCGGCGCGATCCAGCGCAGGCCCGGCACCCAGCCGGTCGTGCTGCTCCCCGGGTCGGCGAGGAAGACCGCGGCGGCCACCGCGGAGGCCCCGTAGATCAGCAGGTACATGTTGCCCATGACGCTGACGATGTCCTGCCAGCCGCCGAACGGCAGCAGGAAGATCACGATCACCGCGAGGTTGATCGCCAGCGCCCGGCGCGGCACGCCGAACCGCTCGTTGACCTTCATGAAGAACCGGGGGATCGTGCGGTTCTTGGCGAGCGCGTAGGTGTGCCGGGCATTGATCGCCACACCCACGTACGCCGACCCGCCGGGGGAGACCACCGCGTCCGCGTACAGCAGGCTGGACAGCCAGTGCAGGTTGAGGATCAGCGCCAGCTGCCCGAACGGGGACTCGAAGGACACGCCCTTCCAGCCGCCGCCGAGCACGTTCTCGGGGACCGTGAAGAGGAACGCCACCTGGAGGGCCAGATACATCGCCACGGCCAGGGCGATGCCGGTGAGGACGGCGGCGGGGATGGTCTTGCGGGGGTTGCGGGCCTCACCGGAGAAGTCCAGCGGCGCCTGGAAGCCGTTGACGGAGTAGACGATGCCGCCGCCGGCCAGCGCGGTCAGGCAGGCCGCGTATCCGTACGGGGCGAACCCGCCGTGGTCCGTCAGGCGGCCCTCGTGCCAGCCGGAGGCGATGAGCGCGATCACGGTGATCACCGGCACCGCGATCTTGAACACCGAGATCAGGTTGTTCAGCCGCGCGAACAGCCGCACCGCGTACCAGTTCAGCGCCGTCAGCACCACGCTGAGCGCGGCGGCGACGCCCACGCCGGCCAGGGTCAGGGTGTGGCCGCTGTAGAGACCGGGTACGTAGTGCGCGGCGTACTGCATGATCGCGCTGATCTCGGCCGCGGTGCCGCCCACCGAGAGCAGTACCGACCAGCCCACCAGGGTGCCGACCAGCCGGCCGCTGGCGAACAGCGGCCAGCGGACCGTACCGCCGCCCTCGGGCCGCGACGCGCCCAGCTCGATCATGACCAGGGCGACCAGGCCGCACAGCAGACCCGCGCCGATCCAGGACAGCAGTGACGCGGGGCCCGCGGTCTGGGCCGCGTACAGGGCGGCGAACAGCCAGCCCGACCCCACGATGTTCGAGAAGCCGATCGCCGTGAGCCCCCAGAACCCCAGGTCCCGGCGCAATCGGCGCTCCTGCGCCACCACTGGCGCACCGGCCTCGTCGACCTCACCCGTCACCTGACGTTCCGACACCGAACTTCCTCCCTGAGGTCCCTACCGACGCGCACGCCGCCCGGGCGCGGTGTGCACATCCGGATTCTGCCGCTCCGGCGCGGCGAGGGCGCACGTCACCACGCGCGGCCGGGCCTCGGGTGTCCGAATTGCCCGACCGTGGTGGTGGACCTCCGGCGGCAACCTCGGTGGCACGCCTGCCGGGAGGGAAGGAGATTACGGCTGTGTGAAATCTGTGATCGGCCGTTCGAAAACGCCGCTCGGTACGGCCGGGAGGCGGGGCGCGGTCCCCTGCGCCGCACCCCGCCCCGCCGGTCAGCTGCGCAGCGGACCCTCGCAGGTGAAGGACGCGCTCCCGGCCCGGCCGTCGGACCAGACGTCCACGGTGCCGAAGGAGCAGTCCATGTCGGCCAGGTTGTCGGCCGCGGGCCGGGCGCGGTCCAGCAGGAAGTAATCGACCGTCTCGGACATGTCGGCGAACACCCGGTCGGGGTTGCGGGCATCGGAGAGGTTGGCGGTGATCCGGCCGGTGCAGGTGAAGCGTGACCGGCCGCCCGTCTCACCGGTGCCCGAGCAGGCGGGGGTGACATAGGTGGCGGCGGTGAAGGCGGTCCGGACCTCGGACGCCTCGGCGAAGCGGAGCGAGGCGACGGGGTGGAAGGTGGTGCTGGGCACGTACAGGTCGTCGACCCCGGCGATCTGGGCGTCGAGGAACGCGTCGTACGCCCGCTGCAGCGCGGCGTCCGCGCCCAGCCTGCTCCGCCAGGCGTCGAATCCCTTCGGGTCGTCGGCGCGCTGGTAACCGTACATCTCCCGGAGCAGCGACGGGCGCTGCTGCCACAGGAACTCGAAGAAGGTACCGGCGTAGTTGTAGAAGCGGAAGCCGTCGCCGGAGTACGTGGCGTGCAGCAGCCGGTCGACGCTCATCCGCGGGCCGCCGCCGGCCGTGTCCGCGATGACACCCTTGACCAGCGACTTGCGCACCCTGACCCCGTCGTCGCGGGTACCGCCCGCGAAGAACTCGGCGGTGCCCTCGTCCATGGCGGTGGTCAGGTCGCCGGTGTACCAGGGCCCCTCGCCGAAGCTGCCCGGCACGGCCCAGCGGCCGTTGAGATAGTGGGTGTACTCGTGCCGGAACAGCTCTTCGAGGGTGAGTGAGGAGTCCTGCGGCACCCGTCGCTGGTAGGTGTAGAAGGTCGCCCCGTTCTCGATGTAGACACCGCCGTTGTCGGTGCCCATACCGGTCAGCAGCGGATGCATGATCTCGTACTCGGCGCGGGACGCGTACAGGTGGATGTGCAGCGTGGCGTTGGTGTCATCGGCCAGCGGCCGGTCGGTGCCGAGCACCCGGAAGAACTGCGCCTTGACCTTCTTGCCGGCGTAATAGAGCCGGTCGACGGTGGTCCGGTCGAGCGCGGTACGGACCTCGATGGCGCCACGGTCGTAGGTGTACGTGTGCGGGAAGATCTCCTTCTCGATCTGCTGGAGGCAGACGTTGTAGCGCGCGCAGACTCCGAAGTGGTTCAGCCAGCCCGCCACACCGGCCCACGGGGCGCTACGGCGGCCGAAGTTGGTCTCGGTGGCGTCCAGCAGCGCCCCGAGGTCGGTGACGACGGCGGGCTTGAGGGCGTCGATCTGGCCGAAGCGCCCGTACTCGCCCAGGGCGTCGCGCACCGCCCAGGCGTTCGCCGTGCCTTTCAGGTGGGTGTGGCCCGCGAAGGCGCGGAAGGCGGCGCGGTACGCGGCGTCGGCGGTCACCGCCGCCCGGAAGGCGGTGTCGTTGTTGCCGGGGTAAACGCCGAGGTAGTTGACGGTGAGCGCGGCGAGGGCGGCCCCGCCCCACATCGGGTCGGTGGCGGTCGGCGTACCGGCGTTCATGGTGGCCAGTACCCGTTTGACCAGCGGGAGTTGATGCTGTCGAAGCCCTGGCGCGCTCGCTGTCGTAAGCGCTTCCCGCAGCGTCTCCGCGTTGTGCCGGGTGGGATCGAAGGTGCGGGCGGCGGTCCCGTACGCGGCGACCGCCGCCCGCATCGCCTCGACCGTGGGCGCGTCCGTCACATCGATCTCGTCGTGCGAGAAGTCGTGGTAGACGACGGCGTGCAGGTACGTGAACAGCTCGTACAGGTGGGTGGTGTCGGTCCCGTCGTGCCCCGGCGCGAGCGCGCCGGCCCTGCGGGCCACGGCCTGCACATGCGCCCGCGACATCACGGGCGCGAGCCGCGCGTTCCACGTCCAGATCAGGCCGCGCAGGCAGCCCTCGGTGGTGACAGCCGGGTCGGTGAGGAAGTCCGCGAGGGCTTCCGGGGTGAGGTGGGTCAGCGCGTCGAGGGTGCAGGAAGGCGCGGCGCTCGGACGGTGATCGCTGCTGGACGGGCTCCGCACCAGGTCACCGGGGGTGCGGCCCCGGGGGACGCGGCCGTTGCCGGGTGGCAGGTCCCGCGCCGTCGGCTTGGGGGCGTCGGCGAATCTGTCGGCCCGGTCGGTGCGGTCCGCCTCGTCGGTGGGGGCCGCCGCCGGGGCGGCCGACGGCCGGGCGGGCGCCGCGCCTTGGGCGGCCTGAGCCGCGGGGAGTACGAGGCCCACCGACAGGACGGCGCTGAGCAGGCCCTTGCGCACAGTGCGTAATGGAAACACCGGCTGCTCCTGTGTAGAGGCGTGCAGGACACGTACCAGCGCGCGGCCGGTCAACCACCCCCGTACGTACGTGAGTTGACGCCACATCGGGCCGCGGCGCGCCCCGTAACCTAGTAATGTGACATTGCACTGACAACCCGTCGGCTACGCCTTTCGGTCCCACGGCTGCTCAGCGCACCCGCATCGCCGCCGCCGTCAGCGCCCCGAGACCGTACGGGCCGCCGCCGCACCCCGCTCGCCCCGTACGGTCCGCCGCGCGGCGGATCCCTCCCCGGACCGCGCCCAGAGCGACCTGACGTGCCCCAGATGCCGCGCCATGCACGCCTCCGCCCCCGTGGCGTCGCCCGCCAGCGCGAGGTCCAGCAGCTCCAGGTGCTCCTGCGCCGAAGGCAGCAGCTCGCCGCGCTCGTCGAGGCCGGTCAGCCCATACAGGCGGGACCGTTTGCGCAGGTCACCGACGGTCTCCACGAGACGCGCATTGCCCGAGAGCGCCAGCAGGCCCAGATGGAAGCGGCGATCCGCCTCCAGATAGCCGATGAGGTCGTGCGCACGCGCGGCGGAGACGATCTCCTCGGCGAGCGGCCGCAACGCGGCCAGCCGGTCGCGGGAAGCCACCCGCACCACCCGCCCCACGGTCGGCACCTCGATCAGGGCGCGGATTTCCGCGAACTGGTCGAGATCGCGCTCGCTCACCTCGGTGACCCGGAACCCCTTGTTGCGCACCGGCTCGACCAGCCCCTCCCGCGCCAGATCGAGCATCGCCTCCCGCACCGGGGTCGCCGAGATCCCGAACCCGGCGGCGAGCGCGGGCGCGGAATGCACCGTACCGGGACGCAGTTCACCGGCGATCAGCGCGGCACGCAGGGCGTGAGCGGCCCGGTCGCGCAGCCGCTCCTGCCCGGTGATCGGTCCGAGGTGCTTCACATCGCCCCCTGGCTGGACCCCTCGCGGGGGACTCCGTACCGGCGTCGGACAGGAGGCCAGGGTACAAGGGGATGCCGTATCGGGGGCCGGTGGCGGCGTCGGCTCGGAGCGGTGTGCCCGCTTTCAACTCGTCGGTGGGGAACAGTCGTAGAGGGCTCCGACGGCAGCCGATCCCCCGTCGGACGGAGTGGCGGACGGTGATTCGCCGCCGTACGCGCGTGGGTCGACCTCCGTGCAGTGGGCGCGTACCCAGGCGTCGATCTTCTCGTTCTCGGAGGCGGAAGCGCCGGTGCTCCGGGCCGGTGTGCCGAGCAGGGCGAAGCGCAGCTCGCCCGAGGCGACGAGCCGCTGGTACTCGGTGAGCGTGACGGATGGGACGCGTCCCGAGGCGCCGCCCAGGGGCAGTACGGGCAGGCCCGTCGCGAGGATGCCCCGGGACCGGGCCCAGCCGGGTCCCGAGGAGAGGACGTACTGCGCCGGGCCGCTGTGCTCCCTTACGTAGTCGAGAAGGCGGCGTTCCACGGCGGAAAGCCCCTGTTGACTGCCGGCGGGGGAGGGCTGCGGGGAGCCGTCGGACAGGAACACCTGGCTCAGGGAGTCCGGGCCTTCCGGTCCCGCGTGGGCGTCGAACGACGTGCCCGCGTACCGCGTGTCCAGCACGGACAGCGACCAGGTGGCCGGGGCGGCGAACATGGCGAGGCAGCCGGCGGCGAGACCGATGACGGGGAGCCGGTGGCGGCGTGTCCTTCCTCGGAAGGTGAGTCCCGCGATGCCGAGCAGGGCCGCCGCGACGATGAGGGGCGGGAGCCACGGCGCGAAGTCCGGGTGCCGGAGCGCGAGGAACGTGGCCCAGGCGGCTTCGACGGCGATGGTGGCGGGAAGGGCGGCACGACCGGGACGGGTGCTGCCGTCCCGGCAACGGGCACGCCACAGGGCGACGAGTCCGGCTGCGGAGAGGGCCGCGAGGGCGGGGGCAAGAGCCGCCACGTATGCCGTGTGCGGTACGGGTATGACGCTCAGCGCCGCCGCCGTGGTCAGCAGCCACGTGCCCCACAGCACGTACCCGGCCCGCGTCCGGTCCGTACGGGGGCGCTTGCGGCAGCGGCGGAGACCGAAGGTGAGGCCGATGAGCGCGAGCGGGTAGAGCCAGCCGATCTGCGGCGCCAGGCGGGCGCTGATCAGCTTGTTCCGGGCGTCCGAGCCGGAGGTGGACCCGGGGGCGCCGCCGGCCGTCGCGCCGTGGGTGCCGCTGGTCCCCACGGTGCCGGTACCACTGGTCTTCGTGCCGGGGGCCTGGCCGGCCGCTGCGCTCGTCGGTGACGGGGCGTCGTCCGACTTCCCGAGCCGGCTGAAGCCGTTGTGGTCGAAGACCATGGAGAGGGCGCTGTTGTTGGTGGAGCCGTCGGCGTAGGGGCGGGTGTCCTTGGGGGTCAAGGTCATCATGAGGACCCAGGACAGGGACACGGCGGTCATGAGGGCTGCGGCGGTGAGCAGGTGGCCGAGGCGTCGGCGGAGGGTGATGGGTGCGGTGATGAGGTAGGCGGTGGCGAGGGCGGGGGCCAGGAGCCAGGCCTGCATCATTTTGGCCTGGAAGGCCAGGCCGATCCAGAGGGCGGCGAGCAGGAGGGGTGCCGGTCGTGCGCTGTGCAGGGCGCGTTGGCCTTGGTCGGCGGCGAGGATCAGGCACATGATCAGGGCGGCGTCGGGGATGGCGTGGCCGAACAGGGAGGCGGTGACGGGGGTGAGGGTGAGCAGGGTGGCGGCCAGGAGTCCGGTGGCGGGGCCTTGCCAGCGTCGTACGACCCGGTAGAGCACGAGGATGGTGACGGTGCCCTCGGCGCACTGCGGCAGGGTCAGGGCCCAGTCGTGGAAGCCGAAGAGGCGGGCGGAGAGGGCTTGGGGCCACAGGAAGCCGC